>CAMBHS010000099.1 GCA_945867235.1 Akkermansia muciniphila
AAAAACCGTGGGGTGTTTCCGAACCGGGAATCGCTGCTCAAACTCTACTATATGATGCTGGAACGGATTGCTAAAAAGTGGACCATGCCGATCCAAAACTGGAGCGAGGCACTGAACCGATTTGCGATTGAGTTCGGCGAGAGAATGCCGCAACCCAACTGAGAGCCAATGGATGATTTACACCCATTCGACCGCAGGGGGCGCGAGCTAGGGCTCGCAGCTCGCCCCCTGCACATTTTATCCGGCTGCCGAAGCTGGGAAAACCACATCAACAAAAACCAAACCAAAAACCACTTACACAGATTTCTTTACAAACCCACTTGGTCATCGCGGCGCGCAACAAATCCAGCCTCCCGCACTTTGCGGAGGCAGCTAGCTCGGGCCTCTCGGCGATCTCCGCGCAACCGACCAATCATTGCGCGCAACCCTTGGCTCTCTGACGACCCCGCTCTCCCTTTCCCGCTCCTCCTCCCTCCGCACTTATCTCTCGACGCCGCGCCGCCCAAAACGCGAAAGTTCGCCTCCGCATTATGATCGAATTGCTAACGCAATCTGGCTCTTCAACTCGGCGCGCCCCGCGCTCACCGAATTGACTCCGGCGACTCCTCACGCCCAATTGGCCGCGCCATTGAATCCGACAAACGGCTTCACCGTGAATATGTCCGTCGATCTCAAGCCGTTCACCACGACCAGGACGCTCCTCGAAATCTCCAACGTCGTCCGGGTCACCCTCCGTCAGCATGACCAGCGGATCGCAACATAACCGAAAACCCTGACGTACCATCGGTAGCATTTAGGCGAGCGCGGTTTAAGTGTTAGGGAAGGTTGAGGTGTGACCGCGCGGAGCTTTGATGCTATGGCGCGGAAGTGAGCTTGAAGTGGACGGAAACTGCGATTGCTTGTGTTCACTCTTTTCGCACCTCTTTTGACGCGAAGAGCTTTTTCCAAAAGACCTGCGAGACGGTGGCAGCACTTTCAAATCTAGGGTAATCTGGTCTCGTGCGCCCCCTGCTACTGCACGCGTTGGGAATCGAACCACCGGCTCAGAAGCATGGCAAAAGGTCTGGAAACGAGGCCTAAATTCGCACAAATTTGTGACGATTTTGTGACGCTTGCCTCGTAAGTCCTTGATTATCAATGGAGCGGGTGAAGGGAATCGAACCCTCGTCTCAGCCTTGGGAAGGCCATATTCTACCATTGAACCACACCCGCTTGATTTCGTTTCACGCTAGGTTATTCAAAGAGTTTTGGCAAGTTAATCTCTTGTTTTGATAGGGGGTTCCCTGCGGACGGTAAGAATCCGTTGGGTAATGTGGGGCACCTTCGGGTGGGATTTGCGCGGGGAATTGGGTCTGTGGATTTGTGCTTATTGTTTTTCCGGGATTCAACACATCAATTTCTCAAAGGTTGAGTTTAGTTTTACCAATTCGCTTCGCCTCGTGCATAAAAATTAGATGTTGCCCGCCGGAGGGAAACTTTTGCTCCGTTTTGGTTTATATGTCAGAGTTGGAAGTGTTGTAATCTGTATGCCGTTATTTTCTTACAAGGCTCGGAAGCGCACCGGTGAGGTGATTGAGGGGACTCTGGATGTCGCGGATCGCCCCGCTGTGTTGTTGCAATTGGAGAAGTTGGGGCTGATGCCTGTGACGATCACCAATGCAAAAGGGGCGAGCGTTTCGGGGCTCAGGAATGATAAAAAAGGGGTGACGAAAGAACGGTTTGCCTCGCTGCCCCCGGCGGTAAGAAATTATCTGACTCGTCCGAAGTCGCCAAAACTTCAGGAGTTGGCGACATTCACGCAGCAACTCTCAAATCTTCTGCGCTCAGGGATGCCGTTGGTGGTGGCGTTGAACAGCATGACGCATCTGAGCACGAAAGGGATTCCGTCGGACATCAGTCGGCAGTTGAAGGCGGATGTGATGGAGGGGCGCAGTTTGTCGGATGCGATGGCGAAACAGCCGGTGGTTTTCTCTGATTTGTTCGTCAACATGGTACGTGCGGGCGAGCAATCGGGAGCGTTGGTGGAGGTTCTGGTGCGGCTCTCGCAACATTACGAGCGGTTCGCTGATGTGCAGCAAAAGTTTGTTTCCGCTCTGATTTATCCTGCAATTGTGGCTTCGGTCGGTATTGGCATCATCATTTTTTTCATGTCGTTCATGATGCCGAAGTTTTTGTCGATTTTCGAAGGAATCAAGGTGCCGTTGCCTGCATCGACAAAGTTCCTGATGGATTTGAGTCATTTTTTGAACACTTATTGGTGGCTGCTCCTGATCGTTTTGGCCACAGGGGTGATGGTATTTAAGCGGTTTCAATCGTCCAAAGCAGGGAAACGCTCGATCGACGGGTGGAAAATGAATGCTCCTGTTTTGGGGCCGGTGATGAAGCTGAATCTCTTTGGTCAATTCGCGCGCACTTTAGGGACGCTTTTACGCAATGGAGTGCCCGTATTGACGGCACTGAAAATAACGGAGCAGATCATCCCAAATGTGATGTTGAAGGAAGCGATCGCGCAGACGCTGGAGGCGGTTACGGACGGGAAAACTCTGGCTCAACCGTTGGCGCGATCCAAAATGTTTCCGCAATTAATGTTGGACCTTTTGAAGATCGGAGAGGACACAGGGGATGTCCCCGGAGCGTTGGAAAATATTGCAACGACTTATGAAAACGAACTGACGCTGTCGCTCAGGGTGGCGACCAATTTGATCGAGCCTGCGATGATCATTGGCATGGCGATCGGGGTTGGATTTCTTTTGTTCAGCATTCTTTCGGCGATGTTTGCGATTACCGGCAGCATCGGCACCTCCATGCGATGAGGTTTCGATCAGAGCATTTATCGAGGGGTTGCACGGGTAAAAATGGGTTTACCTTAATCGAGATCATGATTGTCGTCGGAATCATGGGGATCGTGGTAGCGGCGGGGATACCCATGGTTTGGCGGGCGTTGAGCAAAAATGATCTGGCTCGGGCGGTTCATGATATTACCGAGGGTTGTAAACTCGCCCGGGAGCGAGCCATTTTGCGAGGGACTCCCTATGATTTTATCATCACTGTAGATCGCCAATTCAATGTGGGGGCGGCTCCAATGCCTGAGAAGAAAACGGGGTCCGCCGCCGAGTTGATCGGGAAAACGGGAGAAACCGGTTCTACGATTGCGGAATTTCCAAGAAAGCTTGGGGAAACGATCGAACTCGTGGATTTGTTCGTCAACAATATTGAAATTGGAGCGACGGATGTTGATGAGGTGCGGGTGCGTTTTTATCCTAACGGAACGAGCGACGAATTTTTCGTTGCGACAAAAGCAGCCAATGGAGAACAACGCTTGCTAAAAACAGACCTTGTCACAGGGCTCCTAGACGAAATCACCCCACCGTGATGAAGCTTATCAAGCACTGCAAACCCTCATCGGATGTGGCGGCACAACAAGGCAATTGTGCGGCGTTCTCGTTGCTGGAGGTGATGATCGCGGTCGCTATATTTTTCATGGCGACGTTTGCGATCCTGAACCTAGTTGGGTCAAGCGTGAGGGCAGCTCGGGGTCTGGAACCGTTCAATCTGGACGCATCGAGCGTTGTGGCGGAACTTTCATTAACCAACCGTCTTGAAGAAGGGGAAATCCCTCGGGAAATAATTAAACATTTCGAGGATATGCACCCGGGTTACACCTGTGGAGGATCCATTATCGAGGTTCGCACGAATGGATTATACCAGGTTGAATTGCTCGTAGGTGGAGTGACTGCGGGGAAACATGTGGTCGCGACCACCAGCAAAATACTTCTGTTTCGACCGTTCACAGGGGCACGGAACCAGGGAGGAACAAGACCTTGAGAATCCATCTCAAAACCACACATAATCGAAACCGTCGCGGATTCACGCTGGTGGAAATCATGCTTGCGATTGGAATATTCTCAATGGTCATGGCGGCGATCTACTCGACTTGGTCTGCGGTGTTGCGTTCGGCACGTTTGGGAGTCGCCCATGCGGCCGAGGTGCAACGGACGCGGGTGACACTTCGGGCTCTGCAAGAGTCGCTCTCTGCGGCGGTTCTGTATGCCGACAACGCAAAGTATTATTCCTTTTTTGCGGATAGTTCTGCAGATAGTTCCTTGTTGAGTTTTGTGGCTCGGTTGCCGGAATCATTTCCGGGAAGTGGGGTGTTCGAGGGCGAACGCGTGAGGCGGGTGACCTTCAGCTCCCAACAGGGACAATTGGTGATGATGCAAAGTCCAATTCTCGAAGCAACAGGCCGGCTGGAAAAGCCTTACACCATCGTGCTTGTGCCGAAGATTAAAAAATTCGCTTTGGACTTTTTCGATGCACGCAAAGGGGAATGGGTGGCCGACTGGTTCTATACGAATCAGATGCCCCGAATGATGCGTGTCGCATTGAGTTTTGGCGGCAAGGAAGGCGGTGCAAATGAGTTGGTAACCATCCGCACGATACGGATCGAAGGAACCTCGATTGCGCGAGTTGGTGCGGGTGGAGTGCGGATGGGGCAACTGCGTGGGCCGGCGAATGCGGGTGGACAGCCGGGGTTAGAGGTGATCGGAGAAGGGGCATTGACGGGGGAAGAATTAGGCTGGGGTTTACAGCATCTTCCGACGGGCTTTGGAGATGGAAGGAATGCAGGAACGCAGCGTGAGAGGGACGCGGTGTTTGGCGTATGGTAATCACTAGGTCGCCAGGTAACCGCGGCATCGCGATCATCATCGTGATGATCGTGATTGTTGTTTTGTCCGTTCTCGCGGGCGGGTTCGCCTACACGATGAAGGTCGAAACAAAGCTCGCCAGAAACAGCACCTTCGAAACGGATATGGAGTTTCTAGGTCGCTCTGGAATCGAGTTGGGACGTTACGTTTTAGCGATGCAACTTCTTGCGCCCGGTGAAGCCAATTACACCGCCCTGAATCAAAAATGGGCCGGTGGCTGGGGCGGCACCAATGAACTTTTGGCGGATATCGACCTCAGCAATAATGAACTGGGTCCCGGTCGTTTCTCGGTGAGGATCGTGGATATGGAACGGAAATTTAACCTGTCCCAGATTCATGAAAATAACGCAGCTATATTGGAAAAGGCGCTTGATGTAATCGGAGTGGATGCTTCGGAAATTTCGACGATTACAGATTCGTTTCTTGATTGGGTTGATACTGATGAAAAAACGCGCCCCCACGGTGCGGAGAGCCGCGATTACACACGCAAGGATTCGAAGCGGCCCTATTATTCAAAGAATGGACCGGTCGATGACCTCGCTGAGTTTCTCTTGATCAAAGGGGTTACTCCCGGAATTTATTTTGGTTCCACACGGTCGCATCTTTCGTCCGATGGGGCGGGGGTGCATCGACGGCAACCCCACGCCAGGATGATGGATGAGAGCCCCTTGCCAACAGGATCGGGGTTTGGGTTGTTGGATCTGTTCACACCCATTTCTGGAAGCGGCGTTGCGGTGAATGTCAACACGGCCTCTCCGGAGGTTCTCGAATTGCTGCCGGGGTTGGATGCTAGTCTTGCCCGAGCAATTATTTCGAGTCGCGATGGATCAGACAACCAACCCGGAACCGAGGACGATGTCCCCTTTATCAATACGGGGGAACTCATCAACGTCCCCGGGCTCGATCCACAGATCATGCAAGGCGTGCGAAATTTTTTAACGGTGCAAAGTTTTATTTTTGAGATCACGGTGGAAGCGGAGATCGGTGCCTTTAAACGTGAGTTTGTCGCCTTGGTTCATCGGCGCAATCGCTCGGATATACCGATCCTTTATTTTCATTGGAAATGAAGCCTAGAATGTCATGGCCGCAGTAATTTTCATTACGGGAACAGATACCGGAGCCGGAAAAACCATTTTAACGGCACTGATTTGCGAACGCCTACAGCAGTGTGGGACACGAGTTTTTGCGTGGAAACCGTTTTCGTCCGGAGGACGGGAGGACGCTGCTTTGTTGCGGTCCATCCTTTCGACGGATCCACAAGGCGGAGTTGAAATTGGGATCAACAAGGTCAATCCCTTCGCATTCCGATCGGGTGTCACGCCATTGCTCGCGGCTCGGCAGGAGGGTTTTGTGGTGCGGCAGCAGGATGTCACGACTCAACTGAACCAGATTCGATCCGAGACTGAGGTGGTGTTGGTTGAAGGTGCGGGGGGGCTCTTATCGCCATTGGGAGAGGGCTTTTCAGCACTGGAATTGATCTGCGAATGGAAGTGCCCTGTCCTGATTGCTGCACGGAATCGGTTGGGCGTTATCAACCAGGTTCGACTGACCGTTGCGGCATTGCATTCCGCAGGTGTCTCGCGGATGGCATTGGCTCTTTCAGATGAGGAATCTGAGGATGCTTCGTCGACTTCCAATGCTTCATTGATTCGGGAATGTCTGCCGCAACTGCCCCAGGTGACGATTCCTTATCTTGGAGGAAATCTGACCACTGCCGAATTGATACGACAGAACGTGTCGAGATTAACGTTGCCCTTGCAGACACTGATCGGTGCGCTCCTTGACCCGACGTGAAACTGGTTTAAGATTCGCAGTCTGACATGAGTTTTGTCTCACACTTCAATCAATTGCCCATGGGGGAATGGATCGCCCGCGCTCTTACTGCGAAGGAAAGCAAGGTGCGAACGATTCTGGATAATCCTCGACCCTCACTCGCGGACTTTCCTGAACTCCTATCAATAGAAGCTTCGAAACACCTCGAAAAAATGGGGCAACGATCCCAGTTGCTCACGCGGCAAAGGTTCGGGAAGGTCATCCGTTTTTTTGCACCACTTTATCTTTCGAATGAGTGCATCAATAACTGCAAATACTGCGGATTCTCCCGAGACAATGCGATCTTGAGGGTCACATTGAACAAAGAGCAAGTAACCGCCGAGGCGCAGGCATTGAAGGATCAGGGGTTCCGGCACATTTTATTGGTGGCAGGAGAGCATCCCAAATTCATTTCCCCCACCTACCTTGCTGACTGCGTCTCGGTCTTGCAGGCCGTTATTCCCAGTGTATCCCTTGAGATTGGTCCAATGGGAGTTGAGGATTACCAACCTTTGGTGGCCGCTGGTGCTGAAGGATTGGTCGTGTATCAGGAAACCTATGACCGGACTGTCTATGAACAAATGCATACAGCGGGACCCAAGAGGGATTTCGACTGGCGTCTGGAGACTCCCGAGCGCGCCTATGCAGCAGGTTTCAGGCGATTGGGTATCGGTGCCCTTTATGGCTTGAGCGATTGGAGGGTCGAATCTCTCGCATTGGCCGCGCATGTGGAATATTTATTGCGCCACTGCTGGCGGTCACAACTCACCATTTCCCTGCCGCGACTCCGCCCACACGCTGGAGAATTTGAACCTCTGACCCAACTGGCCGACCGAGAGTTAGTTCAGTTGATCAGCGCGTTTCGAATGGTTTTTCCTGATGTGGGAATCGTTCTTTCGACACGCGAACCCGCCGCTTTACGCGACAACCTCATTCCCTTGGGGATAACCCATATTTCGGCGGGCAGCCATACGGAACCCGGCGGTTATACCGGTGCTGGCAAGGAGAGTATCCATCGCACGGAACGAGGGCGTTTGATCCCCCTTGCTGAGGGCTCAAGTGAGTTCACGCCTCAAGCAAATCGGGCAACCAATGCGACCGGCCAATTTGATATTGCGGACGATCGCACCCCTTCGGAAGTGGCAGCGATGGTCACGCGCCTTGGATACGAACCTGTGTTCAAGGATTGGGATCCCGCATTCACGGAATGAAGGAAGGCATTGTTATCGCCAATGGCCACCGGGTGACGGCCGTGTTACCTAGCAGCCTCGAAGACTTTTTGGTCGCGCGCAATCTACTTCCACGGAGTGTGGTCGTGGAACTCAATGGCGAAGCCATCGCGCCTTCAGAATTCAGAGGTCGTTTGGTTCATGCCGGTGATCGTTTGGAAATTGTGCAAATTGTTGCTGGGGGTTGATTTAATGCCGTTGCCGTCGGTTTGGAACCATATTCATCCATGGTTCCGAGGTTGCAGAATCGCTGGCGTCGCTTAACCTCAACGCATGTTCGAATCGTTATCCGGTAAACTCCAGAACGTTTTTAAAAACCTGCGCGGGCTCGGGAAAATCTCCGAGGACAACATTGCGGACGCTCTCCGCGATGTGCGGCTTGCGCTTCTGGATGCTGATGTCAATTTCAAGGTTGCCCGTGATTTCATTGATCGGGTTAAACAAAAATCAGTGGGAGTGGAGGTCATTCAGTCGATCCAACCCGGTCAGCAAATCATCAAACTCATCCATGACGAACTGGTTGAATTGCTGGGTTCCGAAAATGCGAGCCTGACACTCGATGGGGATCCCACGGTTATCATGTTGGTGGGACTTCACGGTGCTGGAAAAACGACAACCAGTGCCAAACTTGCCCGACTTCTCCATAAGCAGGCACGCCAACCGTTGCTCGTCGCGTGTGATGTCAATCGACCCGCCGCCATGGATCAACTCGCGACGCTCGGGGAACAACTTCAAATTCCAGTCTTTCTCAAAAAGGGCGAAACCGATGTTCTAAAAATCGTTCGTGAAAGTTTAGTGTTCGCCAAAGCTAACCACCGAAACATCCTCATCCTAGATACCGCCGGTCGTTTGCAGATCGATGAACCTCTCATCCAGGAATTGATCCGCATCAAGGAGATTACCCAACCGCAGGAAATCTTGCTCGTTCTTGATGCTGCGACGGGTCAGGAGGCGGTCAATGTCGCCACCCATTTTGACAAGGCACTTTCCATCACCGGAGCGATCCTGACCAAACTCGATGGCGATGCACGGGGTGGAGCCGCCCTGAGCATCAAGGCGGTCACTGGCAAACCCATCAAACTGATGGGGGTCGGGGAAAAACTGGAGGACTTTGAACCGTTTCATCCCGAGCGCATGGCCTCCCGCATCCTAGGCATGGGAGATGTCGTTAGCTTGGTGGAACGTGCAGCCGAGGCCGTCTCCGCAGAGGACGCCAAACGCCTCGAGGACAGGATGAAAAAGGGTCAGTTTACCCTCGAAGACTTTTTGGACCAACTCCGCCAGATGAAAAAACTGGGCTCTCTCGAAAGCATCGTCGGACTGCTTCCCGGAGGCGCGGAGGCTCTTAAGACGGCAGACCTTTCGAAGAGTGAAAAAGAATTCCGCCGCATGGAAGGGATGATCTGTGCCATGACTCCGAAAGAACGTCGCCACCCACAAATCCTCAACGCCCGCCGCCGTCAACGGATTTCCAAAGGCAGCGGCGTCACCGTCACCGAACTCAACAACCTTCTCAACCGGTTCGGTCAAATGCAGCAGATGATGAAAAAAATGGGCAAATTCCAAAAAATGATGGGGCGAATGGGAGGAATGCCCGGAATGCCCGGGATGCTTGGTCGTCGTTGATCAAGGTCAGTTCGACGGGATTCGCTTTTCCTAATGGTAGGGATAGTGGAGTTTTTGAGGATCGATCATCATTAGATCATCTGTTGCATCGGGTTGCGATAACTGGGTCATTCTTATACCTAATCTGGGAGCTTTGATTTTACGCCCCCAAGCGGTATCTTATTTTTAAGTAATGGTGCTGCCCTTCCACGACTGGAGGGTCAGGCCTGAATATGAAAAAGAATTTACCGATGCCCGGGATCCTGAACCTTACGTTTGTTGAGGGGCTTTACTCAGATTATTTAAGTGATCCAGCTTCTGTGCCGATGGATTGGCGCTCTTATTTCCAAGGTCTCTCCAACGGCGACACGCCGAATGGCAATTCCAATGAGTCAACTTTTACGGGTGGCAGATCATTAATTCCGGAGCGATCCGAGAATTCTGTCGAGAATGAGGAAGGGCAGGGCTTCAATGTGGAACAAGCCAAGCTCCGGCAGGATCGGTTGGATCAGATGGTGCGATCGTTTCGGATGCGTGGGCACATGATTGCACAGATCAACCCCCTGCGGTTGCCCCGTCCATGCCCGCCCGAATTGGAGCCAGGATATTACGGGTTTACAGAGGCGGATATGGAACGGAAGTTCTCGTGCGCCACGCTCCCACAAGAGGGGATGCTAACATTGCGTGCAATTACCGACAAACTGCGCAACACCTACTGCCGAAGTATCGGTGTGGAATACATGCACATTGACGAACTCCCGGTGAGACGGTGGTTGCGTGAGCGCATGGAAGGTTCGGAGAATCGTCGTGAGATAACACGTCAGGAACAGTTGAGCATTTTGACTCGCTTGACGGATGCAGTGACTTTCGAAGAGTTCATTCGCAAAAAATTTATCGGAGCCAAATCCTTTTCCCTCGAAGGATCAGAGAGCCTGATTCCGCTCCTAGCTCTGGCGATTGAACGTGCGGGAGACCAAGGGGTCCGGGAGATTGTGATTGGGATGGCGCATCGCGGCCGGCTCAATGTGTTGGCGAATATCATGGGCAAAAGTGCGG
>CAMBHS010000100.1 GCA_945867235.1 Akkermansia muciniphila
AGCGGTTTTTCGTGGTCATAAAGGCTTACGGTGCGCAGCCATGGGTCAATCAACCCCTCTGCTGCCGATTGCAATACTGGATCCGTTGTTGAACTGTATCTGACATGGATTTTTCCATCGGATAACCTCACACGACGATTGGATGCAAATTGCGCCACTTTCGCTTTGCCGTGACCAATATGAGTGACAGGTTGCATCGTTTTGCAGGCAATCCTCACGGCATCGGCGATTCTACCAGAAACGCTATTCATGAAGGCTAGATCAAGGTGGAGCGGTGCGGCTTTCGTTTGGTTGAGTAATTTTTGCGCGTTAACATCCGCGATCGGGGCGTTGTGTTGGTGTATTGTATGGACGGATACTTGGTTTTCTTGGATTCCCGCCGCAGTTGCGATCGCTCGGCGTATTTGATCAAAGGCACCTGTTTGAAGCAGGCACCAATCGACCGAACACAACACGTAACGTTGTTTGCCATCTCTGATTACAATACCTTTAGCGAGCAAAGGATCGTCAATTGCAACTAATGGCTTGATCCAGCCTCCACAAAGTGGGTGTCCGATTGGAGGCGTGACATCACACACGAAATTTGCCACTTCCAACGGTGCCGCTGTGAGGGAAGCCACCCCGTGGATCATCAAAAGTGATGTTAAGGCAAAAAAGTGGCGACCAGTGAATTGCAAGACCTTGCGATGCAAACAAAAGAGGGACATCCCTGAATGCTGGTGCGAGGAGTAAGGGGACGCAAGCGGAAATCCTAGGATTATATGCCGTGTTTATCTGTAACCAAGGGGCGAATTATTGAGTCTGATGGAATGTGTCCGTAATACATTCAACAATGTGATAATCGATATGAAAAAAGTCTCTCAAATACTAAACATCGTTTGCCTTGCTGCGATATTGGCTGCTGGCTCCTCAACATTGGTGGCTCAAGATACTCCTCCGGGTCGTCCCCGTGGAGGCGGAGGTGGTGGTGGAGGGTTTGATCCAGCGCAGATGCGCCAGCGGATGATGGAACGCTATCGCGAACAATTCAAAGTGAAGGATGATGCTGAATGGAAGTTGATCGAGGAACGCGTCGCTAAAGTGACCGAGGCTAGAATGCAAATGGGAGGCCGCGGTGGATTTGGTGGATTTGGTGGACGTGGAGGTCGCGGCGCCAACGGTGGAGGCGACCAAGCTGGGCGTCCTGGAGGTGCAGGAGCCGACCAAGCCGATGAATCATCTGAATTGCAAAAGGCGATCGAGTCCGATGCACCTGCTGCTGAAATCAAAACGAAACTCGAAAAATATCGAGGCTCCCTGAAAAATAAAGAAGCGGCACTCGGAAAAGCACAGGATGACCTGCGCAAGGTGCTGTCAGTGCGCCAAGAAGCAGCCGCTGTTTTAGCCGGTTTGCTCAAGTAATCATCGAAATGGTTCGTGTTTTATCCGAATCAGTTATTGCTGCCCTCTAGCACACCTTATGGCTGAAGTTCATCCAGCTAACGAATTATACATCCGCATGGTTGCCGACAAGCAATTGTCGGCAACCGATGCCCGGATGCTACTTGAGCCTTCAGGCGGTCAAGTAGGTGCGATTGCCCATTCGGAAATCGATGTGCTACGTTGGTTGGCTAAAGAATATGGTGTCCCATTTTCGATGTTGGATGACATCGAGCCTGACAAACAATTGTTAGCCTTGTTTCCTGCACGAGTCCTCATGAAGGAGGAACTCCTGCCGATCAATCAAAAGGATGGATTGGTCTTTATTGCGACTGCTCGGTTGTTTTCATCGCAAGGGTTGGATGCCTTGAAGACCATGACAGGTCTTCGGTTGCAACCAGTGCTAGCCACGCGCGAAGCGATTCAAAGGGAAATGAAGAAGCGTCTCGGCGTGGGCGCGGACACGCTAGGCACCCTAGGAGAAGAAGCTACATTTCAGGTGGTTGATGATGAGAATGAGGAAAATACGAATTTGGATGATGGGGCGGAAGATGCGTCTATTATTCGGTTTGTTAATCAAGTTTTGCGTGATGCCATCGAACTCCGTGCCTCTGATATTCACCTAGAACCGTTCGAGGATGAGTTAAGGATTCGTTATCGAATCGACGGCGTTTTGCAGGAGGTTCCCGTTCCTGCGCAAATAAAACGGTTTCAACCCGCGATTGTTTCCCGTGTCAAAATCCTTAGCCATCTCAATATCGCTGAGAAACGCCTACCCCAGGACGGACGAATCAAGATTCGGCTGGATAACGCTGAAGTGGATATCCGTGTTTCTGTGATCCCGATGTTGCACGGAGAAGCTGTGGTCATGCGGTTGCTCAGACAAACCGCGACCCTGCGAGGCATGGAACAGTTGGGAATGGATAAACGCGAATTGCGTTCGTTCAGAAAAATTTTAGGTTTGCCGCATGGGATCATCTTAGTCACAGGGCCAACCGGTAGCGGTAAGACTTCGACGCTTTACACAGCTCTGAACGAGATCAACGATCACGTTCGCAAAATAATTACTATCGAAGACCCGATCGAGTATCAGTTACGCGGGATCAACCAGATTCAAGTCTCTGAGAAAGCTGGACTCACATTCGCAAAGGGTTTGAGAGCCATTTTGCGCCACGATCCTGATGTGATTCTTATTGGTGAAATTCGGGATCAGGAAACAGCTCAAATTGCTGTGCAAGCATCGCTAACTGGGCATCTTGTTTTTTCCACACTGCATACCAACGATGCTCCCGGTGCCTTGTCACGCTTGGTCGATATGGGGGTTGAACCCTATTTGGTCGCCTCCTCGTTGGAAGCCGTTATGGCGCAACGATTGGTGCGTGTCCTTTGTCATCATTGTCGACAAGTGGACACATCCCCGACGACGCAGGCTCTCAGGGTGGAGTTGAAATTTGCTCCTCAGGCCATCATTTACCGTGCGGTCGGATGCCGGGAATGCCGCAATACAGGATACCATGGTCGCCGTGGTATTTTTGAATGGATGGACATCAGCCAGGAGGTGAGGCGGCTGATCTTGAAAAATGCTTCGAGTGGAGAGATTCGTTCTGCTGCGTGTCGTCTGGGGTTGCGAGGATTATCTGAAGATGGGTGGCGATTGGTGCAGGAAGGAGTAACCACTCCGGAGGAGGTTTTCAGGGTGACCAAAGCTCAGGCCGTCAGTGAGGGAAGTGAGGATCGAGCCGCGGAGTTGGTCGTCACCAGTGAACCAGAAAAGGAATAACGCGAAATGAGTTCCTTTCATTATCGCGCTCTCCAGCCGAATGGAGCGGTTGCCGACGGAGTATTAGATGCTCCTAATCGGCAGGAGGCATTGCGCGTGATCGCCGGACGCGGTCTGCGTCCTATCAAATTGTCCGAAACCAATGGGGTTAACGGAGTCCATAAACCCGCCAGCAAGAATAATTCGGCGACCCAAAAACCTTCGACTGGATTTCCACTATTCCCCACAAAGATTTCATTCGGAGGATCTAATTCCATTTCGCCGAGGATTTTGGAAAATTTTACGCGTTTGTTGTCCAGTTTACTCTCGGCCGGGGTTCCTCTGAGCAGGGCTTTAGTAATTTTGATGCGTGAAGCTTCAACCCCTGCGGCTCAAGCAAAATGGAAACAGGTTCATGATTCGGTCGTGGATGGGCTTTCTCTCGCAGAAGCGATGGGGCGATGTCCAGAAACCTTTCCAAAGGTTTATGTTGCCATGGTTGAAGCGGGTGAAACGGGTGGATTCTTGGACGTCGTGCTGGGTCAGATCGCTGATTTTCAGGCCAGCGAAAAGGAGATGCGTTCCAAAGTAACCACCGCTCTTTTATACCCAGTTATTTTGTTGGTTCTGGCCTTGGGGGTGTTGGTCTTTTTGTTGGTTTTTTTCATCCCCCGATTTCAAACCATTTTTACGGGGTTTGGAGCGAAACTCCCCTTGCTCACGCAAATTATTGTGTCCACTAGCGAACTGATGCGGAGTTACGGATTGATTTTTGTCCTAGCGTTGGTGGGCGCGGTATTCTTGTTGCGGAATTGGTTTGCCTCCCCGAAGGGTAGGCGAATGTGGGAAGGAATGATCCTCAAAATGCCATCAATCGGACCTCTAGTCGCTCAATTCGCGATGTCACGATTTTGTCGCATGTTAGGAACTTTGTTGGGAGCCGGAGTGCCATTAGTCAACGGACTGAATGTGGCTCGACGATCCATTGGAAACCAGATTCTTGTAGATGCAGTTTCCAATTCTATCGAACGCGTCAAAGAAGGTAAACAATTGGGGCCGAGCTTGGGTGAGTGCCGAGTGCTGTTCTCGGGTGCCACATTGGAGATGATTTCCGTGGCCGAGGAAAGCGGTCGCCTTGATCAAGAGTTGGTTCGGATCGCCCGTGTCACCGAATCAGACCTCGACCGACAATTAAAAACTGCCGTCGCATTGGCTGAACCGTTAATGTTATTTTTGATCGCCGGTTTTATCGGCACCATTTTTATTGGGATGGTGATCCCAATTTTCTCGTTACAAGACCACATCAAATAAGCATCGATTCCATTGAATTATGATCCTGAAGTATTCTAGAAAACAACAGTCCTCCATTCGACAAAAAGCTGGTTTTACGCTGATCGAACTTCTACTCGTTCTTGTCATTCTTGGCATATTAGCGGCGATCGTTGTTCCTAAATTTTCTGGTCGAACTGAGCAGGCTCGATCGACCGCGACCCAGTCTCAGATCGCTACTTTCGGAACGGCATTGGATTCGTTCGAAGTGGATACAGGGGCGTATCCCAAAGGAAAGAACGGATTAAACGAGTTGGTGCAACAGCCCAATAATTCCCAAAGTTGGAGAGGTCCGTATCTTAAAAATGAGATACCGAAAGACCCTTGGGGGAATGATTATATTTACGAATGCCCTGGCAAACATAACACCAGTTCCTACGACATCACCTCGATGGGACCTAACGGTCAATTGGGTGGTGACGACGATGTTTCGAACTGGCAACAGTCGAAACAAAGGAAATAAACATGGATCGTCCTCAAGGTCTCCAATGAGAATTCATCAACCAAAAATCAGTCGTCGAAATGATCAATGTTCTGCATATCGCGGATTCACGTTAATCGAATTGATTCTGGTGATGGTGTTGATGGTGATCGTTGTAGCGTTTGTGGGTCCTTCACTGGGTAATTTTTTTAAAGGACGCACATTGGATTCCGAAGCACGCCGCTTTGTTTCATTGACTCGATTTGCCCAGAATCGTGCGGTTTCAGAGGGAGTTCCTATGGTTCTTTGGATTGATGCCGAACAACGCCTTTACGGGTTGTTGCAGGAGAATACTTATGGCGAGACCGACCTGAGGCCGGTCACCTATGAACTCGGGGATGATGTTGAAATTGAAGTTGATTCTAGAACCGTCGGGGTTAAGCAAAACATTCCTCAGACTTCGAATGAAATTCGTCCTAGTGGCAATTCTGTGGCGATTCGATTTTTGCCGGATGGTTTCATAGGAAACGGTTCCCCAAAGGTGGTATGGCTGAAAGAATTATCGAAAGTGGGTGAAGCGGAAAATCAAACCGAATGGATTTGGATAACCCAAAGCCGGAATGGAGCGACGTATGATATTCAAACCAACAATATCGCGATGGCGGGGTTCTAATCGTGCAGGCTTCACGCTGGCAGAAGCACTGGCAGCGTTGGCTTTTCTTGCGATTGTATTGCCTGTTGCCGTGGGTGGACTGATGATTGCCAACAAGGCGGGGGTTGTTGCCGAACGCAAAACAGCCGCCGCTCGCGTCGGGGGACGGATACTCCAGGAACTGGTTGTCACTGGGCAATGGAAACAAACTTCCACCGGTGTTGTGGAAGAGTGGGGACACCAATTTCGTTGGCAGGTAAAAAACCAATCATGGAATGTTGATCCATTCAAATTGCTTTCACTCCAAGTGACCTATTCTGTCCAAGGGGAGGATTTTGATGTGAATCTAAGCACCGTCGCGGATGGCAGCCTGCTATGAGAAGAATGCAGCCAATGCATCCGGATCAGGAGCCTGATCGCTCGGAAAAGCGGCATGGATTCACATTGATTGAATTGCTTCTATCCATCTCTATTTTTGCCGTGGTGTTGGTGGCTGCGAATGGAATTCTTTTTGGTGTATTACGCTTAAGAAATAAAACCATGGATCGCCTCGCCAAATCGGCTGTCTTCGAGCGGGCGACGGGAGTTATTATCAAGGACCTAAGCGGGATCATGTTACCGAATGGAAAGCTCAGTGGCTCGTTGCAAAGTGAAAACGATTCCCTTGATGTCAATCAAGGAAAAGCGATCGGGCCGATTTTCTACACGAATACAGGATTGATCGATGAACGCTCCCCTTGGTCTGAAATTCAAAAAGTAGCTTATTATCTTCGTCCGCCGACAAATTTTGTTTCGAATGGAGGGCTCGATTTGATTCGGACAGTGACCCGTAATTTGCTGTCTCCCATGCAGGAACAGCCGGAGGATCAATGGCTTTTGGGAGGAGTGGAAACTTTGGTGTTCAGTTATTACGATGCTAATCAATGGCGTTCCTTGTGGAACTCGACCAATGAGGTTTCGGTTCTGCCAAAAGCCATCAAGGTGGAAATCCTGTTGGTTCAAGAAAACACAGAACAACCCCGCAATCTGACCCAACAAATGCAGTCCTTGCAGTTGGTGGTGCCATTACTTGTTGCAGCGCAAACCAATCTCACCCAAACAACGGAGACACAATTATGAGGTGTTGTGCTAATAAATGTACTGGGAACCAATCCGGTTCCGTATTGGTGATCGTCCTTTGGATAACATTCGGGATTGTCAGCCTTGCACTTTATTTTGGGCAGTCAGCGTCATTGGAACTCCGTGCAGCGGATAATCGGGCTGCGAGTTTAGCGGCAAAATTTGCAATCGATGGGACGGCTCGTTACGTGAGTTATCTGCTCGGGAATCTAAGTGACCCGGGAACCCTGCCCAAGATAGCAAATTATCAGCAGGAACAGATTCAGATCGGCGAGGCGAAAGCTTGGATGATTGGACGGGATAACCAAATAACCACTCCCTCACGGCCCTATTACGGATTAGTCGATGAAGCCTCCAAACTTAATCTGAACACCGCGACGGTAGCCATGCTGGAATTGCTTCCTGGGATGACGTCCGAGTTGGCCGCCGCCATTATAGATTGGCGGGATGAGGATAGTGAAATGACAGAAGTGGGTGCTGAGGACGAAATCTACCTGAGACTCGCACCCGCGTATCATTGCAAGAATAGTCCTTTCGAAACCTTGGGAGAATTACGGATGGTTGCAGGTGCAAACTTATGGTCACTCTACGGAGAGGATTCTAATTTAAACGGTGTTTTGGATCAAAATGAGAACGACGGCGACGTTTCTCTTCCCCAAGATAATCGTGACGGTCGGTTAGACGCAGGGTTGTTTGAATTTCTGACAATTTATAGCCGAGAAGCCAATACGAATTCTGAGGGAACAGCCCGAGTGGCGATAACAGGCACGGGCTTTGCCCAACGGGTCGCCCCATTGTTGCAGGAAAAATATGGAGTGGAACGAGCCAATCAAATCTTGGGGAATACGGGACCAGCCAACACCGCATTCACGAGTCTGTTAGAGTTTTTTGTCCGGTCTGGGATGACAGAAAATGAATTCACGAATATTGAAACATCTTTGTCCATCACCAACGGGGCTTATGTCGAGGGTCTGGTGAATGTCTGCACGGCTCGAGAGGAAGTATTAGCCTGCATTCCTGGCATTGGTGTGGAAAAAGCATCAGAGATTGTGGCTTATCGATTAGCTAACCCTGACAAGATGAACTCTGTAGCTTGGGTGGCTTCCGTTTTGGATGCAGCTCAAGCAAGGCTAGCTGGCAGGTATATCACAGGGCATAGCTACCAGTTCTCTGCGGATATTGCGGCAGTCGGACGTTATGGCCGGGGATTTAAGCGGGAACGATTTATATTTGATACAACTTCGGCGACGCCACGCATTGTGCATCGCGAAGACCTGACTCATCACGGTTGGGCACTGGGTCGCCAAACATGGACGGACCTACGGCAATTTGCAGGAATGACGCAATGACGAACTGGCTAAATAAAAAACGAGTCAACGTGCTGCTGGGACTGTCTTTTGAGGCAGGCCGAGTCGAAGGATCAATTGTTCGCAAGGCGAACGGAGGATGCGACGCTTCAACGCCCTTTTCATTTTCATTGGTCGGCGATATAGCCAAAATGGATCCTCAGGTCGTTGGGGAAGAATTACGTAAACAACTGGATTCCTGCAACATTCATGAACGATCCTGCGTGGTGGCATTGCCCTCGGATTGGGTGCTATCTTGCCAGAGCGAAATTCCAGAACTTCCCGAGGAGGATATCGTTGGGTATCTGGAGCTCGAAGCGGAACGCGGTTTCGCTTATAGCACGGATGAATTGATCATCTGTCGGTCACAATTCAAATCTCCTTCAGGGCTGGTTCATGTTACCCAGATTGGGGTTCCGAGGGAAAATGTGGAACACTTGGAGCAGGTATTACGGGTTGCTCGACTGACTCCTGTTTCTTTTACGATAGGGCTCTGTGCAGGGTTTGGATCCTCAGAAAATGCGGAACCAGGGGTATTGAATCTGGTAGTCAATGAGTCTTCGTTTGGGTTTTTCGCTGAAACAGCGGGTGGTGTTTCTGTGATTCGCTCATTGCAACTACCCCCTCGCAATTCTGAAAACAACGATGGAGAATCGTTGGATATGATGGGTCGTGAGTTGCGAATGACGCTGGGGCAATTGCCTGCCGAGGTGAGAACCTCGCTCAAAGTATTGCGTCTGATTGGAGATCAGTCAGTCGCGAATCAACTCGGACAGTCCTTAGCTCAACGAAGCAAATCATTCGGGCTTGAACTGCAACGAAACAAATTGCGTGCGGACTTTGGTTTGCAACATGGACATTCTGGTCAAACCAATGTGATTCCAGCCATGTTATTGGCTGCCAAATATATTTCAGGTGCGAAAAATGATTTGGAGTTTCTGCCACCTCGTCTTTCAGCATGGAAACAGTTTTCAACGAAGTATTCGTCGAAAAAGTTAGTCTATACGGGCGTTGTTGCAGGCGCGATGGTCGCTATCGTATCGATCGCATTTTTGATCCAACAGTTTCAGTTGTCCGGATTACGGAGCCGTTGGAGTGCGCTTAGATTCGATGTTGAATCCATCGAGAGAATGCAGCAGGACATCAAAAAGTTTAGACCTTGGTATGATGATTCGATGCGGCATTTAAGCATCATGCGCTTGCTCACCGAGGCGTTTCCGGAGGAAGGAACTGTGATTGCCAAGAGCTTGGAAATTCATGAAGGAGGCATGGTGATCTGTGCAGGAACAGCGAATGATCATGCTTCCTTATTGAAGATGCTGGATCGCCTTCGAGTCTCCACCCAGATTTCCGAAGTTCAGGTGGATCAATTGCGAGGGAAATCCCCATTACAATTTACATTTAATTTTCAGTGGCTTGGAAAGTCGGCGAATCTATGAGTATTGATCCTCAAAAACGACAACAACTTCTAGTGGTGGTCACCGTGTTGGCTGCGGCCTTATGGGCAGGTGACCGACTTGTGATCAAGCCTCTACTTCAAAGTTGGAAAGCGAGGAGTGAAGAAATTGTCTCTGTGCGAAACTCGATATCCCGAGGTCAACAGTTACTCGAACGGGCTGCTTCGACCAAGGAGCGTTGGGAATCGATGCAATCCAATTCACTGCCAGTCAGTGTTTCGAGTGCGGAAAGCAGTGTTTTGAAGACCATTGATAAATGGTCGCAGAACAGCGGGTTGACCATCAACTCGATTCAACCCCAATGGAAACATCCAGAGGAAACTTACATGACACTCGATTGTCGCGTGGATGCCTCTGGAACCATGTCGGCGTTGAGTCGCTTCCTTTTTGAGTTGGAACGGGATCTCCTAGCACTC
>CAMBHS010000101.1 GCA_945867235.1 Akkermansia muciniphila
ATCCGAGTATCACTAAAAACGGAACCACAATTACCCCTCCGTCAGCACCATTGGAGGTTCCGAGCCCAGTCGGAGACCAGGCCCCTCCCAATCCGACTCGCGAGACCCCGTTTAATCCCAACAATACCTTCGCAACTTACGTCGTCGGAAATAACAATAATTTTGCACACGCTGCCGCAACTGCAGTCGCTCAGTCACCTGGAAAATCCTATAATCCGCTTTTCCTCTATGGCGGGGTGGGATTGGGAAAAACCCACCTCCTTCATGCGATCGGGCAACAGGTGCTCAGCAAAAATCGTCATATCAAAGTGACTTACGTTTCTTCGGAGAAGTTTACCAATGAATATATCGACGGGATTCAGAACAATAGTTTAGCGAAATTCCGCAAAAAATATCGATACGCCGATCTTCTTTTAATTGATGACATCCAGTTTTTAGCCGGTAAAGAGCGGATCCAAGAGGAATTTTTTCATACATTCAATGCCCTGCACGAAGCCCATCGTCAGATCGTGCTGACTTGCGACCGTCCCGCGAGTGAAGTGCAAAACCTTGAGCATCGTCTCGTCTCCCGCTTCGAATGGGGTCTCGTGACCGATCTTCAACCACCGGACGTGGAAACTCGTATTGCGATCCTGCGGAAGAAAGCGCAAACCTTGGCGGTAAAGCTCCCGGATGATGTCATTGAATTCATTGCGACTCGCATCCGAGCCAATATCCGCCGCCTCGAGGGAGCCTTGGTTCGCCTCGTGTCCTATGCTTCCCTAACTGGAAAACACCTGACGATCCCAATTGCTGAAGATCTGCTGCGTGATCTGTTGAGTGAGGAAGGTCGCTTCGCGATTAATATCGAAGGCATCCAGAAAAAAGTTGCTGAACATTACGACATACGCTTGGCAGATATGACCAGCAAACGTCGCCCTGAAAACATCGCCTTCCCGCGTCAAATCGCCATGTTCCTTTCTAGGCAGTTGACGGAAAACTCCCTCAACTCGATCGGCGAGGCCTTTGGCGGACGCGACCACGGCACCGTAATGCATGCATGCCGATTAATCAAAGACCGTATGGAAGTGGATGCCAGCGTGCGGCAAACTGTCAATTTTCTTGAACGCCAATTGCAACGATAGGCGGGGTTCGCACTTCGAGAATCTACTCGAATCCCACTGCTGAGCGAATCCATCCATTCTATGGAACTCTTGGGAAGCCAGCCCGTCATTGAGGTGCGGAACCTCACCAAAACTTACCGGACGTATCAAAAGCAACCCGGATTGCGAGGGGCATTGCGGGGGCTCGTGAAACGGGATTATCAGGAGGCGGATGCTGCCAAAAACATCTCCTTCACGATTCAGGAGGGCGAATTCGTTGGTTTTCTTGGCCCCAATGGGGCGGGCAAAACCACGACCCTCAAAATGTTGGCTGGGTTGCTTTACCCTACAAGCGGCACCGCCAAGGTGCTGGGTTATATCCCTTGGCACCGAAAAGACGATTACCGTCGGCAATTCTCGCTGTTGTTAGGGCAAAAAAACCAGTTGTGGTGGGACTTGCCGGCTCGGGAATCGTTGGAACTGAACGCCCGTATTTACGGAATTCCACAAGCCCGTTTTGAAAAAAAGCTCGGCGAACTCACGGAGCTCCTGCGCATCGAAGGGAAATTAAACGTCATGGTTCGCGAATTATCACTCGGCGAACGCATGAAAATGGAACTGATCGCCTCCCTTTTGCACGAACCTAAAATCCTTTTTCTCGACGAGCCGACCATCGGCCTCGATGTGGTCTCTCAGAAAACGGTGAGGGATTTTTTGCGGAGCCACAACCAGACTCAAAAAACGACGATCATTCTGACGAGTCACTATATGGCAGACATCCAAGAGCTCTGCAAACGAGTGATCATTGTTGACAAGGGCAAAATATTTTTTGATGGCAAACTCGAACAGGTCATCGACCGGTTTGCGGATACCAAACTGATCACGATCCAAACGGCAGCAGATATTACGGTTCAACCACCGAGCCTCACACCCTTGGGGGAGGTCGTCGAACAAACGCCTGGATGCATTAAACTAAAAGTGAAAAGGGATCGCCTTATCCCCGTATGCAAGACGATTTTGGATACCCTGCCTGTGCTCGACCTTGATATCCAAGAGGTGCCTATCGAAGATATCATCCGCCAACTGTTCAGCCACAATCAATAACCCATCGACATCCGATGCGCGATGTAGAAAGCGATGCCGATGATCAGACCTGTGGCTAATCCCACTATGATGGTCCAAAACCGAACGACATGCCTCCGCTTTCGATTGGCGCGACCCATGCCGGGTAAAAGGTAATACCGGTGCGCTTCCCCGCTTTTATTTTTTGGCCGACCAAACATGCTTATTCAATAAGTGCTAACATAAAGCCGCGCTCCGAGCAACGGTTGCCGCTGAGAATTTAATCCATCCACGCGAAGGACAGAGTCAACGGATCACCCGACTAGGAACTGGCACTCGTATAACGGCGAAGGGAAACTCTCCAGCAAAATTCGGATAGAATCAACCAAATCATCGTGATGACAAGTAGCAGCCCCATTTCCAAAATCGAATCGAGACGCGTTAGGATGAGCTTTGCGGGTACATTCGCAATCAGCAGCATCGGAACCGCGAGAGTAAAAATAATTTTGAATGTTCCACGAAATGCGGTTTGCGGCATGCGAGCGATATTAAACAGGTTGTAATAACACCAGACCACACCTTGGGATCGCACGGTCCAGAAGGCTGAAACGGCCAAAACGAGAACGAGTGCGTAATGAATAAAAACGCCGGCAATGCAAAGTACAAAATAGCCCGTGATATGCTGGAAAGTCGGGGTGATCCCCAGTTGATTGCAAGCGTATCCGACCACGCATAGAGCCATCCCTGCGTTGACAAAGCCCCCTAAATCCACCTTGCGAAATGAGATCAGAAAACGCGTGTTGACCGGTAGTAGCAACATGAAATCGAGCTTGCCAGTCCGAATCAGTTCGGACAGATCCGTCACGTTGGTGAGGAAAATGGCGGTGAACAGTTGCTGGATAAATTGAGCGGTACCAATCAGCAGCACAACCTCCCATTTTGACCAGCCCGCAATGCTTTCGGTGTGCGAATAAATCACTACGAAATAGCCCAACTGCAGAGCAAACCAAAGAGCTTCAACCACGATCCACAACAAAAAATTAGATTTGAACCCCATCTCTCGCACGATGGAGTTTTTCAATAATGCCAAATAAATCGCGCCGTATCTTCGCAGCCCAGTCGTAATCGCGGTGAAAGGTTGCATGAAGGAATAGTTTTGGATCAACCGCCGACCGCTGTGTATTTCCGCACTCCCCGGCTCCAGGCCAGTCGCGCCAGACCAAAAAAGAAGATCACCCAAAAGAACTGGATCCCTAACCCTCGCCATAGCCCTAAGCCCTGGGATCGTTCCAAATAAACACTGACAGGAAAAAACAACTGGTAAGGAAAAGGAGTCCAGTTCAGCACCTCCAATAATCCGGCGGGCATGATATCGACGGGAAAAAGGTGACCTCCCGCGATGTATTCAAAAGCGAAAAGGATAAAGATGAAGGTGGAGATTTCCACCACCCAAAAAGCCAGCATCGCCATGCTGTAGGAGATAAAAAAATTCAATAACGCGGCCATGATTATCGAACCAGCAAACCAAACCCAAGTCATCGCGTGAACGGGAATCACAAAATATTCTCGTTGCACCAAAACGAACACCGCCACGGGAACCGCTGCTGCCGCCAGATAAACAAACCGACCGGCGACAAACAAGCAAAGGCGGTACCTTAGGTAATCCACGGGCTTCAGCAGGAACTGGTTGATGTTGCCGTCTTTGATATCGGCGGAGATTTGCCAATCATCCTCCGTTACCGCCGTCAATGCATCGACAACGGTCACCACCAGATAATAGGAAACCATGCTGGCCAACGTGTAGCCTGCCACGGTTGATCCTTCGGCTTTCTCGGCAAACACCGCTTTCCACAGAAAGATGGTCGCCGTGAGTGGAATCAAACCAAAAAGGGCACGCAACAGGAAATTTACACGGTAAACCAACGTGTTTTGAACCCCTATACCGATGATATACCAATACTTCTTCACCACGATTCCTTAAAAATGACGCCCGAGAGAATGCCACAACCTTGATTCAAAGACTAATCAATGCGGAAAGAGGAAAATGAACCTTCACCCCATTTTTCGGGAGAAGCATGTGATTTGTTAAAAACACATGAGACCCCACCCCGTTAATGCGGGGAATGTCGCCCGTTTTAGTACTTGCCAGCATTCCTAGAAAAGGTTATGGCATTGATATGCGTAGTACAATACTGTCAAGTAAAAGTTACGGTTCACCTTCAGTAAGTTTATTTAAAATTGTTTCTTATGAAATTCAGGAAAGAATGTCTCCTTGGAACGAGCTCCCGCACTCGATCAATGGGGTCAGTGTCGGGGTTTACGTTAATCGAGTTGTTAGTCGTTATCGCGATCATCGCGATTCTTGCAGGGATGATGCTTCCCGCCTTAGGTAAAGCGAAGCAAAAAGCCCAAGGCATCCAATGCATGAACAACCATCGCCAATTGACGATGGCGTGGCGCATGTATGCCGAGGATAATAATGACCGCCTCGTTTTAGCGAGTCACTCCGGTGTCGCGACGGATCCCAATAACAAATATGCGTGGACCCAGACCGAACTCAGTTTCGGGCCCGATCCAAAGAATTGGGACATCAATGCGGATATCATCAAGGGGCCGCTTTGGCCCTATAACAAAAGCCCTGGGATTTATCGGTGCCCGAGCGATCATAGTTATGTGCTGGTGAATGGTGAGAAAAAGCCCCGTGTGCGCACCATGTCCATGAATTTTTTCCTAGGCGGTTTTGGTGGAGGTACGGGCGGCGCGACCTTTGCAGATCCTTTCAATCTGTATACCAAGCTTTCCGAACTGGCCAACCAGAGAATTTCTCCTGGGCCTTCAGACACCTGGGTATTCCTCGACCAGCGCGAAGACACCATCAACTGGGGCAATTTCATGACCCATATGGACGGGTATTCACCCAACAATCCCTCGATTTACAAATTCACCATGGATATGCCCGGATCCTATCATAATCGCGCCTGCGGGTTCTCCTATGCGGACGGCCATTCTGAAATTAAGAAATGGCAGGATCCTCGCACGACCCCTCCGCTCAAGCTGCAAAGCACCGCGCGCACCTCGGACATTCCATCGCCCCGCAATAAAGATGTGGCGTGGCTCCAAGTTCGCACAACCCGACCAAAAACTTCCAAATAAGCTTTTGTTCAGGTCAAAAATCTGATTCCTTAAGTCATCACCATTTGTTGACCCATCGAACCGCTCCAGATCCATAAACCATCAGAAACCAAACTCCGTATGAAAATACCAAAACTAGCCCGATCCAGTATAGTCGCGGTCTTGTTGACGTGCATAGCTCCGGCTATCGTCACAAGGGCGGATTATTCCTCCTCCGTTAGCGCGCTGAACCCATTAGGGTATTGGCGATTCAACGAAACAGCGACCTCACCTCCGCAAAACAAGGTCGCTAACGCGTCAACCTTGGGCAGCATTATTGACGGAGCCGTGATCTTGGATGCAGCCAAAGGTGAGAGTGGGGTTGTAGGAAATTCGGTTCGATTCTTCAACCCTGGCGTGGCCGCTGGCTATGCCGGTTCCAAGCTAGACATCCCCTATAACGCGGCATTGAACAAATCCGGTCCGTTTTCCGTGGAAGTTTGGGTCAAACCCAACTCGCTCGGCGGAGATTCCGCTGGTATGGCGGTGTTTTCCTCGATAATGAATGATTTCGTTCCCTCGGGACGGAGAGGATACCTGCTTTACATGAACAATAATGGTCGATTCGAGTTCCGCTTGGGGAATTCGGGAGGCTATGTCGGGACGGTGAACAACGCGGCGATGCCTGCTTACAACGCATCCACAACCAAGTGGCGGCACGTGGTTTGTGTGTTTGATGGCGTAGAAACCCGAGTCATCGTCGATGGCGTTGTCGTAGCCAGTCGCGTTCTTACCGCTGCACAAGCCGCCAGCCTCGAGCAAAACACCCAGATGCCCTTCCGTATCAGCGGCACTGGTTTCAACGGTAGCTTGACTGATTCACCCCTTATTTCAGCGGGTGGAGTCTCCGGCAATCGTGGTATCGATGCTTGGGTGGACGAAGTCGCCTATTATTCCTATGCATTGACCTCTGCTCAATGTGCAGCTCACTTTGCCACGGCCACGACTGCCCCCGCAGATTATCGTGCCGCCGTTCTCGCGGACAATCCAACGGGCTATTGGCCCTTGGATGAATCTGCCTATCCGGCTCCTGATGCCGCAAGCCTTCCCAAGGTTGCCAACAGCGGCACTTTGGGCAGTGAAGCGGACGGCACCGTCCTCTGGGGGGGTCTCACCGCACAAGCAGGCAGCGGTTACGCTGGGTTCGGCGCAGGCAATAACTCCGTCTCCTTGGATGGCGCGAATGGCTTGATCCAACTCCCCGCAGCTCCTGGTTTGGACATCACGGGTAACATCACCCTGATGGCTTGGGTCAAACCCACCGTTAAGAACTTTTTCCGTGATATCATCGTCCGTGGTTGGGATAATTTTTACGCAGAAACCTTCCTCCGCATCTCTCGTGGCACCGACCTTTCCGGATCGGGCTACGGCACAACCAATCACTACGAAATCGGCGTCTCGGGGGATAGTGCCTATTACGACAGTGTTCTGGTTCCCATGCCGGAAGGCGATATCGGGAATTGGGTTTTCCTTGCTGGAACCTATGATGGAACCGAATGGGCTCTTTACCGTAACGGCAAAAAAATAGGAGCATTGGCCAGCTCTAAAGGAGCCATCGTAACTACCAATGCATGGTCGATCGGAGCACAAAGCGAAGCCAACCTCGGTGGACCCTTCAGCAGCCCAGGCGGCATCAGCACTTTCTTCGGTGGCAACATCGATGAACCTGCCATATTCAATACCGCGCTCACCGAAAGTGAGATCAGCAGCCTTTATGATGCAGCTCAGGTGTCCCCTGTGATCACCCGATCCATCGCCACACCTAATGGTTTTGCAAACACCAAGTGGCCCACCTTGTTCAAGGGTGGAGCGGCGACCCTCAGCGTTTGGGCGGAAGGCGGCGGCACGTTGGAATACTCATGGTCACTCAACGGAGTTGACTTGGGTGTTACCTCCACGAACCTGGTATTAAGCAACATACAAGTCGGCACCCCGACTTACGTGGTGACTGCAAAAAATGCTTACGGTTCCACATCAAGTTCCGTGACATTGAACATCATTGCCGCGCCTCCCACATTTGTTCAAAACCCCGTTAGCTTGGCACGTTTCGCTAACATGCTTACATTCTTTTCTGTCGCCACAGGCGGAAGCACACCGCAAACATTCCAATGGCAGAAGAACGGAGTGAACATTCCAAACGCCACTGAAATTACGCTGGGAATCTTAGCGGACCCCGATTACAACGGAGCCGCCATTACCTGCGTCGTAAGCAACGAAGCGGGAGTAGCGACAAGCGCCGCCGCAACATTGTCAGTGTTGGCTATGCCCGATGTCGGCACCTACGGGAGGGAAGTCTTGGACCGAGCTCCTCTAGCATGGTGGAGGCTGGGTGAAACCGGCGGATCCACCGCCTTTGATATCGTGGGCACCAACAATGGAACTTATTTTAGTGCCACATTAAATCAGGAAGGTTATTCCAGCATCGACGCGAATCGATCCGCCGCCTTCGCAGGTGCGGGTAGTTATGTCGGACAGATCAGCGGCACCCAAATTAACTTCCAAGGAACCGCCTCGAATTTCTCCCTCGAATGTTGGGCGAAAGGCGCGGAAGGTCAACCTGACGAATCGACACTCATCGCCAAAGGCACCGGAGCCGATGGTACCACAGCGAATGAACAGTTCGCTTTGGATGTTGCCTTTGGCAAATATCGTTTCTTCACCCGTGGCAGTGGGAACGCCATCTACGCTGCTGAAGCGACCGTGGGTCCAGATGGATCGTGGCAGCATGTCGTCGGAGTTTATGACCAAAAGAATCCAGAATCACCGGAACTGCGGATCTACGTGAACGGCGAACTCTCCGGCAGTGGAGCAGGTCGTCCGCAATCCAATGGTGGCTTGCGAGCTTCCACCTCCGCCGTTTCCATTGGGTCCAAACGTTTAGGAAATTCCCCCACTTATGATGGTGCTTTCAATGGTACCATTGACGAGGTGGCAATTTATGCATCCGCTCTAACTGACGCGGTAGTTCTCTCCCACTACGGAGCGGCCTATGGATCCAATACCTCCCCGCAGATCAGCAAGCAACCCAAAGCAGCGGTCAATTACGTTTCTCTCGAAGCTTCGTTCTCCGTGAGTTCCTTTGGAACGGTGCCCATTTCCTATCAATGGAAAAAGAATGGGGTTGCAATCGCTGGAGCCAACAGTTCCACATACGCTGTATTTGGTCTGACCTCTGGGGATGCGGGTAACTATTCCGTCACCATCACGAACCCTGCAGGGACGACCGATAGTGCTCCTGCTCTGCTCACCGTGTTGGCAGCACCTACCAAAGCACCTTCCGTCGCCGGATTAGTGCTGCACCTCTCGTTTGATGACAACCTGACGGATCTCAGCGGTGGTGGCAACAATGGTGTCGCCATCAACCAGACAGATTCCTCCAGCAATGTCGTAAATGCTCTCTTCGTCGATGGTAAGATCGGAAAAGGGGTCAATTATGTGTCGGACTTCGGTGTGCCTGCTGCACCGGGAGCTACGACCACCACCAATACCTCCTATGTATCCCTCGGGGTGCGGCCTGAACTCCAGTTCGGCACCAATGTGGATTTCACGGTTGCGTTTTGGATCAGATTACCCGCGGACTTTATCGGGGGAGATCTTCCTTTCTTCACCACGACTGCGGGTTCTCTCGGGGGCCAAGGCATCGTGTTCTCGCCTGCCTATGGTTACGGCATCGGCAGCGGTGCTGAACCTGACCCTGCTCCTCTGAACTACGGCGGTTGGGCGGTGTCTCTCTATGATGCGGGTTCAGCCGAAGGGGCCCGTATTTACGGCGACGTCGGCAGCATCAACGACGGCAACTGGCATCACTTGGCCTACGTCTTTGATCGTGATTCGCAGGTATCCACCTATCTCAATGGTTCCCTTGCGAAATCATTCAAAATATCGGGCACCACCACAGGAGCCGCCAAAACTATCGACACCGGACTGGCAGCAACCATTGGTCAAGATCCCACCGGTCTCTACCAGGAGACGGGTTCTGGCGACATGGATGATCTCGGTGTTTGGAGAAGGGCGATCAGTGCTCTCGAAGTCGGCTCGCTCTATGTGGCCGGCATGAACAACCTGAGCTTCTACGGCAGAGGGTTATCCATTGAAAAATCAGGCGCCGAATCCCAATTGGTCTGGGATGGCGGAACCCTCCAACAATCAGCGACTGTCGAAGGTCCTTACTCCGACGTAGCGGGTGCGAAAACACCCCAATTGCTGATCGTGCCGAACGCGGCAGCGACCTTCTACCGCTTGAAGCTGTAATACTTCATTCTTAACAGCCCCTCTCCCTGAAAAGGGGGAGGGGTTTTTTGTTTTATCCAAGAAATCGTTAGCCTAGATACCCCACTCCAGTCTCAACTAGATTACTGGATCGAAGTTCAAATCCTGGCTTCAAGAAAAGTTCATTCCCAACTGGTCAACGACAATTATTCCTTTCCACCGGCGACAATTATTTCTTTCCGGTGGCGCGGGTAAATTCTTTCTTTTCTTTTTGGTGGCTCTGGCTTTCATGGATTGCTCTCCGTTCGGTGGAACGGAGTCTTTGGCGCGTCAGCGCCAAT
>CAMBHS010000102.1 GCA_945867235.1 Akkermansia muciniphila
AGCGCGGAAGTCGGCTCATCGCAGATGATGAGCCGGGGCTCATGCACCAGGGCTCGGGCAATCGCGACGCGCTGTTGTTGTCCCCCGGAAAGATCAAAGGGTCTCGCCTTAATTTTTTCTCCAAGGCCAACTTTTTTCAATGCAACCGCAGCTTTTTCCTCTGCCGCACGCCGCGAATATCCATCTATCAACAATGGGACACTGACATTTTCCACCGCGTTCAATGTTGGGATCAGGTTGAATTGTTGGAAAATAAAACCAATGTTCCGTTTGCGAAATTCGGTGATCTGTCCGGGCTTAAGCCGATGCAATGCAGCTCCGAAAACATCAATTTCGCCCTCCTCAAAATTCAATGTTCCCGCCACAACGCTCAGAAGCGTCGTTTTTCCACATCCGGATGGCCCCACCACCATCAATAATTCCCCTTGGCGCGCATCAAAATTTACACCCTTCAGTGCGACGGTTGAAGTCTCTCCAGCACCAAAGGTTTTAGTCACGTTTCGGACATGCACCGCCAATGGTGGCTCCTCAATTGTTTGTATTTTATCCACGGAAAACAATGGCGGCTTCAAGTTTTGCGACGCGACGAATGCCCAGCAACGCTGCGAAAATGCATATGAGAAAAATCAACCCAAAGGTCGCCAATGGAAGTTGGTAAGGCATGATGAACGGAGGCTGCCCTTTGTTGACAAACATAAAACCCAACATCGACGCCAACCCAATCCCTAGGCCATACCCGATAAACCCGACCATGAGTGCCTGTAATAAAAGCATTCGAGCCAATAACCATGTGCTCGCTCCCATCGCTTTCAGAGCCGCAAAGTGTCGCGTATTCTCTAGGACGAAGGAATAAAATGTTTGACCCGACACCGCGATGCCAACGATCAACCCCAGCAAAATTGTCGTCCCGAATGAAGTCGGAATCCCGGTATTTCTGAAATACCACCAGATCGTTGACCAAAAGAATTCATCTTCCGTATACGCCTTGAGCCCCGTTTCTTTTTCAATCTTTCGCGCGGTCTGCAAGGCGGTCCAACCCACAGCGGGTTCCGCGACAACAAAACTAAGCATCTTTCTCTGCGGCGGAGCGTAACGCAGAGCGTGCTCGTATGTGGTAAAAACATACGGGGCACCCGTCCATGATTTGGAGCCTTTGCAAATCCCAATAATCCGTGCCTCCCGGTCATTGATCTCGAACACGTCTCCGATCGTGAGCAGCCTTGATCGCCCAATGCTCAGCTTCGCCACTGCATCCGTGTCAATCATCACGCTGCTTGGCAACCGCAAGTCCTCCAACCGACCTGCTAAAATATTCCCCGGACGACCCACCATCGTTGCTGAATCCAGACCAACAATCTGCACCGGCTTGAAACCTCCATCCGCCATCCGGGCTTGCAGCAATCCTGCATACATCGGCGCGGCATACCCCACTCCTACCACACTGCGCACCCGGTTGACATCAGTGTCGCGCAACGGTTTCACTTCGTTTATCTGTTGAACTTTTGGATCCACTACCCAGATCGAGGCTCGCATATTCCGCATATGGCTCGTGGTCCAGGATAACAAACCGAAAAACACCCCGCATTGTTGAGACATCAGGAGCGCGGCAAACGTGAGACCGCTGATCAACATGATATACTTGGGCTTGTCGCCAAACAGCATGCGCAGAGCTACGTGATACATGGAGCAATCGAAAAACAGGCAATAACCCAACTCCCAAGTAACCTCATTTCATCCACCGCCATTATCTCAATGGATGATCCGTTGATTCTTTTACGAACCGGTCAACGGCGTTCTTAAGGGCAGGAGTGCTATGCCTCATCATGTTTGCAACTCTTGCAAACAGCCCCTTGAAGTCAAGAAGCAAGGCACACCTGAGTAATTTTCTTCTCGGGTTGACTCCATCTTGACGCCTCAATCCCGAGGGCTAGGATTGGTGTGTGCGAATTATCACCATCCTAGTTGTCTGGCTTTTTTGGGCTGGCCGAATAGGAGCGGAGGTTACCTGCACCATCGCTGCAGCCTCCGACTTGGTTTCTGTGATGATGCCTTTGCAGACCGCATTTACGTCAGAGTATCCTCGGGTTCGATTGAAAGTCGTGTTCGGTTCTTCCGGCAACATCTTTGCCCAAATTCAGCTCGGTGCTCCGTTTGATCTTTTCCTATCAGCCGATACCAACTATCCAGCAACCCTGATTCACCACGGCAATGCCGAATCCAATTCCTTCACCCGTTACGCCATCGGTCATCTGGCTTTATGGAGTTCGAACTCAAAAATTGCCGTCTCCACCAACCTGCACGAAATCCTTCGCAACCCTGCGATCCATCGAATTGCCATCGCCAACCCTCTCCATGCCCCGTATGGGAAAGCTGCGAAATCCACCTTAGAACATCTCGGTCTCTGGCATGATGTGCAAAACAAAATCGTGCTCGCTGAGAATGTCGCTCAGGCGTTTCAATTCACCCAGAGTGGCCACGCACAACTCGCTTTGCTTCCCCTTTCCTTGGTTCGTGGAGAGTCCAACAGAGTGTCGAGTTACATCCCTATCCCCTCCGATTGGCACCCTCCCATCACCCAATCGGGTGTCATTACTTCTCACGGAGCCACGAATGCCTCAGCCAGGCAATTCTTAAAATTCTTGACCAACTCAACCGCGCAAAATATTTTTAAGCATCATGGTTTTTCGACCACGAATTAAACCATGAATTTATTGTGGCAATACCCAAGCTTCACGGAGGCATTATGGCTTACTCTGCGCCTAGCGTTGACCACGACCTTTGTTCTTCTAGTTTTAGGGATCCCCCTAGCACTCTGGTTGAACCGAGGACGCCATTTCACGAAAATATGGGTGGAGACACTTGTCACCCTACCGATCGTGTTGCCTCCCACAGTCATAGGTTTTTATCTCCTCCTCCTTTTTTCGCCTCACCACTCCCTTGGCTCCGCGTGGCTCCAAACCACGGGTCAAACTCTGGCTTTTAGTTTTCCTGGATTGGTGATCGGATCGGTGATCTATAGTCTTCCTTTTGCGGTTCAACCCTTCCAGATCGCCTTTCGTGGGGTGCCTCAGGATTGTGTGGAAGTCGCCGAAACTTTAGGTGCATCCCGATGGCAACAGTTCTGGCATGTGGAACTCCCCAACGCGAAGCGAGGAGTGATGGGGGGTGCCACACTCACTTTCGCACACACGATGGGGGAATTTGGCGTGGTGCTCATGCTTGGGGGCAATATCCCGGGGACCACCCGTGTGGCCTCCATCGCGCTTTATGACGAGGTTCAACAGTTAAACTATCCCGCAGCCCATGCTTACGCAGCCGTGCTACTTCTCGGATCCTTCGCCCTGCTCTCCATGGTAAACTGGCTCAATCATCAAAACACAAAACCCTAATTTTTTTCCTCAATTTAGAATCGGACGAGGACTGGATTTTTTTTAAAACATGAACCATATTGATTCTGATGAAACTCATTTTATCAACGCACAACGTCACCCTCACAGAAGCCATCGAACAACACATCCTCTCAAGGATTGATAAGTTGGAACATTTCGATCGCTGGGCCATCAATGTTCGCGTGATTTTGACCCACGACGTCACTAAAATTCCAGAAAAGCAATTCAGATGCTCCATGCAACTCTCCGTCCCTGGACCTGATCTCTATGCGGAAGATTGCGAGAATGACCTCTACGCCGCGATCGATCTGGTTACCAAAAAGATTGAGCAGCAAATCCGAAAAAACCATAATAAACGCAAAGCAAAAAAACATACAATAGCCGCTGCGATCAAACAAAAACGCCAATCGATAACCTGATTACAGTCGCGAACATTCTTATTAACATCAGCCGGGAAGTCCTACCTTCCCGGTTTTCTTATTTTGCAGGAATCCACAAATAATTGCCTGACAACCCTCCGATCCAGATTGGTTCTTCCGATGAATCAGCCTGTGATTCAGGACGGCGCAGTCACCTTGCAAAATGGTCGAATCGTTTCCGTAGGTCCATGGCGTGATAAGGAAGAACACGGTGGAACTCGGGTGCTGGATTTAGGTTCACGAATCTTGATGCCAGGTCTGATCAACGCCCATTGCCACTTGGACTACACCAACATGGCAGGTCAAATCCCGCCACCCAAGAATTTCCCAGAGTGGATAAAATCGATCCTCGTCCTCAAAAGTCACTGGGGCTTTTCTGAATACGCCGAATCGTGGTTGGAAGGAGCCTCGCAAGCCCTGCGATCGGGCACGACCACATTGGTGGATATCGAAGCCGTCCCAGAGCTTTTACCGCACGTTTGGCAAGCCACGCCCCTGCGCCTATTCTCCATGCTTGAATTGACTGGGGTGCGCTCCAGTCATCGTCCTGAAGCACTACTCAACCAGTCCATGGATATCCTTCTCAAGCTTCCTACCAACGATCTCCACAACCTAGGACTCTCGCCTCATTCGCCGTATTCTACTCCGGCGGAATTATTGCGCCTTTGCGCACAAGCCTCGCAAACTTTCAATTTACCCCTCGCCATTCATGTGTCCGAGTCGCAGGAGGAATTCGACATGTTCACGCTGGGTCGCGGACTACTTTTTGATTGGCTGAAAAACCAACGTGAAATGTCCGCTTGTGGCCAAGGCTCTCCGATCCAATATCTCCACAAATCTGGATTGCTCAGTCCGAGTCTGATGGCGATCCATGCGAATTATCTCGATCCAGCTGATCTGCAACTATTGGCGACAAATCGGGTCAGCGTCGTCCATTGCCCGCGGAGCCACCGTTACTTTGGACATGCACCCTTCCCGATTGAAAAAATGATCCGACATGGAATTAACGTGTGCTTGGCCACCGATTCCCTCGCAAGCATGAACAAAAACCATGATCAATTACCCACACTTAACCTCTTCGAAGAACTGCACACCTTTTCCTCTATCCATCCTGAAATCGACCCGTTACATACGCTTAAAATGGTGACCGTAAACGCGGCACAAGCCCTCCGCCGCGAAGAAACACTGGGAGAGATTAGCCCCGACGCTTTTTCCGACCTTATCGCCATCCCTTACGAAGGTTCGGTGGAACGCAGTGCTGAATACCTAGTCCATGCTCGACCCAAAGTGGACTTTATCATGATTCAAGGTAAAACCATTTCCGAATCATCAACTCTTTGATTCGTAGAAAATGCACTTTTCCTTTTTCAGTTTTCCCGTTTAATCAATAGCCAAATGCCTTGGCACAAAGTTGCACTAATCGGAGTGGGGTTGCTGGGAGGTTCCATCGGCCTCGCGTTGCGCCATGGTCGTTTGGCTCAATCCGTTGTCGGTTACGTGAGACGACCTGAAGCCATTGCCGAATGCGAGCAGGTGGGAGCCCTAGACTTCGCTACAACCGACATCCAACAGGTCGTTCAAAACGCGGATCTCGTCATTTTATGTACCCCGCTCATGCAGATGCGCCCTCTTGCGGCACAGTTGATGCCTCACCTCGCACCCGGTGCAATCCTCACGGATGTGGGGAGTGTCAAAAAATCCGTGCATCTCGCGATTGATCCGCTCATCAATAATTCTGGAATCAGCTTTGTCGGTAGCCACCCGATGGCGGGATCAGAAAAGATGGGGGTTGCCGCTTCCCGACCTGATCTCTTTAAGAATTCACTTTGCGTGGTCACGGAAGGCGACAATTCTCCTCCTGCTGCGATCCAACGTATCGAGGATTTCTGGCGATCCTTGGGTGCTCGCATCCTTCGGCTTTCTCCGGAGGCGCACGATGCTTTTTCCGCACGCTCAAGCCACCTTCCGCATTTGGTCGCCGCCCACCTTGCCAACCTTGTTCTTGACCCTTCCCAACCCTTGGAACAATCCGCGCTTTGCGCCAATGGATTCAAGGATGCAACTCGGATGGCCTCCAGTTCACCTGAAATGTGGCGCGATATCTCCCTGACCAACCGCGATGAACTTGATGCTGCTTTAGAACAATTGATCACGGCTCTCCAGAATTATCGCACATCACTGACCGCAGGGGATTCAGAACGCATCACCGATTTATTCCAACAGGCGAAAACACGCCGAGATGGTTGGATCCGTAAGGCTACTTTGCCCCCCACCGCGTAGGGTTCATCTTAGTTATGCCATTGCCTGACCTCATCGAAATAGTTCCGCTGACCCTCCCCGTGGTCGCTCGAATAAGGGTCCCTGGCTCCAAAAGCATCACCAATCGCGCCCTAATTCTGGCAGTTCTATCCTCGGGAACAACCACGCTTACCGGCGCGCTTTGGAGCGAGGACACTCAGGTAATGGTGCATTGTTTGCAAAAACTGGGTTTCTGTATCCAAGTCGAATTAGATCCGGAAGAGGTCTCCAACAGAACCATCCGAGTCCAGGGTTTGGGAGGGATTATCCCTTGCGCCCAGCAAGGTGAACCCCTCGATCTTTTTGTTGGCAACGCCGGCACAGCAGCTCGCTTTCTCGCGGCACTGCTCTGCCTTGGACACGGTTCGTATCGGCTCCACGGCGTTCCCCGCATGCATGAGCGGCCTCAGGCGGAACTGTTTTCAGCACTACGACAGCTCGGCTATATCATCGACTCACCCAACAACAAGCTTCCCACCGTGATTCACGGTTCTGGGCCTCGTGCCACTGCTTGTCAGGTCAGCACGACTGAAAGTTCCCAGTTTGTTTCTGCTTTGCTCCTCTCCGCAAGGGTCGGCGGTTGGAATGTTGAAGTTCTCGGTTTTAACCCCGAAGAGTCGCCTTACGTCACAATGACACAGGCATTGATCCGAACATTTCCCCCGGAGGGGGGTGTTTTTCAAATAGAGCCCGACGCTTCCAGTGGCAGTTATTTTTGGGGGGCAAACCAATTACTCTCAGACCCGTCCGACATCCGTGTCGAGCATTGGCCAACATCAGGTTGGCAAATTGATGCCGATCTTCCCGAATACCTACCCCTTCCCCAGTCGCTGTCCCGTGTCACCCAACTCGGTGATGCGATGATGACCGCCATCGTCCTCGGCCCCTTGGCAAATCATCCCACGAAGTTCACCCATCTCGGACGCATGCGCCTGCAAGAATGCGAACGCGTTCAAGCCTTGCGAAAGGAACTCTCAAAATGCGGAGCCCAAATCCACGAGATCGAAGACTCATTGGAAATCCAGCCATCCTCACTGCACGGCGCCACAATCGAAACTTACCATGATCATCGCATGGCGATGTGTTTTTCGATGCTCGGACTCAGAATACCCAGCTTGAAAATAATGAACCCCTCCTGCGTCAATAAAACATTCCCCAACTTTTTTTCTACACTTGCAGCCCCACTCCCTTATGGGTTGGGAGCTAGAATCATCAATGGCGTGACAGGCGAACCAGTTCCCAGCACGGATCTATCTGCCAACGAATTAAAAAATTAGCATCCTTTTTTTCCAACTCCTAATGACCCCTATTGTCATCGCCATCGACGGCACCAGTGCCTCCGGCAAAAGCACCAACGCAAAACTTATTTCCAAAGCCCTAGGTTTCACCTACGTCGATACAGGTGCGATGTTTCGCACCTTAGCCTGGTTCTGCTTGAAAGAACAAATCGACATCCACAATCCTAAAACCGTCACCAACGCCTGTCGAAAATGGAAAACCACATTGGACTGTGTAGATGGTCACGTGCGATTGCTCGTTGCTGGGTATTATCCCAGCAAAGAAATCCGCACCGCTGAAACCTCTGCTGCCGTCCCATACATTGCCGCCATCCCTAAGGTACGTGAATGGATGAAAGATATTCAACGGTCCTGCACTCGATTCGGAAACCTAGTTATGGAAGGGCGCGATATTGGGTCAGCAATCTTTCCGGAGACCAATTACAAATACTATCTCGACGCCAACCTCGCTGAACGGGAACGACGACGCCAAGCTGAAGGAGTTCATGAAGACCTTGCCCAACGGGATCACCGCGATTCTCAACGGGCAACCGCGCCTCTCATGATTCCATTGGGTGCCATCGTCATCAATAATTCTGGACTCTCCGCCGAGGAGACCTCAATCCAAATCATCGCCCACATCAAAAAAACTCTTCCCCAAAATTCACAGTAGAAAAACCCACCTATCCAAACCGATCAGATCTCCTCACTGTTTCGTTAATGAACTTCAGCTACTACATCGGCTGGCTCACTTTTCGGATTATCTACTTCACCTACTTTCGGTGGAGAGTTATTGATCCCCAAAACGTCCCCCTCGAAGGCCCAGCGATACTTGCCTCCAATCACACGAGCTTTATCGACCCGCCACTGGTGGGAGCGGCTTTGCATCGCCCCATGAATTATTTGGCTAGAGAAAATCTGTTTCGGTATCCCGTCATAGGCTGGATCCTGCATTCATGGAATGCCGTCCCCGTCGATCGTGATGGAGGAGGAGCCAGAGGGTTACGTTCTATCCTTGATCGACTTCTTCAAGGAGGCATCATCATCCTGTTCCCTGAAGGAACCCGAAGTCGCGACGGTAAAATTCAACCTGCGAGATCCGGTATTGGGTTGACTGTCATCAAATCCTTAGCACCGGTTATTCCTGTTCGGGTATTTGGAACTTTTGAAGCCTACGGACGCCACATCACCCTACCCAGACCATTCCCCATCGCCGTTCGATTTGGTGTCCCAATAGATTTCACGGATTTACGAACCGAAGCAGAAAATTGCTCGAAAATTCGGCTCAAACAAATTTACCAAGAAGTTGCCGATCGCATCATGGCTGATATTCAGGCTTTGAATCTGAAGTGATCGCAAGACCGCAGGACATTGGGACTGCATTACTTTACACCGCTGTCTTTTTCGCCGCTTCAATTAAATCCCAAAACTTTGGGTTGTCCTGCAATAATTCATCCTCACCCAAAGGGAGGCTCGATCGAAACAAAAAGTCCTTTAACGAGTTTTTGCCAAGAATTCGATAAACGACAACCCCTAAATCGTGACGTTCAAAATACACGCGGTAATCCCCTAACCGAAATCGTTGCAGGGTCTTACCTCCTCGTTCCAACCGACCAAATTTCTCCGAATCTGGGTGTAAAACCTCGTACGGTAATCCACGAAATTCACCCAAGATATACAATTGCAGGTCTTTTGGAATTTTAGCTAATTCCGACGCACTTGTCGGATTGAAAATGATTTGAAAAGGACGCATCTGAACACTATGAGGTAAATCCACCGATTGAAAAACGAAAATATAGAAGCTCAACCATGGTAGCGCGTACGGGAATCGCACCCGTCTTTCAGCCTTGAGAGGGCCGTGTCCTAACTGATAGACGAACGCGCCGTCTCATGACGGTTGCATCTTAGAAATCTTCGGAACAATGTCAACCTTCCCATGAAAAGATTGAACGGATTATGATAATAAAAAAGCCGTCCCGAAGGACGGCTTTATGAGAACACAATAACTTTTTAATTATTTCCGGCGGCGGAACAACAATGCTGCGCCACCAAGTCCGAGCAACGCAATCGTTGCTGGCTCTGGAATTGGCGTCAATGTCACCGCGAAC
>CAMBHS010000103.1 GCA_945867235.1 Akkermansia muciniphila
TCTTCAAAAAACTGCAGCTTTCTTTCACCCACTTTTAATCACACCCCCTGGGCTTCAATTTGAATATGAATTATGGATCACACTTGGTAAGAGTGACGAGATCAGGGAGCAGTTTCGAAACTTGGCAAAACCTACGATCTCAAAATGAATTCTAATTTCCATAGCCATATCTCACTTGCCGCTGAAGTAATTTGAAGGCTTAATCCCATGGACTCAAATTGCTTTGAGCATTGAGCCTAAAGTTGCGCCCTACGGTGCAAACGAACCCAGTCCAGTTATTTGAGATGCAAGTTTGCTGAATAGTAGACGATCGAACCACGAGACGAACGTCGCACAACCCAACGAGTCACCATGGCCAAATCATTACTGCCGAATATTCCGAAAATCGAATACGCCGGAAATAAGTCCCGCGAACCCTTCACCTTCAAACATTACAATCCTACGGAATTAATAGAGGGAAAAACGATGAAGGAGCATTTACGCTTCTCCGTCGTTTACTGGCATACGATGTGCGGTACGGGTTCCGATATGTTCGGATGGGGAACTGCTGTGCGTCCATGGGAAAAGGGCACGAAGCCGGGATCCATAGAACAAGCCAAAAGACGGGTTCCTGCGTTTTTCGAAATTTGCGATAAACTTAGTGTCCCATTTTTTGCATTCCATGACCGTGATCTTGCTCCACATGCCAAGTCATTAAGCGAATCCAATCAGTATCTGGATACAATTGTTGACCTAGTGAAAGAGCAAATGAAGCAGACCGGGGTCAAATTATTGTGGGGGACAGCTCAGAATTTTGTACACCCACGATACATGCATGGGGCGGCGACGAGTTGCAATGTTGATTCGTTTGCGTTCGCTGCAGCCCAAGTGAAAAAGGCGATGGAAGTGACCAAGGAACTAGATGGAGAAGGCTACGTTTTTTGGGGAGGGCGTGAGGGTTATTCCACCTTGATGAATACCAACCTCAAAAAGGAGATGGATCATCTGGGTAGGTTTTTGCAGATGGCCGTGGATTATAAGAAAAAGATCGGATTCAAGGGTACTTTTTACATTGAGCCGAAACCTAAAGAACCAACCAAACATCAGTATGATAGCGATGCAGCCGCGTGTCTTAATTTTCTACGTGAATTTGATTTGTTGCAGCATTTTAAACTTAATCTCGAAACCAACCATGCGACGTTGGCTGGACACACCATGCAACACGAAATGGAAGTCGCCGGTGCAGCAGGCACCCTTGGTAGTATCGATGCGAACATGGGGGATTTGTTTTTAGGATGGGACACGGATCAATTCCCAACGGACATTTACCTAACGACTCAGTGCATGCTCACCCTTCTGAAATATGGTGGATTTACTACGGGCGGGACAAATTTTGATGCTAAAGTGCGTAGAGAAAGCTTTGATCCGGACGATTTGATTCATGCACATATCGCAGGCATGGATACTTTTGCGCGGGGCTTAAAAATTGCAGCCGCGATTCGGAAGGACGGGCGGATAGATGAATTCGTGAAGAATCGTTACCGATCTTGGGATGGGAATCTCGGACGCAAGATTGATAAAGGCGAGGTAGGATTTACTGAACTCGAGAAGCATGCCCTGAAACTCGGTGAGGTTTCCAATATGGAAAGCGGTCGCCAAGAATATTTGGAGGCGATTTTCAACGAGTTTATTTGATCGAAAAAATCGTTCGCTGACTTTTGCAAAGTGTGTTGAGGAAACTCGACACACTTTTTTTGTTCGATCACGTGAGGTCAATGGAATCGATAGCACGTTCGTAAGCACGGATATACTCTTTAGCGGTCTTCTCCCAATCAAAATTGACCCCCATTCCATTTCGCCGATAAAATGAAAGCCGTTCGGGATCAGCATGAATGACCAGAGCCTTACGCATGGATTCAACGAGAGCTCGGACGGAATACTCATCGAACTTGATGCCGTTCGCATGGTTTTTATCATCGCTTGCGTCAATGATCGAATCGTCGAGTCCTCCAACAGCCCGCACGATGGGGATGGTTCCATACTTCAAGCTATACATCTGGTTGAGACCGCAAGGTTCGAACCGTGATGGCATTAGAAAAAAGTCAGAACCCGCCTCAATCCGATGAGCGAGTCCTTGATTATAGCCGATGTGAATCGCAACTTTTTTGGAATGCTTAGCCGCCAACCTGAGAAAGGATGCTTCGAACTCCGGTTGCCCACTCCCTAAAAGTGCGAATTGTATATCCTCCTCCAGCATTACTTCGAGAGCACCCAAACAAATATCGACGCCTTTTTGATCAGTCAATCGGCTGACAATTCCAAAGAGCGGCACATCCTCGCGCACGGATAATTCCAACTCTGCTTGAACGGCTAATTTATTGGCCGATTTGCCGCGCAAGTCGTCCAAGCTATAAGCCGCTACTAACGACTTGTTTTTATGCGTATTCCACTCTGAATAATCCACTCCGTTCAGGATGCCAGTCAGTTGGTTTTGTCTCATGCGGAGCGCGCCTTCCAAACCACACCCAAATTCTTCCGACAAAATTTCGCGGGAGTAACGCGGGCTCACCGTGGTTAGAAGGTCGGCGAAAACGATTCCTGACTTCAGGCAGTTCATTTGTCCGTAAAACTCCACGGAATCAAATCGAAAGTATTCGAGCGGCAATTCAGTGAGTGCATAAGAGCTCTCAGGGAAGACTCCCTGGTAAGCAAGATTATGGAGGGTGAGAATTGTGGCGGGATGGTTGCCTCTTAAACCACGTTTTAAATGATCTCGTATGAAAAGAGGGACGAGCCCAACCTGCCAATCATGAACATGCATGATCTCTGGTTTCCACTCCAAGTTCTGAGCGAGATGGGCGACAGCTTTTGAAAAGAAAATGAATCGTGCGTCATTGTCAGGATAATCCTGACCTTGTTCAGCGTAGTAATTTGGGCGATTAAAAAAATGGTCGTTCTGAAGGAAATAAAGACGCTCACCTGCCGAACCCCGCAAATACCATACGCCACCCGGAATCAGAGAATATCCCAAGCTGATTTGAAGTTCCACAGAGAGTAGCTCTAAACTCGGATTCCCCTCCTTAATCCCAGCATATAACGGTGAGATAATCCCAACTTCATGACCCAAATGGCAAAGAGTCTTGGCCAACGCTCCCACCATATCCGCCAAGCCTCCAGTTTTTGAAAAAGGAAAAACTTCGCTGCTGGCCAAAAGTATTCTCATCAAGCCAACGTCGTTTTAAGCTTGGAGGCGGTCTGTGCGCAAATAAGGGCGGAGCGGTTCTGGAATGGTCACGCTTCCATCAGCCAGTTGATGAGTTTCAATGATCGCAACAAAAAGTCGAGCCAGTGCGGTTCCGCTGCCATTGAGAATGTGCGGAAATCTGTTGGAGCCGTCCTCGGTCTTATATCGAAGACTCATGCGGCGAGCTTGAAAGTCTTCACAATTCGAGCAACTGGAGACTTCTAAAAACTGACATTGTCCAGGTGCCCAAATCTCGATGTCATAGGTCTTGGCACTAGCGAATCCCATGTCGCCGGTGCAGAGGGTAATCACTCTGTAGTGCAGACCTAACAACTGGAGAACTCGTTCCGCATTTCCGACTAGTTTATCGAGTTCCGCGTAGCTGTCCTCTGGTTTGACAATTTTGATAAGCTCCACCTTATCGAACTGGTGGATGCGGATCATGCCGCGCGTGCCCAATCCTGCAGCTCCAGCCTCCGCACGAAAACAAGGACTGTATGCGACATAACTAATGGGCAGTTGACTCTCCTTAAGGATTTCCTCGCGATGGATATTTGCAACAGGAGCCTCGGCAGTCGGCACTAGGTAGAGAGAGCCTAATGTCGAACCGTCCTGACCTTCCTGCACTGCGTAAGCTTGATCTTCAAATTTTGGGAACTGCCCTACCCCTTCCATGCAATGACGACCAACAATGTAAGGTGGAGCCACTTCGGTGTAGCCATGTTCGTGGATGTGCAAATCCAGCAAAAACTGGATGAGTGCTCGCTCGAGTCGCGCACCCCAATTCGTGTAGAGCAGGAACCCGCTCCCTGAGAGTTTGGTGCCCCTTGCAAAATCAACGAGTTTCAAGCGTTCGCATATTTCGATATGGTTGGATGGCTTAAATTTAAATTGAGTCGGCTCCCCAAAAGTGCGGACGAGCGGATTGTCCTCTGCGGTTCGACCTAGGGGGACACTGCTGTGGGGTAAATTCGGCATCCGAACCATCAACTCATGGAGGCTCTTTTCTGATTCCAAAACTGCCTTGTCGAGCACCGCTATTTTATCGTTGATATCTTTTGTTTCGATTTTTTTAGCTTCTGCTTCAGCGAGCTTTTTTTGCCCCATCAACCCACCGATTTCTTTAGAAACTCGATTCCGAAGACCTTTGAGTTGCTCAACTTCATGGAGAAATTGTCGTCGATTCTCATCAAGGGCTAAAGCCTCATCAATCTTCGTTTCGTCGCCACCGTAGCGGCTGGCGAGACGTTCACGGGTCCGTGTTGTGTTTTCCCGGATCAACTTAATGTCGAGCATTCTTTCAGTATAGAAACAGGGATCTCCGTAGCAAGAATCGAGTGCTGTATTTGTGGGGTCATCAACCTTGCGAGACTCCTGAAGTGATGAGGTGTTACGGGTTGCATTTCGAAAGGAGAAATGTAGGATTCTTCCATCAACCTAATTAGAATCCCATCCCAGGTAAGGCTGGTTTATTTGTCTCTGACCACCTTTTGTAAAAAGCTGCCTACGGAAGGTCTGTGTGTGGTTTTTTATTTGATCTGTGGTTGTGCTTTTCAACTTCAAGCGGAGGATCTTTCCAAAGAAAAAATTCCCTGGTTTTTCCAAAAACTTACTTCTCCAACCCCCCCTGCTGTCAGGATGCAGGGTTGGGCTAGAAATCCGATTGATTTATTTGTTTTACAAAAATTGGAGCAAAAAAAACTGAAACCTTCTGCCGAGGCGGATAGAGCCACACTTTTGAGACGCCTAAACCTCGACTTGATCGGACTTCCACCCACACCGGAGGAGGTTCGAGCATTCCAAGCGGATCGCACTCCGAATGCTTACGAACGGGTGGTGGATCGTCTTCTAGCCTCTCCGCATTATGGCGAACGATGGGCGAGGCATTGGTTGGATGTGGCACGTTTTACTGAAAGTCAGGGATTTGAATACGACCACATGCGAGACAACGCGTGGCCTTATCGAGACTATGTGATTCGCGCATTCAATGCGGACAAATCCTACAGTCAATTCATGCGAGAACAGGTTGCAGGGGACGTCATGGAGCCTGTGTCCCGAGATGGGATCATCGCAACCAGCTTGCTTGTTAGTGGTCCTTGGGATCAAGCCGGGAACAGTCAAGCGAATCAAACACAAAAGATGATCACGAGAGAGGACGAATTGGAGGATTTGATCAGCGTTGTCGGTCAGGGTTTTCTTGGGTTGACGCTTAACTGTGCTCGGTGCCATGCCCACAAATTTGATCCCATTCCTCATGCCGACTATTACAGAGTGAAGTCTGTCTTTGAAGGGGTGAAACACGGAGACCGTCCATTGGCTACACCTGCAGAAATCAGTGCTCATAAAACAAACGCGCCCGCATTGCCTCTTGTTTACGCAGGAAAACGTGAACAACCCGCACCAACATTTCGCCTGAAGCGAGGCGATGTGAAATTTCCGGACGAAGTAGTGACCCCTGGTGCCATCTCGTTTTTGAAGGTGCCGAACCCAGATTTTGGTTTGGATCCCGCGGCACCTGAATCAAAGCGTCGATTAAAATTTGCGGACTGGTTAGCCGATGATGCAAATCCATTGCCCGCCCGGGTGATGGTCAATCGTGTGTGGCAATACCATTTTGGGGTTGGGATCGTGGCTACTTCAAACGACTTTGGGGCAAGTGGGGTGCCTCCAACGCATCCCGAGTTGGTGGATTGGTTGGCGGCACGGTTTATTTCAAGCCGTGGAAGCATCAAAGACCTGCACCGGTTAATGGTTACCTCTTCGACTTATCGTCAAGCTTCGAACTACAGAACAAAGGCGGCTCTGGTCGATGCAGACAATCAATATTTGTGGCGTGCCACCCCTCGACGGTTGGAGGCTGAAACACTTCGCGATTCGATGTTAACCGTGAGTGGAGAAATGAATTTGCAAATGGAAGGTCCCAGTTTCCGTCCCTTCGACACGACCAGTTTTAATGCCACTTTTTATTTTCCAACCAATAAAACAGGAGCTCCTTTCAGTCGTCGTACGGTCTATCGGATGAACATCAATTCTGGGAAAGACCCTTTATTGGAAGCGTTCGATTGCCCTGATCCATCGGTGAAAACTCCGCGCCGCGGTCTCACCACCACACCTCTGCAGGCACTTGGATTGATGAACAACTCCTTTGTGCAAAGCCAAGCCACCGCTCTGGGATTGCGAGTTCAACGGGAATCTAATGGACTCATTCCAGAGGCAATCCGTCGGGCTTATTGGCATTGTTTTGGGAGAAATCCCAGTCCTGACGAACTGCGGGAGGCGGGACGATTAGCGAGTGAAACGAGTTTAGCCAATGTATGTTGGGCATTACTCAACGCAACGGAGTTCGTTTATGCACAATAAAACCAATCCTGTTGTGATGCCGAGGCGTCATTTTTTATGGGAGACCTGTGGCGGAGTGGGGGCAATCGCCATGGCTTGGATGTCTCACCGTGATGCAGTTGCGGCTCAGGTTGGCCCAAGAGCTACCCATTTCACACCTAAAGCCAAACGGGTGATTCATATTTTTTGTGCCGGTGGCGTCAGCCAAGTGGACACATTCGACTATAAGCCCGAGTTGGAAAAACTAGATGGGCAGCCTTTGAAAAACATGGGGGAAAATAAAGGCTTTTTCGGTCAACCGGGGAATCTGATGAAAAGCGTCTATCCATTTCGCCAGCATGGGAAGTCGGGTAAATGGGTGAGTGATGTGTTTCCACATATTTCGAAACAGGTGGATGAGCTTTGCTTTATTAACTCGATGGTGGCCAAAAGCAACAACCATACCCCCGCCACCTTCCAGATGAACTCAGGTTACACCATGAATGGTTTTCCGTGTCTCGGAGCGTGGTTGAATTATGGACTGGGAACCCTAAACGAGAATTTGCCATCGTTCGTTGTGTTACCCGATAATCGAGGCTTACCCGCAGGCGGATCGATCAATTGGACAGCAGGTTTTTTACCTGCAAACCATCAAGGTGTTGCATTTCGCACAGGAAATACCGAACCCATCGCCGATCTCAACACTCCGAACCATGTGGCTCCGGGATCCAGAACGAAAGGCATGGATTTTCTGGCGAGAGTTAACCGGAATTTTAATAAAGAGCATTCTGGTGACACCGCATTTGGCGCCAGGCTGCGTTCTTACGAATTGGCGGCAAGGATGCAGATGAGTGTTCCTGAAGCCTCTGATATATCCGGTGAAACGGTAGCCACCCAGTCCTTATATGGGATCGATGATGAACGATCCAAAAATTTTGGTAAAAATTGTCTTTTGGCACGGCGACTTTTAGAACGGGGTGTGCGATTTGTTCAAGTATTGAATGGGGGTTCCTTTGGTGCTCCACGTATCAATTGGGACGGTCATGAAAACGTCAAAGAGAATCACGACACCCAAGCTGCCACCATGGACAAGCCCGTTGCTGGATTAATTCAGGATCTAAAACAACGCGGATTACTCGACGACACATTGCTGATTTGGAGCACTGAATTCGGTCGCAACCCTGTCACCCAGGGACTCGGTGCCAAAGGGCGTGACCATCATCCTGATGCCTTCACATGTTTTCTAGCGGGCGCAGGAATTAAAAAAGGGTTTGTTTACGGAAAAACTGATGACGTGGGTTATTCTGTAAAAGAAAACCCAGTGAGCATTTATGATCTGCACGCCACAATCCTGCATGTTCTAGGCATTGATCATGAAAAGTTGACCTTTTATCACAATGGCGTTAACCGCCGTCTGACGGATGTGCATGGTGAAGTCCGGCACGAAGTCCTAGCCTGATAGACATCGTTTTTCATTCACTACAAAGTGAGGATCAAATTCGTTTTTCGTCGGCATCGATAAAGTCCACAAAAGTTTGGATGTCCGATCGAAAACCTAACCCTGCTTGATCCTTTCGCATTTGAAGTCTGGATCGTAACTCGACATCGTCTTCCCTGCCCCTGTTCAATATGTAGTCGTTAAAGGCTGCTTTTTCCTTCTCAGTCTTTTTGATACTTGTGCGAACCCAATCACAGACTTCACCATCACTCACGCTTCGTTTTACTACTCCGATCATTTCGTCAGCAGTAATTCCTGCGAACTTCAACCAGTAGCCATCAAATCCCTTAGTAAAATTCTCTTGGTATTCCGAGTGCAATTGATGAGCTATTTGGAGCCGAATTTTATCTATAAATCGAGGTAGATAAACCCATCCTGCCATGGTTTCGCGCGGACTTCGTGGACAAATCATTTCACTCATGAAGGCTCATCATGTTAAACCCCTACGAATTGTCAAATATCACTCCTAGACAATTGGAAATCGTTGACCCTTCTCTTTTTATTCTGTCACTTTTCGAAACTTTGTTTTGCTAGGGCGGGAATAATTCGGTCTGATGACACGGTGAATTTCCTTCGATTAAAACCGACTTTATTGTTGTTGGTGATTATGATCACGGTCTTGGCGAACCACGCCTCAGAAACCCCCTCATCTATCCGACTTTGGTCAGGCGCGGCACCCGGCGAAAAAGGGGACATCGGTCCTGAGATGGACATGACTAAAGATACGGATGGTAAAGTTGCGGGTCGTCGATTAATTCGACTCGGAAATGTATCGGATCCGACCCTGACGATTTATCGACCTTCCAAGGAGAAGGATACAGGAACTTCGGTCCTCGTGTGCCCGGGAGGGGGTTACCATATTTTAGCACTCGACTTGGAAGGCAGCGAAGTTTGCGAATGGTTAAATTCGATTGGTGTGACCGGTATTCTTTTGAAATATCGAGTCCCTGCCCGCAAGGGTCAGGAGCGATTTCTGGCACCGTTACAGGACGCTCAACGTGCTTTGAGATACACACGCTTCCACGCCAAGGATTTAGGATTAGATCCAAATCGAATCGGAATTCTAGGTTTTTCGGCAGGGGGACATTTGGCCGCTACCACCAGCACAAGTTTCGAAAAAAACACATACGAATTAAAAGACGAAGTGGATCGAGTTTCTTGTCGGCCTGATTTTACGGTGTTGATTTATCCTGCTTACCTAGTGTAGTGTCCAAGAATTAACTGGACAGGGGTTTCTTGGTTCTTCTATTGCGCGGTTGGGTGCAGTTGGGCTGGATTTGCTCGAGAGTTTGGCGGCAACGGGTGAGTTTTTGTTGAATAGATTCGATCGTGGCGGTCCAGACAA
>CAMBHS010000104.1 GCA_945867235.1 Akkermansia muciniphila
ACAGCATTGTCCTCGTCAGAGGTGGCCGTGTGAAAGATTTGCCCGGTGTCCGCTACCACATTGTGCGCGGAACATTGGATGCTGCTGGAGTGGAAAAACGCCGCGTTAGTAGATCTAAGTATGGCGTGAAACGGCCAAAACCCGGTGCGAAGGCCAAGACGAAGTAAACGATTTTGATTTGTTGATATGTCAAGAAGACGTCAAGCTACCCGCCGATCGGTCATGGAAGATGCCAAGTATCACAGTGCTTTGGTTTCCCGCCTGATCAACACAGTGATGTCAAGTGGCAAAAAGGCCACGGCTCAGAAAATTGTTTACGGCACATTCGACCGTATTGTGGAGAAAAATCCGCAATCGAACCCCCTTGAGATTCTCCAACGAGCAGTGGACAATGCTAAGCCTCGTTTGGAAGTCAAACCTCGCCGAGTCGGTGGGGCGACCTACCAGGTTCCGGTCGAGGCGAATCCAGAGCGTCAAACCGCCTTGGCGTTGCGTTGGTTGGTAGACTTTGCCGATGCTAAGAAGGGTGCAGCGATGCAGGAATCCTTGGCCTCGGAAATCATGGATGCCTACCAAGGGCAGGGGAATGCCATTCGAAAACGCGATGAGGTCCATAAGATGGCTCAAGCTAACAAAGCGTTCGCCCATTTCCGTTGGTAAAAAATTTAAATTTAACAGTGCCCCGTGGCCGTTAGGACGGGGCATTTTATTTCTGTAGATACATGGAAGCAGCTAGTCAAAATAAGAAGCCAATTAATTCGCCCAATCGACAATACTCGATGGAGCGAACTCGGAATATTGGGATTGCCGCGCACATCGATGCCGGTAAAACCACGACGACCGAGAGGATTCTCTTTTACACAGGGTTGATCCATAAGATGGGCGACGTGGACGATGGCAACACCGTCACGGACTGGATGGAGCAGGAGCGTGAACGTGGAATCACGATCACTTCAGCGGCAACCACCTGTTACTGGACGCAAAAGGCTGACGGAATCGAAAAAACTTTCACCGAGATCCCTCACCGCATCAACATCATTGATACTCCGGGGCACGTAGATTTTACTGCCGAGGTTGAGCGATCAATGCGTGTTTTGGATGGTGCAGTGGCCGTTTTCTGTGCTGTCGCAGGGGTTCAGCCCCAATCCGAAACAGTATGGCGCCAGGCAACCAAGTATAAGGTTCCCCGCATTGCATTCGTCAACAAGATGGATCGCACGGGTGCAAATTTTTCAAAGGCGGTTGAAGAGATGCGCAAAAAGCTCGGTGCTTATGCCTATCCGATAATGATCCCGATTGGCAAAGAAGACTACCTCAAAGGTGTAGTCGATATCGTTTGCCAAAAAGCCATTATTTACGACGATGCTGATCCAGTTGGATTAACATACTCCGTCACTGAAATTCCAGATGACCTTAAGGATGCTGCCAAGATTGCTTACGATGAATTAATCGAAGGCGTGTCTAACAAAGATGACATCTTGGCCGAATTGGTCATCGAAGGTAAGGAAATCACCATACCAATTCTAAAGGCAGCGATTCGTCGATTGACCTGCAAAATTGAGTTAATTCCTGTGCTTTGTGGTTCCGCCTTCAAGAAAAAAGGGGTGCAACCCTTGGTGGATGCAGTCATCGATTATTTACCATCCCCTCTGGACATTCCTCCTGCAACGGGCATCGATCCAGCAGATCCAGATACGCGCATTGAAATCCCTTCTGATGACAGCGGTAAGTTTTGTTGCTTAGCATTCAAGCTCTGGACCGATCCGTTCGTTGGTAAATTGGTTTTCTTCCGTGTTTACAGCGGGCAACTCAAGAAGGGTGACAACATCTACAACCCCCGCACGCGCAAACGCGAACGTGTGAGTCGGGTCATGATGATTCAGGCCGACAAACGCATAGATGTCGAAACCACCTTTGCAGGTGACATTGCGGCACTCGTGGGTCTCAGAAATATCACGACAGGCGATACGCTGTGCGATGAATCGTTCGAGATTATGCTCGAACCTCCCACTTTTCCAGAACCGGTTATTTCAATGGCGGTTGAGCCGAAAACCAAGGCCGACCATGAAAAGATGTCCATTGGGCTCCAACGGTTGGCCGAAGAAGATCCCACTTTCCGATGCTTTACTGATAAGGAAACAGGACAACTCATCATCGCTGGAATGGGTGAGTTGCATTTGGAAATTATCCGCGACCGGCTCCTACGTGAATTCAAGGTCGAGGCAAATTCGGGTGCGCCTCAAATCGCTTACCGCGAAACAATTACCAAAGCTGCAGAAGGCGAAGGCAAATTTATTCGCCAATCTGGGGGTAAAGGTCAATACGGGCACGCTTGCATCAAAATTGCACCAAATGAACGTGGCAAGGGTGTTTTGGTGGAAAACAAAATCGTCGGTGGGTCTATTCCCAAGGAATATATACCAGCCGTGATCGACGGAGTGGAAGAAGCGATAAAAGGCGGTGTTTTGGCTGGTTTCCAAATGGTGGATGTCAAAGTCGAAATCGTCGATGGTTCATTCCATGAAGTTGACTCCAATGAGTTGGCTTTCCGGATGGCTGGAATTTTCGCTCTCAAAGATGCAGTGAAACAAGCCAATCCCATCATCTTGGAACCGATCATGAAGGTGGAATGCACCACACCCGACGAATATCAAGGGGATCTATTGGGCGATTTGAATCGTCGTCGCGGAAAAATCCAAAGCATCGAAGGAAAGAACAATTGCACCAGCTTGAATGCGGAAGTTCCTCTCGCTGAAATGTTCGGTTATGCAACAGCCATCCGTTCATTATCCAAAGGACGTGCCTCTTATTCGATGGAACCATTTGCATTCGAGCCCGTTCCACAAAGTATCCTGACAACTATTTTAGATTCGTCTAAGCCGAAACCCCCTCGCACCTAAACTTTTTAATATTGCTCTTTTAACACTATGGCTGGACAACGCATAAGAATACGGCTCAAAGCCTTCGATCACCGAGTGATCGACCAATCGGTACATGATATAGTAGAGGTGGTCAAACGCACCGGAGCTCGGGTCGCTGGTCCTATACCCTTGCCAACACGAATTGAAAAATTCACCGTGTTGAGATCCCCACATGCCGATAAAAAATCTCAAGAAACTTTTGAACAGCGCACTCACAAGCGTCTGCTGGATATCATCGAACCAACCGCCAAAACCGTCGATGAACTGAAGAAATTAAACCTTCCGGCGGGAGTTGACATTACCATTAAGATTTGACGCTTATGCTCGGTTTGCTTGGAAAAAAATTAGGTCACACACGCGTTTACGACGCGAAGGGAAATTTGATCCCCGTGACAGTCGTTCAGGCCGGTCCCAACCGTGTGACCCAGGTCAAAACAGTCCACAAGGACGGCTACAAAGCGGTTCAACTTGGTTTTGATGACCAACTAGAAAGCCGTGTTACAAAACCATTGCTGGGTCATTTCCTCAAGCATAAGGTGACGCCTACCAAACGGTTACGTGAGTTTCGCGATTTCCCGTTAGATGTGAAGCCTGGTGATATTGTTGGACCTTCGATTTTTGAAAAAGGTGATTTTGTGGATGCTATCGGCACTACAAAAGGACGAGGTTTCGAAGGTGTTGTCAAACGCCACGGATTTCGCGGTGGTGACTTGACTCACGGTGCCAAGGGTTGGCATCGACGAGGCGGCGCCATCGGGCAGCGTTTGTTTCCCGGAACCGTCATGCGAGGCATGAAGATGCCAGGTCACATGGGACAAGTGCGCCGCACGACTCAGAATTTAGAAATCATTCAAGTTCGCCCTGAAGACAACTTGTTGCTGATCAAAGGATGCATCCCAGGCTCAGAAGGGGACTACGTCGTAATCCGTCAAGCCAAGAAAATCGCTAAAAAGTCACCAGCCAAGTAAGGGGATAGACACATGAAATTACCTGTAAAAGATATTAACGGGAACGCCAAGGGCGATCTAGAGTTCAATATTCCATTCGTATTGGATGGAAGTGGCACCCAAGCTGTCCATGACACGGTGGTTGCTTACATGGCAGCTCAACGTAGCGGAACGGCCTGCACCAAGACCATGGGGGATGTCAACGGCACAGGCAAGAAACCATGGCGCCAAAAAGGCACCGGTCGTGCTCGCGCTGGATCTTTCGCTTCACCATTATGGCGCGGCGGCGGAGTAGTTTTCGGACCAAAACCACGTTCATACCGCAAGAAAGTCAGCAAATCTACGCGTTATTTGTCGATTCGCAAAGCTCTCACCGAACGTCTTAAAAGCAATGATATCATTGTCTTGGACGAATTGAAATTTGAGTCCCCTAAGACCAAAGGTTTCCAATCCTTCCTTGCGGCACAAAATATCACTGGAACCGTGTTGATCATTTCGCAAGGAACTGATAAAAACTTGATGCTCTCTTCCCGTAATATACCGGGAGTTGAACTTACAACGAGCAAAGACCTGAACACCTACCAAGTTCTGCGTTATGACAAGATGATTGTCACGCAGGGTGCCCTGCAAGATCTGCAGGATCGTCTTAATAAAGACTAACCAGATTGCTCCAAAGATTTGATCCATGAATAATTTTGATGTCATCAAGACGGTTCGACTCACCGAAAAGGGAACTCGCCAAACGGAGCTCACCAACACTTATACGGTGATTGCTGATCCTCGCTCTAATAAAGTTCAGATCCGCCAAGCAATTCAGGATTTGTTCAAAGTGAAGGTTGAAAAAGTCAATACTCTTAATGTGCGTGGCAAATCTCGCCGCCAACGTACCGCACAGGCAGGGGTCACTTCCGCTTGGAAGAAGGCTCTCGTCACCCTGAAAAAAGGCGATAAAATCAGCCTGACCTAATCGCCAAGCCATTATGCCAGTCAAAAAGTTTCGCCCCTTAACACCCTCCACGCGATACATTACTATCGCATCATTCGATGAGATCACAAAATCTCGTCCCGAGAAGAGTCTTGTTACCACTCGAAAAAAGACCGGAGGTCGTAATTGCTACGGTCGCATCACCAGTCGCGGAATTGGTCGAGGTCACAAGCAAAAAATTCGTGACGTAGATTTCAAACGCGAACGTTTCGGTGTGGAAGCCAAGGTCATTGCTATTGAGTATGATCCTATCCGCACAGCACGGCTTGCTCTCTTGGAGTATACTGACGGTGAACGCCGATATATTATTGCACCCGGTGGTTTGGAAGTCGGCACTAAGGTTGGCAGTGGACCTACAGCTCCTCCAGAGCTCGGCAATGCACTTCCGCTGAAAAACATTCCTGTAGGCGTTTCTGTCCACAATATTGAAATGGTTCCTGGCGGCGGCGCACAGATGGTTCGTTCAGCCGGTGGAGCCGCAACGTTGATGTCCCGAGATGAGGGACATGCCCAACTTCGCCTTCCTTCTGGTGAAATCCGTAAGGTCAACGAGAATTGCCTCGCCACCATTGGACAAGTAGGTAATAGCGAACACGAAAACGTCATACTCGGCAAAGCGGGACGTGCCCGTCACAAAGGCCGACGCCCTCTCAGCCGCGGTGTTGCCAAGAACCCTGTGGATCACCCGATGGGTGGAGGTGCCGGCAAAACGTCCGGTGGCGGTCATCCGGTCACTCCTTGGGGTGTGATCACCAAGGGTTACAAGACCCGCAAAAAATTCAAACAATCCAACCGCCTGATCGTTGCTCGTCGCAATGGTCGCCCGCTCAAAACTAAGTAATTTATGGGACGTTCGATTAAGAAAGGGCCGTTTGTTGATGCCCATGTCATCGAAAAAATCCAGAAGATGAACGCTACTGGATCAAAAAAACCGATCAAAACCTGGTCGCGCCGATCCATGATCACGCCGGAATTCGTGGGTCACACGTTCAGCGTTCACAATGGAAAAGTTTTTCACCCTGTGTTTGTCACGGAAAACATGGTGGGTCACCGACTTGGTGAATTTTCACTCACCCGCACCTTTAAGAAACACGGCGCACACACCGCCAAAGCCGAGGCCAAATAGCCCAAATCTGTATGGAAGTTTTATCGATTACAAAAAATGTCCGTATGTCCGCGCAAAAGATGCGCGAGGTCGTACGTCAGATTCAGGGGTTGTCCACTACAGCGGCAATGGCTGTTCTCGCGATCATTCCCCGCAAATCGGCACGCGTCGTCTCAAAGACTTTAAAATCAGCGATTGCCAACGCCGAACATAACCATCGTTTGAATCCAGCCAAATTAATCGTAAAAGAAGCAGTCGCCGGCACCGCAACGACCCTTAAACGCGTCACCCCAAAGGCTCGCGGTTCGATGGGCCCGATTTTAAAGCGGAATTGTCACGTCAGAATTGTTGTATCCGACCTCTAAGCGTATGGGACAAAAAACCAACCCAATCGGTTTCCGTATCGCCGTCAATAAAGACTGGCGCTCGAAATGGTACTCTGACAAGAAGGGCTTCGGCAAGTTACTCGCCGAAGATCAGACGATAAGAGAAATCCTCAAGAAGAAGCTCGAATCGGCCTCAGTGCCTCGAATTCAAATTGAGCGTGCTGCAAATCGTTGCCGCATTACGATCTTCACAGCTCGTCCTGGAGTCGTGATCGGTCGCAAAGGAACTGAGATCGACAAGATGAAGGAAGATCTTGCCAAACTCACAGGCAAAGATATTTACATCGATATTCAAGAGGTTAAGACCCCAGAAATCGATGCTCAATTAGTCGCTGAGAATATCGCACTACAGCTTGAGCGCCGTATTTCCTTCCGTAGAGCCATGAAGAAAGCGGTTCAAACCGCAATGGATTTCAAAGCGGTCGGCATTAAAGTTCGATGTGCTGGTCGATTAGGGGGAGCTGAAATTGCCCGCGTTGAATCCTATCATCAAGGAAGTGTTCCTTTGCACACCTTACGTGCAAATATTGATTATGGATTTGCCGAGGCTAATACAGTTTACGGAAAACTTGGGATTAAATGCTGGGTTTGCAAAGGGGAAAACAAGCCAATGCGTTCTGCGGCTGATCGTGCACGTGATCAAGTAGATGCAAAACCTGCAATAGCCACACAAAGTTAAAAACTCAATCCGTTTCTGCATGAATTAGCAGGGCGGTAATAAAATAATTTAAGAGGATTTGTTATGCCGATGATGCCCGCGAGAGTAAAGTATCGCAAAATGCAGCGTGGATCCCGAAAAGGATTAGCCACGCGTGGCAACACTGTCGCCTTTGGCGAATATGGGTTGCAGGCTTTGGAGCGTTGCTGGATGGACACCAAGCAGATTGAAGCAGCTCGTGTTGCGATCACACGTTACATGAAACGTCGTGGTAAGGTTTGGATTCGGATTTTCCCAGACAAATCCTACACCAAAAAACCACTGGAAGTTCGTATGGGTACGGGTAAAGGTGGGGTTGAGTCTTGGGTTGCGGTTGTCCGCCCTGCACTCGTTCTGTTTGAAGTGGATGGTGTCACTGAAGCTATCGCTCGGGAAGGGATGCGCCTGGCGGCTGACAAGTTGCCCATCCGAACAAAATTTATATCACGCCATGCAATTTCCTAATAGGCTCTGAGAGATGAAGAAGACGAATTACATCGATTTAACCGCCGTCGAGTTATCGGCCAAAGGTCGCGATTTGCGCCAAGAATTATTCAACCTGCGTTTACGTCAGGCCACCAGCCAATTGGACAAGCCATCACAAATGCGCACGCTGCGCAAAGAGATTGCTCGTCTGGAAACCCAGCTTTCAGTCCTCCGTAATAAAGTAGCTTAATTTTCCTCCAGTATGTCAGACACACCGAATACACTAGAGCGCAGTCACCGCAAAGAGCGCACCGGGGAAGTCATTTCTAATAAAATGACCAAGACCATCGTCGTCCGCGTTGAACGTCGATTTCAACACCCTCAATACAAAAAGGTGGTCACCCAGTTCCATAAGCTTTATGCCCACGACGAAAAGTCCGAAGCTAAAGTCGGTGATCGCGTTCGTATTCAGGAAACGCGCCCATTGTCCAAGCTGAAATCCTGGCGGTTGCTAGAAGTGGTTGAAAAAAACAAAGACGCGGAAGTCGTAGCCGCTTAATCCGAGGGAATAATTATGCTTCAAATCCGTTCCATTTTAGACGTGGCTGATAATTCGGGCGCAAAGCGTGCGGCGACTATCGGTGTTCTAGGCAAAAATCAACGATATGCCGCAGTTGGTGACATCATCAAGGCACATATCAAAGAGGCAACCCCAGATGGAACCGTTAAAAAAGGGGAAGTGGTCAACGCTGTTGTCGTTCGCACTCGTGATGCGATCCGCCGTTCTGACGGTTCCTATCTTCGTTTCGATTCCAATGCGATTGTTATTATCGATAAAGATAACAATCCCCGCGGCACACGTATCTTCGGCCCGGTTGCACGCGAGTTGCGCGATAAGAAGTTCATGAAGATCATTTCGCTCGCACCGGAAGTCGTTTAATTTTATTAGCCGGTAACAATTTCTAACACGTCAGAGTATGTCAAAGACAAAAGTAAAAAAGGGTGCAGAGGTGGTAGTCATCTCTGGATCGGAACGCGGTAAACGGGGTAAAGTCATCAGTGTGACGACTTCCGGGGATCGAGTGATTCTTGAAGGGGTGCACATGATTAAACGTCACACCAAAAAAAGCCAACTCCATCCTCAGGGAGCAATCATCGAGAGAGAAGGAACTATCCATATCTCGAATGTGATGGAAGTGAGCAACTTTGAAGCTCGTGCTGCGAAGCGCACCCCTGCCACCGTTAAGGTTTAATTCTATGAATTCAAGGCTTTCAAAAAAATACACGGATGTGGTCAGGCCCGCTCTCACCGATAAACGATCTTACAAAAACGTCCATGAAGTCCCCACGATGACTAAAATCGTCATTAATATGGGTGTCAGTGCGTCTTTGGAAAAAGGGGCTGTGGATGAAGCTGTTCGTGATTTAACCTTGATCACCGGTCGCAAACCGGTTATCAATAAGGCTCGGAAAAGTATCGCCAATTTTAAGCTCCGAGAAGGACAGTCCATTGGTTGTCACGTGACCCTTCGCCGCGATGCGATGTTCGAGTTTTTTGACCGCTTGGTGGCGGCCGCTCTGCCTCGTATTCGCGATTTTCGCGGAGTGTCTCGGCGTTCCTTTGACGGGCGTGGGAATTATTCCCTGGGTTTGGCTGATCAAACGATCTTCCCAGAAATTGACTTAGAAAAAATTAAACGAACCCAAGGAATGGATGTGACCTTCGTCACCAGTGCTAAATCGGATGACGAAGCATTGGATCTCTTAAAAATGATGGGTATGCCGTTTGCTGAATCTCGATAATTGATATGGCTAAAGCTTC
>CAMBHS010000105.1 GCA_945867235.1 Akkermansia muciniphila
AACGTCTTGGCTTAGCCATGATGGTTATCGGACTTCTTGTAGGGCTTCCAGTTTTTTTTGGAGTGGGTGTGGTTCTGCTCATGCCCATCGCGATGGCTTTGGCGAGACGACCCGGCGGATCCTTATTACCTGTGGCGTTACCCATGGTCGCCGGACTCTCGGTTTCCCACGCGTTGATCCCGCCTCATCCTGGGGCGTTGGCGGCGATGGATATTTTGAAGGCTGATCCCGGAACAACGATCCTCTATGCATTCATGGCAGGCATTCCGGCGGCGATTATCGCAGGTCCAGTTTTTGGAGGATGGATCTCCCGTAAGTTGCCTGCTTCAGATTTATCGGGTGAAAATCCGGAAACCTCTGCCGCGATCCATCGTAAGCAACCTAGCTTTGGAATTACATTCATAACGATTACATTACCCATTCTGTTAATGGTGTTGTCCACCATCGCTGACCTCACCTTGTCCAAGGGTTCATCATTGCGAACCCTATTGGATTTTTTAGGTGCTCCCGTGGTTGCGTTGACGGCATCCGTGCTTCTAGCCTTGTGGACATTAGGATTTCGCCAAGGTCTTGATAGTAAAAGTTTGTTGAAGCTGAGTGAAACCTCTTTGGGACCTACTGCAAATATCCTGCTCGTGGTGGGTGCAGGAGGAGGGTTCAACAAGGTTCTTGTCACTAGCGGTGTCGGCACATTATTCGCTCAGGTCGCTGGGAATTGGCCCGTTTCTCCTTTGATTCTCGGTTGGGTGCTGGCGGGTCTGATTCGAGTTGCCACAGGGAGCGCGACCGTTGCGATCACGGCCGCCGCTGGATTTATCCTCCCTATTCTTGAAAAATCTCCTTCGACAAGTCCTGAACTCCTCGTTGTCGCCATGGGGGCGGGATCAATTATTCTTTCGCACCTAAATGACGGCGGATTTTGGTTTGTGAAAGAGTATCTGCGAATGTCTGTTCCTGATACTTTGAAAAGCTGGACAGTGCTTGAAACTATCATCGCAGTGGTCGTTCTTCTCATGTGCTTAGCATTGGATTTCCTGCGTCGACTTTTTTGACGAAATCTTCTACATTGAAAGGCTGTAGTTATGTTAATACTGGATGCTCATCTTGATTTGGCGATGAATGCCATGGAGTGGAATCGCGATCTGACACGACCCATTTCAGAAATACGTGGACGCGAATCTGGCATGAAGGACAAACCAGATCGCACTCACGGGGTGGTGAATTTCGAAGAAATGCGGAAGGGAAAAATCGGGTTATGCGTCGCCACGATGATTGCCCGACATGTAAAGCCTGCCAACAAATTAAATGGATGGCATTCCTCCGCACAGGCCTGGGCGCAAACACAAGGTCAACTCGCGTGGTATCGATCCATGGAGGAGGCAGGGGAATTGGTGCAGATCACCAATCGTGACCAGTTGGATGCCCACTTGAGACTCTGGACCGAACCGCCGGAAAAGGCTCCCATCGGATACATCCTGAGCCTCGAAGGTGCGGATTCATTGCGTAGTGCAAAGCATTTGGAAAACGCCTACGCACAGGGTTTGCGTGCAGTGGGACCCGCGCATTATGGGCCTGGAACCTACGCTCAAGGCACCGATGCCACAGGCGGATTGGGCTCTAACGGCAGGGAACTTCTCGCGGAAATGCGGCGACTCAACATCATTCTGGATGCGACTCATTTGTGCGACGACAGTTTTTGGGAAGCGATGGATCATTTTGATGGTCCCGTGTGGGCGAGTCACCAAAATTGCCGAAGTCTAGTGCCTCACAATCGCCAATTCTCAGATGACCAAATCAAAGTATTGATCGAGCGCAACGGAGTTTTAGGGGCTCCATTGGATGCTTGGATGATGGTGCCCAATTGGCAGCGTGGTTCCACAACTCCACAATCAGCGGGGGTAACTTTTTCCACGTTGATCGATCATGTGGATCATATCTGCCAAATTGCGGGTAATGCGTTGCACGTCGGATTAGGCACAGATTTGGATGGAGCGTTTGGAAAAGAACAGACCGTGTGCGATCTTGAAACCATCGCGGATCTGGCCAAGCTTCCGACCCTTTTCAAACAGCGGGGTTATAGCGAGGCAGATGTGACGAACATCATGCACGGTAATTTTTTGAGGTTCATTCGGACTGCTTGGAATTAAAATCTATGCGTTACTTGCGGTTGTTTTATTGCCTTTTAAGTGTCTTTCCTCTGATCGGAAACGGTCAAAATACAGATTCCTCCGCTCCTTATAATCGCGGAAAAATACTCTACCTCCAACATTGCTTTGTTTGCCATCAATTGAACGGACAAGGAATTCCCAATACCTATCCGCCTCTGGCACAATCTGATTTCCTCAATGCTGATAAGAAGCGTTCGATCCGAATTCTTTGTGAAGGGCAGGGAGGAATCATTACCGTCAATGGGAAACAATATGAGGGCACCATGCCAGCCATGGTCCTTCGTGATCAAGAGGTCGCAGACGTCCTTACTTATGTGCATAACTCATGGGGCAACACCAATGGCCCCATCCTGAGCGAAGAAGTGCGCGAGGTGCGAAAAACTACGGCCTATTCTACTTTTGAACAATTGGCTGCGGTGAGTGCTTATCCACCGATACCGAAGGCTCCTGCGGGATTGAAAATCCGAGAGTTGGTGAAATTGCCGATCAACGGGGTTCGTCTCGCCAGTGATGGAAAAGGTAAAAGTCTCTTCGTCCTATCTGGATCTGGTGATGTCCATCGAGTGGATATCGCGAGCGGACTCGTCAAACCGTTGATCGTTGCGCGGGATTACCTAGTCAAAAAAGTTGGAGATATCGGCGGTCCGGTGATGGTGACAGGCATGACCGTGGACAAACAGCGTCGACTTTATACAGTCATCAACCAACAAAATAACGCCACACTTCCTGTGCAAAATTTTGTGACGGTTTATCGATCCACGAGTTTCAATCCTGCGGGCGATCCTATCGACTTAAAGCCTTGGTTTACGACGAATTATCCAGGGAATTCGAGCTATCTCCACGCTGCGGAGCACATCGCATTTGGTCCAGATGGCTTCGTCTATATTAGCAATGGAGCCCGCACCGATGGGAACGAAGCCAATGGTGACACGAATTATTATCAAAAAGGGGAGACTGAGATCACCGCGTGCATTTGGAGACTCGATCCACGACAGACTCCACCCACGATGGAAGTCTATGCCCGTGGAATCCGCAACGCCTACGGTTTTACTTGGAGTCCAAAGGGGGAGATGTTTGCAACCGAGAATGGACCTGACGCACCCGCCCCTGAGGAACTCAATTTAATCGAAAAAGGGAAACATTATGGATTTCCATACCGATTCGCCGATTGGACAAAGAAAGCCTACAACCACACTCCTGAACCTCCCGCCGGCATGGAGTTTACTTTACCCATTCCCAACATGGGACCTGATGGTGGTTTCATGGGAAGCTCGATTTCTTCTTTTGATCCCCATTCCTGTCCCGGTGGTATTGTATGGTTATCAGACGACTTTCCTGAACCCTATCGGGATACAATGTTGCTCACTCGTTTTGGTAATTTTATTCGCGAACCTCGTGATGCCGGGTTTGACATACTTCAGGTGCGTCTCAAGAAAAATTCCACAGCCCAATATGAGTCCGAAGTTCGCAGCTTTCTGGCTCCACTAGGTCGTCCTGTGGACATCCACCAAAGTGGAAAAGGCAGCCTATATATTCTTGAATACTCGCGACCAACCACGCCAGCTCTCTCCTATTCTATGCCGGGTAGAATTGTAGAAATTAAGGTAGCCACTACGGGTGGAGCCGGTGGGGTTCCTCCGAAATAAGCGGATTCCTCTTTCCTAGATCAAAGGCCAATCAGGCCATGAGTTCACGCACAACGCGTCCGTGGACATCTGTTAATCGGAAATCACGACCAGCGTGGCGGAAGGTAAATTTTTCGTGATCGAATCCAAGTAGTGCAAGCATGGTTGCGTGGAGATCATGGATATGAACCTTATTTTCAACGGCTGAGAATCCGAACTCATCCGTGGCACCGTGGACATAGCCCCCTTTGACGCCTCCACCTGCAAGGAGAACGGTGAATCCATGATGGTTATGATCCCTGCCGTTGATCTTCCCGCTGTTCGCACCTGGTTGTGGGAGTTCCACTGTGGGCGTGCGACCGAACTCGCCGCTGATCACCACCAAGGTGGAATCCAATAACCCCCGCTGCTTCAAATCCTTGAGCAAGGCACCGATGGGTTGATCGCAATCTTTGGCTAATCTCCGATGATTTTCTTCGAGATCATCATGGTTGTCCCAAGGTTGGCCATTTCCCGTCCATAACTGGATGAACCGGACACCCCTTTCCACAAGGCGTCTCGCGATGAGTATCTGACGGGCTTGAGTGCCTTCCCCATACATCTTTCGGATGTGTTCCGGTTCGCGATTGATGTCAAATGCGTCCGTTGCATCCATTTGCATTCGATAAGCCAACTCGAACGATTGGATTCGGGACTCCAACTGGGCATCCTGTTGCCTCTTGGCGCGGTGACGAGCATTCAGCTGATGGAGCAGATCTAATTGTGCCCGTTGTTCCGGCATCGATGTGTAATTATTTCGGATATTTTCGATCAGTTTTTCAATCTTGGTGTGCTGTGTATCAATGTAGGTCCCTTGATACATGCCAGGCAAAAAGCCAGCCTGCCAGTTTTGAGATTCTTGGATCGGATATCCATTGGGGCACATCGAGATAAACCCGGGTAAATTTTGATTGTCAGTTCCCAAGCCATAGGTCACCCACGAACCAAAACTCGGTCGAACCAAGCGGGCATCGCCGCAGTTCATTAACAACAACGACGGCTCGTGATTTGGGACATCGGCATGTGCTGATCGCAATACAGTCACATCATCGATGCATTCGCCCACATGGGAAAAAATCTCGCTGACTTCGATTCCACTTTGCCCATATTTCTTAAACTTAAACGGTGAAGGAAATGCAGCCCCCGTCTTCCGTTCAGTCGGCAAATTCGCCATTGGCAACGGCTTGCCAGCATATTTTGCCAGTGATGGTTTGGGATCGAATGTGTCCACATGCGAGCAGCCTCCGTTCAGGAAAATATGGATGACATGCTTGGCCTTCGCTGGAAAAGGGGAAGGTTTGGCGGCCATGGAGGAACTTAATTCAGCACCTGATGCGGACGAGGTCAATGCATCCCCCAACATCGCGCCCAACCCCAATCCCGCCATTCCCATGCCGCAATTCTTTAAAAAATCACGGCGTGTAAATGCTAAATGATCCAAATTTAATTGATGATGAGACATCTGAATTCTTTCAATTCCAACTCCACATGGGACGACTTAACACTCTCGACTATTCATGGCTGATGTCAATGTTCGGGCAGTGTTCAAAAAAACAACAAGTGAACTATTTTTGCTTGTTCGCTTTCGCACTGGGCGGGGCAGACGACCAAAACAGCCTTTTTGAAATCCGCCCTGATAAACCAGATTATCCACTTAGGCTAACAACTTGTGGGCACTTCTTGAAGCACTTCGATGCAATGGGGGATGGCTTCTTTGACAAATGCGAGGCATTCAACGGCTCCGCTCGGCTTCCCCGGCAGGCACACAACCAGAGTCCTATCCACGACGACTGCAAGACCGCGGGACAAGATGGCGTTCTTTGTGATTTTCATCGATTCCATGCGCATGATTTCACCAAAGCCGGGGAGTTCCCTGATAGCGATTTCCCTTACGGCCTCAGGGGTGACATCCCGCAAGGCCACTCCCGTGCCACCTGTCGTCAGGATCAGTTGACACCCATGGTTGATTTGTTCGCGGATTCCTCTTTGGATGACTTTTTTCTCATCCGGAACCAGTAACTCGACCTGCACTTTCCAACCGTAATCCTCAGCAGCTTTTTTTAAGGCGGGTCCTCCCAAGTCATCGTAGAGACCACGAGAGGCACGATCTGAAATTGTAATTATTCCAACATTCATGAATGTGCGATTATAGTTTTTGTCTTGGAAATTAACTTCACATCCGAAATCACCATGGTTTTGTCCACGGCTTTGCACATGTCGTAAATGGTTAAGGCCGCGACCGAAACTGCGGTTAACGCTTCCATTTCTACACCGGTTTGTGCTTGGACAACGGCTTTGGAACTGATGATGATTCGATCTCTGCTGAGGGGGAAATCAAAGTTCACTTCACAATGCGAAATCGGAATCGGATGGCATAGCGGGATTAGGTCTCCGGTTTTTTTAGCGGCAAGAATTCCAGCCAACCGTGCGGTGGCAAGAACGTTTCCTTTGGCGATGGAATCGCATTGGATCAATTCGAGCGTTGTGGGGTTGAGAAAAATCACACCGGAGGCCACCGCCTCTCGATGTTGGATGGGCTTTGAGGAAACATCCACCATGCTCACTTCACTACTGGCATCAAGATGCGTTAATCGTTGAATGCTCATTCGCTTTTTAAGTTTTGGACTGTTCGAATCCATTCACTGACCGTCGATTGAATCTGCAATCCCCCCTGCATTTTCGGTTTCACGAATTTTGGAGTAAACCATGGGAAAAGCCCGAACAAATCATGGCTAACGAGAATTTGCCCGTCACAGCGATCTCCAGACCCAATTCCAATCGTTGGAATGTTGATTTGATCGGTTATTTCTGCAGCGACCTCGCGCAGAACGAGTTCTAAAATAATGGCAAACGCCCCCGCGCGTTCGAGGGCTTTTGCGTCGATCATGAGTTGGACACGTTCCTGTTCAACTCGACCCTTGATTTTATATCCTCCTTCATCGAGAACGCTCTGGGGGAGCATTCCCAAGTGTCCACACACAGGGATACCGGCATTGATGATGGCCTTAATTTGCGAAAGAATTGCGCGACCTCCTTCAGCTTTTACGGCCTCGGCACCTGCATCGATCAGTCGGCGTGCATTGATTACGGCTTGTTCCGGGGTTTCGTAGCTGTGAAAGGGTAAATCTGCGACGAGAAATGCCTTGGGTTTTGCTCGAGCGGCAGCCGCAACATGGTGTTCCATGTGATCCATGGTGACATGGGTCGTGTCCGGATATCCAAGAACCACCATCCCCAATGAATCTCCAACGAGAAGCAAAGGCACTCCAATTTCGTCGAGTAACCGCGTTATGGGGTAGTCATAAACTGTTAGGGCTGCAATTCCTTGGTTCCCTTTCATTCCACGTATCGTCTCCTGAGTGATTTTCTCTCTACTCATTTTCCTTGAATTTAATCCTGATTATGAAATTCCCCAACTAATTCTCCTTATTGTGTCTCCTTATTGTAACGCCGCTTTTTTCGTGAACCATGATTGCCTCAAATGGCGAAAAAGTGCCGCCAACAATATCGAGACGCACCCCCAACCAAATACATCCCCATGCGCATGGTAAAAGGTCATCGCTCTTTTTTCTCCGTCGAGAATCGGGATTTCGACATTCTTGAATCCGACCCCATAAACATCCTTTGATTCGCCGAAATAAAGTTGATGGGTTCGACCTAGGGAATCAAACCAGCAAGTCAACCCGTTATTAGCACAGGAAACCACAGGGATATTATTTTCCACCGCCCTGAAAATGGCGTGAGCAGCATGTTGCCAATGTGCGTTGCTTTCTCCAAACCACCCATCGTTGGTTAAATTTAATAAAAAATCCGTATCTTCATGGACGTATTCTCCGACTGAATGTGGAAAGGCGTCTTCAAAACAAATTAGCGGAGAAACTAATATTGAATGCTTCGTCTCTTTGATGGTAATTCGAAACACCACAGGTTTATCCCCGGCGGTAAAACCATTTTGACCGATAGGCGTTAAATACTTCAGGAAGGGAAGCCATTTCAAAAGCGGAACGTATTCGCCAAAAATGACCAGTCGTCTCTTGTTGTAAATTCCCTGAACAACCCCATCAGGATTGATGACAAAACTGCTATTATAAAACCGTGTATCCTGAGGGGATCCGCTGGATCCAACTGTGGCGTCATCGCTACCGACAATCGCCCATGATTTATGTTGTTTTAATAGTGCACTGAATGTGTTTGCAGTGGTGGCATCGTGGCGGAGCATGGTTGGGACGGCAGCCTCTGGCCAAACAAGAACATCGGGATCGGTCGCTAGTGCAAGTCTCGAAAGCTCGATGAGTTTTTGAAACCTTATTTGATTATCCTTCTCATTCCAAATCATGGTTTGAGGAATGCTGGGTTGCACTAAAGCGAGGCGAACGGTGCTGGTAGGACTGCGACCATTCGCCAACCGGTAAATTCCAAATATCATCGCCCCACCTACGGCGAGCATCGGCAATGCCATGCACCCGATCCAAGCGTAGTGGCTAAGAAACCCAGTGTGTTTCTGGAGAGGTTTTTGAATGAGACTCAATAGGCTAGCCAGTGCGCTCACGGAAAACCAAAGCACGATGAAAGACACTCCATAAATTCCAGTGAGTGAGGATATCTGGATGAGCGAAAGCATTGATGATTGGGTGAGTCCAACGGGCATCCAGGGGAATCCCGTAAGAAAGCGACTGGTCACCATTTCGTTGGCGACCCAAAAAGTGGCAGCTAGAAATGTCCAAAGTGCTCGCTGACTTAATGTTGAACTCGCAAACCAACGGATGGATTCGGCAGTAATGTGGTTTGATGTCCCATTTTGTGTGGAGATGGGAAACATTCGCCAAGTTATCCACACCCAAAGCCCTGTATAGACCGCTAAATAACTACATAAAGCCAACCAGCCACTAATGGCTCCAGAAGGGTAGGGAATGTTGAGCATCCATCGCAAGGTAATGAGTGATTGCACCATTCCCGCCGCATAACCCAATCGAAATGCTTCCCAACCGTTTTTGCCTATACTGCTAAAAAGAATTATACTTGGACCCAACCATGCTAACCCAATCCAGGTGGAATTAGGGTAGGCGAGTCCTAGACAGGCACCACCCATCAACGCCAAAAACCATCGGTTCGCCAAAATCTTTGCTGTGGAAATTTGGCTTAGGTGCGGCACAACGTCCTAGTAATAGGCAGGAGGAGGCGGTCAATTTCTTCGTAATTACTGACCACATGATCTGCGTGAGAGAGTGCTTCCCTGGGTAGCGTATTCGTGATCGCGATAACGGTCATTCCAGCTGATTTCCCGGCCTGCACACCAGCCGCAGAGTCTTCGATCACGCAACAATCGGATGGTGAAACCCCGATCAATTCTGCCGCACGCAAAAAAACATCCGGAGCAGGCTTAGATCGTTCAACATCCTGAACACTTACCCTTACTGGGAAAAAT
>CAMBHS010000106.1 GCA_945867235.1 Akkermansia muciniphila
GCCGCCCTCCCCCCCCCGGGCGGCCAAGGGGCCGGAAACCGTTCGGAGCCAGTGGCGCAGAATGTTCCACGTTTTCATAGAGATACATTGTATTTTCCTGAGTCGGTAAATCCCATCAGGGGGGTCACGATGTACCGGGGCTGTTCCGACTTACTGGCAGTTCGGGCTTGATGTTCTGCGGGTCCTTGGGTTCCATTCTCCCCATGATCAAGACCACCCAAAAACTCATGACCCTTGCCGCCACCTTGGGTCTCGCCACTCTCCACACGTTTGCTGCTGCCGCTCCGGCGGATGCGTATTGGGTTTATTTCGGCACTTACACCGGTAAGGGCAGTCAGGGTATTTACGTTTCCAAACTTGATTCAAAAACGGGTCAACTCACTCCTCCTGTCCTCGCTGCCACGACGCCCAATCCCACTTTTCTCGCGGTTCACCCCAACGGCACAGCCCTTTTTGCCGCCAACGAAATCGCCGATTACCAAGGCAAAAAATCGGGTGCTGTCGCGGGTTACTCAATCAATCCCAAGAACGGTTTGCTCACGTTGATCAACCAGGAATCTGCGGGTGGTGATGGCACCTGTCATCTTGTGGTCGATGCCAAGGGGAAGAATGTTCTGTGCGCGAATTATGGCGGCGGCAGCGTGGCTGTCCTGCCTCTCGACAGCTCGCTCAAACTCCTTCCTCGCACGGCATTCATCCAGCACCAGGGTTCCAGTGCCAACGAAAGCCGCCAGAAGGCTCCTCACGCTCACTCGATCAATCTCTCGCGCAACAATCGCTTCGCCTACGCGGCGGATCTCGGTCTCGATAAAATCCTCATCTACAAATTTGACGCCACGCAGGGATCCCTCGTCGCCAATGATCCTGCCTCGGTCTCGCTCAAGCCGGGAGCTGGCCCTCGTCATTTCGCATTTACTCCCGGCGGAAACTTTGCCTATGCCATCAATGAACTCGATTCCACCCTCACCGGTTTCTCCTTCGACCGCGACCGAGGCGGACTTACGGAGGTTCAGACTCTGAGCACCCTGCCTGCGGATTTCAAAGGCGGCAACTCCACCGCCGAGGTTCAGGTTCACCCCTCCGGCCAGTATGTTTACGGCTCGAACCGGGGTCATCATTCCATCGCCGTTTTTTCGATCGACGCGTTCAATGGTAAAATGTCCTTGGTCGAACACCAATCCACCCAAGGCAAAACACCCCGCAACTTTGCCATCGATCCAGAGGGCCGTTACCTGATCGCCGCAAATCAAGATTCAGGCAATATCGTCCCCTTCAAAATCAACGCTGATTCCGGCAAGCTCACCCCCACAGGACAGAGCCTCGAAGTGAGTATGCCCGTGTGCATTAAATTTGTTCCCATCCGCTGATCTGGGGCGGTGCAATTTATTCTTCGGTATTGACGCGTTGCCCTCGGGTTACACAACCTGTGCATCGTTTTATGCCAAGAATCCAGCGCGCTCTGTTGTCGGTCTCTGATAAATCGGGGTTAGTCCCCTTCGCCCAAACCCTCGTTGCCGCAGGGATTGAGCTTCTCTCCACAGGCGGCACCGCAAAGGCTTTGCGCGAGGCCGGTCTCACGGTGAAGGATTTGAGCGATCACACAGGCTTCCCAGAAATGTTGGATGGCCGCGTCAAGACTCTCCATCCCCGGGTGCATGGCGGGCTGCTTTATATCCGTGGGAACGAGGCCCACGAAGCGGCCGCACGCGCCCATGACATCCCTCCGATCGATCTTGTGGTGGTGAACCTTTATCCCTTCGAGCAAACCGTCGCAAAACCCGGCGTGAGCCTGCATGAGGCGATCGAAAATATCGATATCGGCGGTCCCTCGATGTTGCGCAGTGCCGCGAAAAATCATGACAGCGTGACCGTGATTGTTGATCCCGCAGATTACAACGAGGTCGCTGACCAGATCCGTGAACACGGGGAAACAACTCTGCCGACGCGCCGCCGACTCGCCGCCCGAGTGTTCGCTCGCACAGCGGCGTATGATGCCGCGATCGCCAATCATCTAGCGGCTGCTTTCGCGGAGCCCGACACATCGGTCGCCGCCCCCGTGTTGAGTCTCGTCGCTCCGTTGGCTCAGCCGTTGCGATACGGTGAAAACCCGCACCAAAAAGCGGCTCTTTACGGCAACTTCCATCAGTATTTCAAACAACTCCACGGTAAGGAATTGTCTTACAATAATATCTTGGACCTCACCGCGGCGGCGGCACTCATTTCCGAGTTCGGAGGCGATGCGCCCACTCTCGCTATTCTCAAACACACCAACCCCTGCGGTATCGGAAAAGGGGCGACACTGCGCGAGGCTTGGGATAAGGCTTACGCGACGGATAGACAGGCGCCTTTCGGTGGAATCATCGTCGTCAACCAGCCGCTGGATCTCGCCTGCGCCGAAGCGATCGCGGAAATTTTTAGCGAGGTGATTATCGCCCCCAGTTTCCATTCGGACGCTCTCGAATTGTTGCAGCGCAAAAAAAACCTGCGCCTTCTCCAATGTCTTAAAAATACCACGGCCTCCAGCCCTGTTGATATTCGAAGTGTCGGGGCGGAAAGTTTTCTGGTTCAGGAACGCGATCTCAAGCCGATTGGTATTGCGGATTTCAAGGTCGTCACTCAACGCCAACCCACGCCGATGGAATTAGAAGCGATGCTCTTTGGCTGGCGCACCGTCAAACATATCAAGTCCAACGCGATTGTGTATGTCGCATCGGATCGCACCTTGGGTGTCGGGGCGGGGCAGATGAGCCGCGTGGATTCGAGCCGTATCGCCGTCTGGAAAGCGAGCGAGGCCGGGCTGTCATTGGCAGGCAGCGTGGTGTGCAGCGATGCATTTTTTCCCTTTGCCGATGGGCTTATCGCCGCCGCCAACGCCGGTGCCACAGCCGCCATCCAACCCGGGGGTTCGGTGCGCGACCCCGAAGTGATCGCCGCCGCGGACGCTCGCAACATCGCCATGGTCTTCACGGGAATGCGCCATTTCCGCCACTGATAATCGACTCCCCATAACCGTGATGCGAATTCCATTTCTGCCTCTCTTTTTGTTGATCCTTTCCCCTCTCTGGGGAATCGCAACCACGGCTCAAAACAACACAGCGATCGAAGCCCTCAGCCGACTCAAGGGTTTGGATCTCGACGCAAGCCCTGCGTTGAAAGGTGCCGTATTAAAAATCCTCGCCACCACGCGGGGAACGCCTCAATTCGTTGATATCGTGCGCGATTTCAAACTCGCCGATCAGGGCGTGGGATTGTTGGAATGTGCCGTCCTCCATCCCACCCATTCCAGTGGAGCGGAGGCAATGCGTCTGCTCGCCGCCCAAGGGCAGATTCCGTTGATCACTGCGGCATTGACCGGCACCAATGCCGCCATCGTGTTGACCGTGCTCGGTAATACGGGTGAAAAACAATTCGTTCCGTTGCTCAAGCCTTTCATCACCGATCCGCAACGTGGAATTAACCTAAAAAAAGTGGCTCTCCACAGTCTCACCCAAACTCCCGAAGGCACGCGGCATCTTTTGGAGATGGTGCGGTCCGATCAGTTGAGTGCCGATCTGAAACCCACCGCGATGACCGTGCTGAATCAGGTTCGCTGGTCCGACCTAAAAGCCGAAGCTGCCAAACTCCTGCCCGTGCCGCAGGTGCAGGATGCCCAACCCCTCCCGCCGATTGCTGATCTCCTCAAACAAACGGGAAACCCCACCTGGGGAGCCTTGGTTTTTCAACGAGCCGAAGTGGGGTGCAGCCTCTGCCATCAGGTGGACGGGAAGGGAATGGATTTCGGACCGAAACTCAGCGAGATCGGCACGAAACTGGGCAAGGACGCTCTTTACCAATCCATCCTCGAACCGAGTGCCGGAATTTCATTCGGGTTCGAAGCTTGGCAATTGGATCTCAAAAATGGCGACGAGGCCTACGGCATCATTTCCAGCGAGACGGCCGAGGATGTGGCTCTGAAAACTCAAAATGGCATTGTCACGAAATACGAAAAGAGCAATATAGCCCATCGCCAACAAATGACTTCCTCGATCATGCCCTCTGGATTGGAGCACACGATGTCGCCGCAGGACCTGGTGGACTTGATCGAATACCTGATGACGTTGAAGAAAAAGGGGTAGCGTCCCCACACCCGCCATGGGCAGCATGATAAAGCCGTTGATCATTTTCCAGATGGCTCCACCCCATCACCGCAAGGAGCGGGGCTCCGATTTATCGTCCGCCGTGGAGGCGTTGCGCGTCGGTGCCGGGCTCTCGGCATGGCACCAGATTGAACTCGTGCTGGTTTTCGAAGAACCCGTCGCTCGCCTTCTGTTTCCGATCCAGGAACTCGACCTCAACGAGGCCGATGTGGCACTCAACCATTACGGCCTGTTGCGCGAGTCTAAAGCCACCTTGCACACATTGAGTGATCGACCCGTGCCCGCAGGTTGGCCCACGGCTTTATCTCGAAAAAAATTCGCGGCACTCCTCGCACGAGCCGATCATTTCATGCGTTTTTAGTTATGCCCACCACCCTGCTGATCCTCCACACCCATCCGATGACGGAGGAGGAATCAACCCAGTTGTTGCATTTGAAGGAATTGGAGGAAATTGAAATCCTTGAAATCGACCTGACCCAAACCCACATCGATTACCCACACGTCACCGACACCATCCTTCAGGCCGACCGCGTGCAGGTCTGGTGAACGGCACGCCGTGACCCGACCCGCGTTATGGCTCTTAGAGCAGGCTGATTCCTTTGGGAACTTTTACCACCACTGTGCCGGCAATTTTATCGTGCCACGTTTGTTTCTCGTCATCCCACAACGCCCAGAAATAACCGAGAAACAAAATCAGCACTGAGAAAACACTCGCCAAAGTGCGCACAAACACCACCCCGAAACTCAACGGACTCCCATCCAACCGAACCACTTTTAATCCCAATATAATTTTTCCAATTGTCGTGCCACGCCACGCGAGCAAAGCCACTTGGTAAAACATTATCGCCATAAAAAAGATTCCGGGTCCATTTTCCATCAGCCCTAGCATGCCACAGACGATTGAAAGCAGAATCACATCTAAGAATAACGCCATCGATCGCCGAATGAACCCCGCACGGATGTAGGCGATTGCCTCGGCTACCGCGACGGCAACGGTCTGTGAAATCACCGGCGCAGGGGGATGGGACCCGAGAGGCAGCGGATCCGCCGGTGGCATACCGGAGAGGATTGGAGGAACCACGGGAACGGCGGTTTCCATCACGCGAGGGGGAACGGGTATCGCGGCGGCACCGCTTTGCGAACGTCCGTTCAATCCTTCCATCGCCGCTAACGTCATCGCGCCCATCGCCAGCACTGACACCGAGCCGAACGCCAAAAATCCCAACATCGGCACCATCGACATAATAAAAAACAGGACTGCCCCCAAACTAGTCGCCCACAGGGGTCGTTCGAAAAATTCTAACCTTGTGACACGCCCGATATGCCGCCCAAAATCCATCAGCACCGACGCCGTTCCCAGCATCCAAACCACAACAAGTCCGCAGAGCAAAAACGGCACCACCACCAACCCCATGACCGAGATCCCCAGCAATAACACCGTCAGCACCCACAGCACCCAAGCCAACAATCCCGCACCGAGCGTGATCAAAGGACGTGCCGCCAGCACGGTCGCGCCGGCAAGGGTGGGTCTTTTCATCACCGCCGCCACCAACACCATCAGCCATATCAAATTAGCCGCGACCCAGACACTCACCTGCACCGATGGCACCACGAACCTGCCCTTCATCAGTCCTTCTGTGACGTAGGGATACAATGTCGGGAATGCATACTTCCCGAGGAACTCGTAAGTTTTTCCCACGTCAAATTTCTTCAAACCCGTGGAATGCTGCGCGCCCATCACCAATTTTGTGTTCCCTTTGATCTTTGCCTCGGGTCCCAACTCCAGCGTCCCGAGGAACACCGTCACATTCCCGTTTACAGTGCCGTTCACCGTCAGATTTCCCGCGAGAACCACCAAATCTTTCTCCACCGTCCCGTCCACGATCCCGTCCCCTACCACCACCACGACATCCGTCGCGGACTCCCCACTTTTGAGATGCAGATCCCCAAACACCACCACCTTACTTCTCGGATCGTCCGACGTCCCCATGACAGTCACCGTCGTATGAAAATGTCCCACGGCGGCAGGCGGGGATTTCTGTTCCCCATCCTCCTTCTCCGCCGCCAGAACTGTGTGACCCTGGAACATCCCCACCCATCCGGCGAATCCCACCATGCCCAGCAACAAAATAAATCTTTTCATGTTATCCTCATCGAATCGGGCGGCGCACCCCTCGATACAACGCCAACCCCATCCCTAAAAAACACCCATACAAAACGCCAACAACCACCAGCCCCAACCCCATCGCCCACCAACCGATCGGTGAGACACTTTGCACCAAGCTCGACGCCGCTAACCCCATCGCCTTCACCCCAACCCACCACACCTCCAACGGACGAAATACCTTTGTCAACACATCGGTGGCCACGCCATTGAACCACTCTAGGAATCCACCCCAACCCCAAAGTGGCGCAAACATCGCCAAACCACACACCAGCGCACTGCTCAACAGGCCGCAGGTCGTTTGCGCCCATCGCGGCCACGTCGCCCATCCCCTCCGCCACCACGGTCGCTCCTCCCTCTCCCTCACCGCCTGCCACACTCGCTCCATCAGCTCCGAGGGCGCCCTTCGCTCCGGCAAAGCACCCAGCTTCGCCCCAACCCAGGCCTCCAATTTTTTTTCCTCATCGTTCATGGGGTATTCCTTCATTCAAATCAGCAGGGGTTTGTAATTCATCGAAGTTGATCCCGCCGATCCAATCTTCGTTCGAGCTTGTTCCGAGCCGTGATCCTGATTAGCTGATGGTTCTCCTTTGCCAAATTCCTGCCGGAGTTCAAAATCTTTCCTCAACACGGCGCGACCCCGATGAATATCCGTCTTCACTTTCGCCAGCGAGGTCCCGGTCAGCTCGGCGATTTCCTCGTAAGTTTTTCGCTCAAAATGAAACAGCACCAACGGCACACGTTGCGAGGGACATAATTTGACCAGTGCCGCCTCCAACACCGAGCGTTTTTCGGTAGTGTCCACCGCGCAATCCACAGTGTTGACCCCGGTCTCGCTCGCGCTGAATTCCCGCTCCTCGCCGTCGGGATGGACCCGGAACATCTCCGAGAAAAATCTCCACCGGTTCCGGTAACGAGTTAAATGATTCAGGCAAAGATGAGTCGTCACGGTTCTTAACCAACCGCCCACCGTGGGACTTTCTGAGAGCATGGAAAACCGCTCATACGCCTTCAGGAAAACTTCCTGCGAGATGTCCTTGGCCTCCGCCTCATCCGCCAACAAACGAATCGCGGTGCTGAATACCATGTTCTGGTATTTCCGCATGAACTGTTCAAATGGATGTTGTTCCCCCATGGTGATCGATCAACAAAGGCATAACCCCGCTCGACCGTGAAAGGTTGCAGAAATAATGCCCGCTGGGAGGTATCCCACTGTCAAGGATGGGACTAATCCCAAACAGGACATCCCCGAACACGCGTTCAGGCCGCCTGGACGAAGCTCACCGCTGGACGCACCGGCGGAACTACGCGCCGAGGTGCTTTCAATCGCACCATTCGCGCCCCCCAACCGATCACTGACACCGCCTCAGGCGCAAAGGAAAATGTATGCACAGAACCTGCGGATTCCGTGCGACCATACAACTGTTGGACGGTCCATGTGGCGGTATCGATCAAGAAATCATCCAATACCCCCTCCTTCTCCGAAGGTCCCATCAACTCATAGCCTTGAACCGTTTTGCAGCTCCTTAAATGCGGGTCAAAACGTTCCCCACCATCAATCCGCCCGCCGCTCCCCCGAGTGTTCCAGAGCGAATACTGCTGGCAAACCGGACGCACGGTGCTAGCGAGGGGAAGTTGCGCGAATTGCTCCTTGGTTAAACTGAGGAATAATTCCGGAATCACGAAGGTGCCCTGCGGCAACACCGAAGTGGGAGGCACCAAAATTTGGCTCACCGAATAACGATCCGCTGGGTCGGTGACGAGATGACGGATCTCCCAGGTTCTGTCATCAAAATAGACATCCCGCACTTGGCCAGCGACACCGTCCGCCAGTTGAAACCTCGTGCCCATCAAATACTTGAAGCTATACTTCACCTGGCTTCCCATTAATTCCAAGAGTTCCATACACGAGATCCGTGCCTAGTTGGACGACGCCCCTAAACTTTTATTCTACAACTTTATCAGGATTTTTTTCCGCTCCCAGCTCCTAGGTGCCCTTACCAATGACCCCGCGCATTCCGTTGAGCTAACAAATGCTCCCGCGCTTTTTCCAGAGCATTCATCCCTTGTCACACATCCCGATCATGGTTCCCCGTGGGGAGAAGGGCACAAGCCTCCTTGCAACCGAACCAACGGCTGAGCAAATGACGGTTGCGACTGATCCATTGATACACCTTATCCGCGACCCAAATCACCCCCGGAAACCATAAAACACACGCCATCGGCACCATCAAAGGCAGCCGCATCCCCACAAACCGCAGGCACCGAGCCCCTCGATAAATGCGCCCTTGCCGCGTCAGGCAATGGATCGCCTCCAACAATTCTTCGCGGGTCAATGTGGGTGCAATCTTTTGAGCCCTGGGATCAGACAAAGGCAGCAGATCCAGTCGGTTCCGCCAGTCGAGCCACGTCAGCAATTTCATCTGGAAAGTGCACAGGGAACACTCGCCATCATAAAGCACAGTAATCCTTCTCGTCGTCATCTCGGCACTCCCACGCATCACCATCCCTATACACCTAATCCCACCAGCGATACTCCTCAAGGGCAATCCACGACACCCCACGAGGCGGGGCTACTGCGGGGAAGGGGTAGGGTTGAGGATGGGGTATCAGGAGCCGGACGGATTTCCCATCCCGCTCCTTCATCGGTCGTGCTATTTCTTGATCACTCGGTAGAAGCGATGCGTGGTGTTCGCTTCCTGTGGATCTATCAGATTCAATTCCGATTCTCCGACTGCTTTGGTTCCTAGCGGTGTCCAATTTAACAAGTCGGTCGAGAATTCGATCACATTCTCATGGGTCGTGTCGCCTTGGAGATGCAGCGCAAACCCGTTCACCATGTCGTCATAGGTGATGGTTAGTTTCATCGGCGTGACGGGCAGGGTGAGCATTTCGCTCTCTGGGCCCCCGTCATTGCTGTCTCCCTTTGAAGTCG
>CAMBHS010000107.1 GCA_945867235.1 Akkermansia muciniphila
CATCATATTTGCGTCTGGCATATCAGGTTATTAAAGTTTCAAGGAGGCCAGGTCCTCGGTATGTGCCGTTTGGCGTTTACGATAAAGAGCCACAATCAAAGCCAACCCCACAGCCACCTCTGCGGCAGCCACGGTAATGATAAAAAGAACCATCACCTGACCATTGAGATTGTTTGTAAAACGCGAAAGGGCGACCAATGCCAAGTTTGCAGCGTTCAGCATCAATTCCAAACACATGTAGATGACGAACAGATTTCGGCGTGAGATCACCCCAAACAAACCGAGGCAAAACAAGGCCGCGCTTACGATCAAATATTCTTGAAGTCCGACGGGATGATTCATTTTAAATCCTTTTTGCTCAATAGAATCACTCCTACAACGGCAACCAGCAACAGCAATGACAAGACTTCAAATGGCAGAAGGTATTCTTTAAACAACAGAAATCCGATTGATTTTGTGTCTCCTTCCACCGTCGCAATCGCAGTCTTTTGAGCTAATTCAGATTTGCTGATGACCCTTGCCACAAAGATGTAAAAAATCGAGGCCACCGATAGCAACGCCAAGCCCACCCCTATAAAATTGATCTTTCGACGTTCTTCCTCCTTCAGATCCAGCAACATGATGACAAAAACAAAAACAACGAGCACAGCCCCGGCGTAAACGAGAATTTGAACTGCAGCGAGAAAAAATGCGTGTAACAAGACAAACAGTCCCGCCATGGAAATAATGGTCAGCACCAAAAACATGGCACTCGTGACGGGGTTGCGGGTCAGTGGATTAAAAACCACCAAAAACCCGCAGATCAAGGTCAGAGCGGCAAAGATGTAAAAGGCAATATCCTGCATGATTTGATTTCAGCTGGTTCCCAAATTATTAAGGGGTGACCCCTTGATGCAAAGCTTCTTGGGCTTTGCGTTTCCACTTTTGAATTTTGTCCTGATGCACTCCGCCCAACGCAAGAAGCTTGTCCTTGTTATAAATCATTTCAGAACGACTGGTGCCGGTTAGTGAATAGTCCTTCATCAGAAAAATCGCTTCCTCCGGGCAAACCTCTTGGCAAAAACCACAGAAGATGCATCGGAGCATGTCGATATCAAATTCCAGCGGGCTCTTTTCCACAACACCCGAATCGAGACCATTCGATGATCCGGGGGGGGTGATCCTAATGGCCTTGGGAGGACATACAAACTCACAGAGTTGACAAGAAACGCATTTCGTCCGACCCACTTGATCTTTCACAAGGTAGGGAGCACCCCGATACCCTGCTGGGACGGTCCACTTTTGCTCAGGGTATTGCATCGTGACCTTCTTGCGAAAAAAATGTTTCGCTGTCACTTGCAAACCGCCTAACAAGGTCGGCAGATAAAGTCGCTCAAGAAAGCTCAGTTCAGCACGTTTAACAATCATAATACTGAATTAAAAGTAAAGTCACTCATGCGAGGTTTTGCATCAAGAGCGCATCCATAACCATGCCGCATAAGCGAGCACATTAAACAAAGCGAACGGAAGGAATCGGCGCCATCCAAGGTCCATGAGTTGATCGTATCGAAAGCGTGGCAACATCCAGCGTGCCCAGATGAAGACAACCATGAAGGCAAGCATCTTAGTTATAAATACTCCGATATGAAGTGCCCCCATAAGCCATTGGTTCGCCAAGGCGGGTTCTGAAAACCATGGCAATGTCCAACCTCCAAAGAACAAGGTGACCATCATCGCCGAGGCGGAAATCATATTGGCATATTCCCCCATGAAAAAGAGCGCGAACTTCATGGAACTGTATTCCGTGTGGTAACCGGCAACCAATTCCGTCTCAGATTCGGGCATATCAAAGGGGAGACGATTGGTTTCAGCGAATGAAGAAACTAAAAAAATGACGAACGAAAAGGGCGCATACAGAATCAACCATCCATGGTTGGATTGGTATTCGATCACTTTGCTCAGGTTCAAATCCCCCACCAACATGAACACGGGGATCACCGCCAAGCCCATCGCGATCTCGTAGGAAATCATCTGAGCACTCGACCGGATGCCGCCTAGAAATGAATACTTAGAATTTGAGGCATACCCAGCGAGGACAATGCCGTAAACGCCCAACGAGACAATGCCGAAGGTGTAAAGAATTCCGATATTTAAATCGGCTATCACCATTTTTTGATTTCCGATGGCAGACCCAAATGGAATCACGGCCATGGTGAGAAACGCAGGCACCATGGCAATCGCAGGGGCTAACCAGAAATATGCTTTTCGGACATGACCCGGGGTGAAGTCTTCCTTGAGCAAGAATTTTATGCCGTCAGCCAAGGGTTGCAGCATTCCCTGAGGACCCACGCGATTGGGGCCAATACGATCCTGGATCCATGCGGAAATCTTGCGCTCGGCCATCACCGAATAGGCAATCATCGGCATCACCAAGGCAAATACCCCGATGACTTTCAGACCACTCAACAAAAGGAATTCTAGGTTCATCTCCTATTCAGATCAGATCGCGATGGTGACCCCTTGATCACCTAAGCTTGACCATGTTAATCCGTTTAAAGGTTGTATATCTTGAGCCATCGCATTGAACAGCCCCTCGATACTTACGAACCGATGGTGTCCGGCGATATTCGCAGCTAACTCGTTCAGGAATTCCCATTCAGGGCGGGCCTCTCCGGGTTGCTCGACAGCTTTCATAAACTTTTGAACTCGTCCTTTGATATTGATTAACGTGCCGCGCTTCTCTGCGTGGGCACAACCCGGCAGCAGATAATTCGCCTTGGCAGTCGTAGCATTCGGTAGGATTTCGGAGACGATGAGGCAATCAACGGTGTCCAACAATGCGGAAGAAATTCCAAGGGTAGTGATGTCCTCACCAAAAACCAACAGCGTTTTGATCGAACCCACTTTCAGACCCTCAACGATGGCACGGATGTTGTTACCCGCTTTTTCGGTCAGGAATCCCGTGAGACGTGCCCCGGTGCTATTTGGGTTTCGATCCGCGTTGACAAGAAGTTTGTCCGCCTCACCCTCGCGAACCTTGGTATCCGTCTTTGCACCCAGTTTTTTTGCAATTTTTGCCAACAACCACAGTTCCTCGGTCGTTTGCCGTGAGGAACCGATGATCGCCACCGAACCCGGAATTGCCGCATTTAACCGAGCACTAATTTCAGCCAATGCGATCGGCCATTTTCCTACAACCTGTGGGGCGTTGCCGCGACGAATCATAACGGTCTTCAATCGATCTTCGCGACCGATCCACTTGTAATTGAGACGCCCCTCATCGCACATCCAACAGGAGTTGACCGCATCATTTTGACGGGGCTCATACCGGTGGATTTTTCCTTCACGAGAACCCATGAGAATGTTGCAACCGGTGGCACAACTTGTGCAAACACTCTTGGTTTCTTTGAGAAACCAGACCCGCATTTGAAATCGAAAATCTTTGGAAGTCAACGCACCCACCGGACAAAGGTCCACCGTGTTCAACGTGTAATTATTATCAAACGGTTTTCCAGGAAAATGAGTGAGCGTGTTATAACTCCCTCGATTGACAAATCCCAAGGCATCATCGCCCACAATATCGCGAGTGAAACGCACACAACGGGAACAAAGGATACAACGCTCATCATCCAGAACAATCCGCGGTCCCAGATCAACTCGCTTAGGTTTGTGAACCTTTTCTTCGACGAACCGGCTGGTCGCCTGACCATGCTCGACGGAATACTCCTGCAACTTACATTCTCCAGCTTGGTCGCAAATCGGACAATCCAGAGGATGGTTGATCAGTAAAGATTCCAACACGCCTTCACGCATTTGCTGGGTCGCAATTGAATCCGCGTAAATCTCCATTCCAGGAGAAATGGGGGTCGCACAGGCGATCGCTCCGCGAGGTTGGGAAGGATCGTAAGGAAGAACCTGCTTGGCAATTTTTGGAGAACCATCCTCATTAAGGATCGGTTTCCGATCAGCACCCATCATGGGAAGTCCAAACTCCACCAAGCACATGCGACAATTCCCAGCAATCGGCAGTTTCGGATGGTAGCAATAATGCGGCACCTCAACACCGGCCACCTGACACGCCTGCAGCATCGTGGTGGGAACCGGTTTGCCATTGTGATCCGGCATCAGCTTTGGCACCGATACGGAGCGACCATTGACATTGACGGTCATCATTTCGACCGGTGCTGCCACGGACTTCGCTTCTAATTTGACTGCGGTGGACATGGGTTAAATCTAGTTCAAATAGGTGGAACTCCCCCACCCGTTTGTGACGCGGCCCGGACCTCATCCTCGACACCTCGTGCCTCGAATTCGTCGCGGAATTTGTTGACAAAACTGATCACTGGCCAGGCACAAGCCTCACCAAAAGCACAAATGGTTCGTCCCTGAATATTGGTCGCAGTCTTGTGGAGGTAATCCGCATCTTGTTTGCGCGCGCCCCCGTGGGTCATGCGGTGCAAGGCTTTGCTCATCCACAGGGAACCTTCCCGACAGGGAGTGCATTGGCCACAACTTTCATGGGCGTAAAACTCAGAAAGATTTGCCAACGCTTTTACCATATCCGTCGAATCGTCCATCACGATAATCGCACTGGAACCGGACATGGAACCCGCAGCCTGCAACGAATCAAAATCGTATGGAATATCCAATAAATCGACGTCCACATTAGTTACCAGCCCATCCGCCCCCTTACGTTTCAGTTTAAATATTTCACCTGCCCGGAATATTTTCGACGATGACCCTCCGGGAATAATGGCTTTTAAACTCCGGCCTTCACGTAATCCTCCGCCGAAATTGGGAGCATGGATTAACTCACCCAACGTCACCTTTCCGACTTCGATCTCGTAATAACCCGGACGTTTGACATGTCCGCTTAAACTCACGATACGCGTTCCGGTATTATTCGGGGTGCCCAGTTTCGCATAAGCACTCGCTCCCATCGTGATGACATGGCGCACATGACAAAGCGTCTCGACATTATTGACGATCGTCGGGCACATGTATAAGCCGAGAATAGCTGGAAAATAAGGAGGCTTGATGCGTGGGTAGGCGCGTTTTCCTTCAAGGGATTCAATCAACCCTGTTTCCTCTCCACAAATGTAGGCTCCAGCACCGCGATGGATAAAAATATCCAGATCAAATCCTGATCCGAGAATATTCTTACCGAGATAACCGTTCGCCCGTGCTTCCTCCAATGCTCGCTTCAATATCCGAGCTCCTTCTGGGAACTCTCCTCGAACGTAGATATAAGCCAGCTTCACGTCATTCGCGTAGCAGGATATGACCATCCCCTCAATCAGTTGATGGGGATCCTTGTGGAGGATTTGACGATCCTTGAATGTGCCTGGTTCCGACTCGTCCGCATTGCAGATCAAATAAATCGGCTTACCACTGCGACGATCGACAAACGACCACTTCAAACCTGCCGAGAACCCAGCACCCCCACGACCACGCAAACCAGAGGCTTTCACCTCTTCGCGAATTTGCTCAGGGCCAGTCTGAACTTTACCATCTGGTAAAGATTTGGGCTGCAGATCCAACGCTTGCTTCAGAGCCACATACCCACCATGGCGCAAGTAACAAGCGAGGTCATTGGTAAACCCCGACTGATCGATATTTTTTAATATGAGCCGAAATTCCTGCGGCATAAAATCGTTCCGGACAGCTTGACTGTTTTCAAATAATCTTTAGGTTTCAGACTCTACTTGCCGAATGGTGTAACGGTAGCACAGCAGTCTCTGAATCTGCTTGTCATGGTTCAAATCCATGTTCGGCAGCCATCTTCAATTCCCCTTTTTACGACATTCGTGAATCATTAAGTCGGCGTTCTGGGTCGTGACCCCCTCCTGAAAATCCTCGTTGACCATCATCGCAGGCGCGGTCCCGCAACTCGCAAGACACTCGACAAACTCCACGCTAAACATTTTATCTTTGGATGTCTGAATTCCATGTGCGTGTGCATCCAGACCTAGGCGGTTGCAAACATGCTCGTGCAGTTCATAGGCACCTCCAAGCGCACAACTCAATGTCCGACATATCTTGACCTGATATTTTCCCACCGGTTGCTGGCGGAACATCGGGTAAAAAGTTACGAGTTCCAACACATTGATGGGTTGCAAATCCAATTTCCCAGAAATCCACATCACTGACTCTTGGGAAATAAATCCGAACCGCTCTTGCACTTCATGCAACACCATCAGCACGGCACTGCGCTTTTCCGGATAATGGGAGATCAATTCCTGAACCTCCGCTTCCAACTCGGCTGAAACGTGAAACTGCGGGCTACTGGCTAACGGATTCACCATGGGTTGCACCGCACTTGAAAATTCTCTTGGATCACTCATCGGTCACATTCCCCCATGACAAAATCCAATGATCCCAAGATGGAAACCGTATCGCTCATCAAGTGTCCTGGAAGTAATTCTGGCAAAATACTCAAATTCACAAACGAAGGGGCTCTGATCTTCATCCGATGAGGGGTTCCCCCACCCTTACTGTTGATATAGAAACCCAACTCCCCTTTCGGATTCTCGGCTCCGAAATAGATCTCTCCCGGAGGGACATTCACCCCTTGGGTCACCAGAATAAATTGATGGATCAATTCTTCCATGCTCGACAGCACTTTTGTTTTTTCAGGGAGAACGACTTTTCCATCGGAAATGTTCACGGATCCTCCTGGCAGTTTATCAAGGCATTGATGGATAATCCGGACGCTCTGGCGCATCTCCTCCATCCGCACCAAGTAACGGTCATAACAATCCCCCACCGAACCGACCGGAATTTCAAAGTCGAGTTGATCGTAAACCAGATAGGGGTGCGCTTTGCGTAAATCGAAATCAACGCCGCTCCCACGCAAATTGGGCCCAGACAATCCATAATCGATGGCCATGTCCTTCGAAATAATTCCTACGCCCTTGGTGCGATCCACCCAGATTCGATTGCGGGTCAGCAAGGTTTCAGATTCGTCGAAATTAACCACGACTTCGGCCAAAAACTTGCGGCATTGTTCCACCCATCCGTCCGGAAGATCCCGACTCAACCCACCGATGCGTGTATAGGTCGTGGTGAATCGCGCGCCGGTAAGCGACTCGCACAAATCATATATTTTCTCGCGTTCTTGAAAGGTGTGCAGGAAAACAGTCATGGCTCCTACATCCATTGCGAAGGCTCCCAGCCCGAGCAAATGTGCCGAAATTCGAGCCAACTCACAGCATACCACGCGAATATACTGGCACCGTAGCGTCAATTGCTTGTCGATCCCCATCAGCTTTTCGACAGCAAGAACGTAGGCAACGTTGTTGGCCAATGGCCCAAGATAATCCAGTCGATCCGTATAGGGGATAAACTGGGTGTAGGTCATGTTTTCAGCGATTTTTTCATCCCCGCGATGCAGATACCCGATGTCAGGGTCAGCTTTTGTGATGATCTCGCCGTCCATCTCCAGAATAATTCTTAAAACCCCATGGGTCGCCGGGTGAGATGGCCCCATATTGAGCACCATCCGTTCACCTTGCACATCGACGAGATCATCGGAGGCTCGCAACGGAGATGGCTGAACGGAATTCACCCCTTCGTTATATCGAGTTGCTGGATCTTTGAACGGGATATTTTGAATATGCACGCTCATGATTTCAATGCCGTGCCAAGTGCTGGGGTTTCCACTTCAGGAAGCCGCACGCGAGGCTCGCGAGCCATGGTGTCCTTACCGCCGGACATGGTAACAAAAGGCCCGCCGTCCAATGGAGCCGGTTGCGTGAACGCCACCTCTGGCAAATCCGTGGGTTTTCCAGCAAGAGGAAAGTCTTTGCGCAATGGATAATAAGGATACCCCTCCCACATGAGGATACGGCGGAGATCTGGGTGACCGCTAAATCGAATCCCCATCATGTCATAAATCTCACGTTCGTGCCAATTCGCCGTGCGCCAAACATGAGAAACCGTCGGCAACTCCCCTACCTCTTCGCAGAGATTAGTTTTCAATCGGAGATGACAATGGTGCCCCATTCCATAGAGCTCATACACCAGCATCCATCGAGGATCTTCTCCGTAATTGTCAACGCTGCTCAAATCCACGAGGTAATCAAATTGGAGGGATTTTTTCGCAAACTCACAAACGGCTGCGATCTGGCTCGATTCACCAATTTGCACCGTGATCTCACCTCGGAATTCGCTGGGTGAAGACACCAGACCTGGAAATTGAATCCGTAATTTGTCGGCTAATTCTGAAGCGGTCATCATGGGAAAATCAAGGGGTTTTCCACTGCGTCGAAAGCAAAGGTTCCTTCGCCACTTTGTTCTGCACTTTGATCAACGCATCTAACAGAGCCTCAGGTCTGGGGGGACAACCCGCCACATAGACATCCACGGGGATGATGTGATCCACACCTTGCAAGACGGAATAACTTCGATACATCCCACCTGTCGAGGCGCAGGCTCCCATCGCAATGACCCACTTGGGTTCAGGCATTTGATCGTAAATGCGTTTCACCGCCAACGCCATTTTGTAGGTCACTGTGCCGGCGACGATCATCAAATCACTTTGTCGCGGCGAGAACCTCATCACCTCTGAACCGAAACGCGAAATATCAAAACGGCTCGCCCCAGCCGCCATAAGTTCGATGGCACAGCACGCCAACCCCATCGGCATAGGCCATAGGGAATTCTTGCGGCACCAATTAAGAGCAGCATCCGCTCGGGTGACAATGACTTCACCCTCAACCTTGGAGTTGTATCCGATCTCAGCAGATTGTTGCATAGGCAGGGTATAAACCCTTCTTCATAAAAATAATCCGCACAAAAGAGCCAAGCAAGGCAATTTGTGAAATTTTTCACAAGCAACCTTTGAAGAAGCACTCAAGGTAATAAATACGCACAGAACCCCCTGAACCGCAGAACTGAATTAGAGTTTTTAAGGGTGACGGGTGTGATTAAAAATGGGTGAAAGAAAGCTGCAGTTTTTTGAAGAATAGACCAGCGATTCCGCAACTTCCATTTGAAAATTGCTATCCCCCTAATGTTTGCAAGGGGTTGAGCATTTTCGCATTTGCTGAGGACTTTCTTATTTGTGTCCGCGGGAGTTCAAAAGGGGATTTCTGTGCGGGTTCAAAAGGGGACAGATTTTAGAGCGAGTATTTTGCGAGTATTTCGGGCCAGTTGTTGAGAGGCGGACGTGGTGGTTCGGTGATCGCCCAGAATTGTCTGAACGGATGATGGATTAGGGTGATTGAGGATCGCTGGGTGGGAGC
>CAMBHS010000108.1 GCA_945867235.1 Akkermansia muciniphila
CCGTTGGGTCCGTCGCGCAAAACACAGAGCTTGCCGCGCTCCAAATGCGGAATCTGGCCGGCCTGCTCAAGCAAGGACTGTGGTGAGATGGAATCATTCATGATGAGCAAAGTATATCGAATGCTATATATGAAAGCCACAAAAAAAAACCGAAACCAACCCGTTCGAAGATTTTCGAAGATTTTCGTCATGCACCCAAATCCAGCTTTGGACAAACCTATGAATAATACCGCGACTGAGGCTAACACCCAAGAGGGAACAACGATGTGGTCTGAGATCAATGAATTCTGGGTTTTAAGCAATCATGTTCGCGTGGGTCAAAACTGACACCACCATCAAACAGAGCTTGTTGAATTTTTAATAATCGGGCAACGTCTTATCACTACTCTATGAATAACCCTTCTGAACAAATCACTTCTCGTCGAGATTTTATCAAAGCTTCTGGTCAAATAGCCGCTGTTTCCGCCTTGGCTGGAGCGACTTTGCCCCATGTTCATGCGGCAGGCAGCGATCTGATCCAAATTGCTTTGGTGGGATGCGGAGGTCGTGGAACCGGCGCAGCGAGCAACGCGCTCAGCACCAAAAGTGGACCCGTGAAACTGGTGGCTATGGCTGATGTGTTTTCAGCTCGGCTCAAAGGGAGCCACGACGCCTTGAAACGCGAACATGGCGATAAAGTTTCCGTTCCTGAAGCCTGTCAATTTGTCGGATTTGACTCCTACAAAGAGGCCATGAATTGCCTCAAACCTGGGGATGTCGTAATTTTTGCTACGCCCGTCGGCTTTCGTTGGGTTCATTTCGCTTACGCCATTGAAAAAGGTCTCAATGTTTTCATGGAAAAACCCATTACCACCGATGGCCCCACGACCAAGAAGATGTTTGCTCTCGCAGAAGCATCTGAGAAAAAGGGCTTGAAAGTCGGCGTCGGATTAATGGTTCGGCATTGCCGTGCTCGCCAGGCGCTGCACGAAAAAATACAAAATGGAGATATCGGGGATATTCTTCTCATGCGCGCCTATCGCATGGCAGGACCCATGGTTGGATTTGCACCTCCGAACCCTGGGGCGATTAGTGATTTGATGTATCAAATCCAGAAATTTCATAGCTTCATCTGGGCCAGCGGTGGAACCTTTAGCGACTTTTACATCCATCAGATCGACGAATGTTCATGGATGAAAAACGCGTGGCCAATAAAAGCACAGGCTGTCGGGGGACGCCATTATCGCGGCGATGCGATCGATCAAAATTTTGATAGTTACCAAGTCGAATACACCTTTGCTGACGGAACAAAATTGATGATGTATGGCCGCAATGTCGCCGGATGCAACGACGAGTTCGCCAGTTATGCCCATGGCTCAAAAGGCTCCGCGATTATTTCTACCTCGGGTCACGCCCCGGGTCGTTGCCGAACATTCAAAGGTCAGAATCAGGACGCGAAAGATCTCACTTGGAAATATCCCCAACCGGAATCTGATCCTTACCAAAACGAATGGGATGACCTTGTTGATGCGATTCGCAATAACAAGCCGTTTAACGAAGCCAAACGCGGTGCTGAAGCCAGTTTGGTGACCTCGATGGGTCGTATGGCCGCCCACACCGGTCAAGTCATTACCTGGGATGCAATTCTGAATCACGAACACGAACTCGCCCCTACCATTGACAAACTAACCATGGCCTCCGCACCCCCGGTTCTTATTGGTGCCGACGGCAAATACCCTGTTCCTTCCCCCGGCAGAAAGCATCTGCGCGAATATTAAAATTCACGACACGAACAAAAAAAGAGAGCCCTTTTGGCTCTCTTTTTTTGTTTATTATTCAGATAAGTGGTCGCCAAATTCCAACGCAGCTTGGTTCAGGAGCAACAGGAGTATTGCAGCGATTTTCAAAATGGTTATGATTTGCGGCGTTCTCCATAGTATCAACATCAGTGCGCCGTATCCTGAATTGTATCAACGTTTACCAATTATTTTACCAACCTGCATCTCGCCACCATGATAGAAGCATCTCAATCCACCAATCCCTCTTTACAAGTAAACTCCTCATTATTCTCTCTGCGCGGGCGCGTGGCTTTAGTTACGGGGAGTTCCACGGGGCTCGGTAAAGCGATGGCTTTAGGTCTAGGCCAAGCGGGAGCCAAGGTGGCGATGAATTATTTCAATAACTCTGAGCGTGCTGAGAAAAGTTTCGCCGAATTCAAAGCCGCTGGGTGCGAAGGGATTCTTGTCCGTGCGGACGCGACCAGCGAACAAGGTGTGGATGCGATGATGGGGGAGATAGAAAAGACTTTGGGACCTGTGGATATTGTGGTTGTCAATGCCACGTGTGACCAACCACAAAAACCCATTGAGGATTATGACTGGGCATTCTACCAGTCGATGCACGACTTTTTTGTCAAAAGCCCGTTCCTCCTCACGCGAGCCTGCCTTCCGCATATGAAGCAGCAACGATGGGGAAGGATTATCAATATCGGCTCTGAAGTTTTTGCTCTTGGGATTCCCAATTTTACAGCCTACGTCGCTGCGAAGGGTGGGCAGACAGGGTTCCATCGCAGTCTGGCAGGGGAACTGGCTCCCTGGGGAATCACGGTGAACATGATCGCACCCGGTTGGGTTTTGGTTGAACGCCATGAAAAAGATCCGCAATCACTAAAAGACGGTTATTTTTCGACAATTCCTGCCAAACGCTGGGGTGTTCCCTCGGATCTAATTGGCACGGTGGTGTATCTCGCGAGCGACGCCTCTTCGTTCGTCACAGGTCAAAATATTGCGGTGAATGGAGGCATGACCCGAGCTTGATTGAATTTCTTCCCTATCGAAAATAAACCTTCAACCTATTGGATTATCCAAACATGATTTTTCCCTATCGTTTCAGAGCAGCACTCCTTCTAACCTTTGTGGCACTTCAACTAGGTTGCGGCGACAAATCAACCCCTTCGACGGCCAGCACCACTCCTGCCACCGCTACTACTGGCGGGAAAAAGAAAATTGCATTTATTACAAATGGTGTCGATCCATTCTGGAACACTGCCGTCGCCGGTGTCAGGGCTGCAGAGAAAGAGTTTGATATTGAATGCTCTGTTCTCATGCCCCCCAAAGGTCTGATCGATCAAAAACGCATGCTGGAAAGTTTGCTTGCACGGGGAATAGATGGGATCGCCATCAGCCCTGTGGATGCGAAAAATCAGGTCGCTCTTATCGATGAAGCAGCGGGTCGCTGCCCCGTCATCACCCACGATTCGGATGCCCCATTAAGTAAGCGCCTTTGTTTTGTTGGAATGGAGAATTACAAGGCGGGTCGAGCGGCGGGTCTCTTGGTCAAAGAAGCCATCCCCAATGGGGGGAAGGTGATGTTGTTTGTCGGTCGCTTAGAACAGCTAAATTCTCAACAACGTCGCCAAGGGGTCATTGATGAACTCCTAGATCGCCCGCAGCAAACGTCGGATAAAATAAATTTCGATGTCGCGGGCAAAGTTTTAAGCGGCACAAAATATACAATCTTGGACACCCGCACGGATAATTTTGATTACGCGAGGGCTAAAGCCAACGCTCAGGATGCGATGGCTTCACATGCCGATCTCGCGTGTATGGTTGGATTGTTTGCCTACAATGCCCCTCATTGCTTGGAGGCCGCCAAAGAAGCAGGCCGATTGGGCAAAATAAAAATTGTCAGCTTTGATGAAGCTGCCCCTGTGTTACAGGGCATCATCGATGGACATGTCCATGGAACCATCAGTCAGCAACCTTATCTTTACGGGTATCATTCGGTGCGCCTTCTCAAGAGTTTGGTTAATGGAGATAAGTCTGTGCTGCCACCCAATGGATTCTTGGAGGTTCCCATTGTAGAAGTCCGCCAGAAGAATGCTCAGGCTTTTTGGGCTGATCTGAAAAAAATGCAGGAAATAGGGAAATAAGTATTCATTTGCTTTGGGCTCGAATGGATCTGGTTGTTATTTTGGGAAGGGATTTTTGATGGTCGCGACGACCCACATGGCAGAAGAACTTCTCGATGTCCGAAGTGTTTCGAAGCGATTCCCTGGAGTGCTGGCACTGAATGGAGTCAGCCTAACCTTATCGCAGGGAGAGGTCTTAGCCGTAATAGGGGAGAATGGTGCTGGTAAAAGCACCCTGATGAAAATTCTCGCAGGCGTGGAAACTCCGGATCAAGGCGAGATCAGAATAGACGGTCAATCGGTGAAGATCGAAAGCACCGGCAAGGCACAAAAATTGGGCATCGCGCTCATTCACCAAGAATTGAATTTGGCGGATAATCTTGATATCGCCTCCAATATTTTTCTGGGTCGAGAGCCGCAACGTTTTGGTTTTGTGGATCGACCAAGGCTCTATGCCGATGCGCAAATATACATGACCGATGTTGGGTTGACCTGCAAATCCACGACCCTTGTCAGCGATCTTTCACAGGGATGCCGACAACTTGTTGAGATTGCACGAGCCTTGAGCACTCAAGCACGCATCCTGATCATGGATGAACCAACCTCCAGTTTGAGTCAAGGCGAGACCGAACAACTCTACAAAGTTGTGAATCAGCTTCGACAACGCGGAGTAGCCATCGTGTATATCAGCCATCGACTTCCGGAAGTTCAGCGACTCGCTGACCGTGTCGCAGTTTTGAGAGATGGTTCCAACGCCGGGTTTTTGACGAAAGGGCAGATCACCGTCGATGCCATGGTCAGTCTTATGGTGGGGAGGACATTGGGGCGACATGTGCGAACCAGTTACAGCCATGGAGAGCCGTTGCTGGAATTGCGACATTTGCGAACCCCTTCCTTTCCAAAACACGAGGTGAGTATTCATTTGTGTAAGGGAGAAATCGTAGGAATCGCTGGACTTGTGGGTGCGGGCCGCACGGAGTTATTACAAGTATTATTCGGCATCACTCCAGCTCTCGGTGGTGAGGTTCGATTGGCTGGTGAGGCGTTGCATTTGTCTTCACCACGGGATGCGATTAAGGCAGGTCTGGCCTTGGTGCCCGAAGACCGCAAATTGCAGGGGGTCATTTTAGAAATGTCAGTAGGACACAACGCTACACTGGCGAGTCTGCAAAGAAATTCCGTCGGAGGTTTTTTGAATGCGGAGCGGGAAAAAAAACAGGCTGAAACAATCACTCAACAGATTCGTGTTAAAACACCCAATCTTGATCAATGGGTGCAATTCCTTTCCGGTGGCAACCAACAAAAAGTCGTGCTGTCCAAGTGGTTATCATTGAAGCCGCGGATACTCTTGCTGGATGAACCCACACGAGGGATTGATGTGGGAGCCAAGCAGGAAGTCTATACCCTGATGGAGGAAATTGCGAGTCAAGGGATTGGGATACTATTTGTAAGCAGCGAAATGGAGGAAGTTTTAAGGATGAGTGACCGAACCGTAGTCATGCATCAGGGGCGCATTGCCGGCGAGTTGACACGCGACCAACTGAGCGAGGAAGCGGTGATGCACCTAGCGACTGGGGCAGGGGATTCTCCGCCAATATCAGTCCTGCAGGAATAATGATTGAAGCATGAAAAAAACACTCGGTATCTTCGGATTATTTCTAGCAGTCTTTATCTCCACAGCACTGATCAACCCCCGGTTTGTTAGTGTTTATAATTTAGAAAACCTCATTCGTTGGATTTCTCTTTTTGGAATCATCAGCATTGGCGTTTCGTTTGTGATCATTACCGGTGGGATCGACCTCTCTATAGGATCGCTCATTGGAATGACAGGATCGCTCACGGCTTGGTTGCTGACTCAGCGAGGTTGGAGCGTGTCAACAACTCTACTGACCGTCCTAGCAGTCTCATTGTTTGTGGGAATGGCCCACGGCCTTTTAATCACAAAACTACGACTCCAACCGTTCGTGGTCACCTTGTGCGGACTGCTCCTCTACCGAGGGATCGCGAGATATATAACGGATGATCAGAGTCAGGGCTTCGGGAATACTCAGGAGAATCTTCGATTACTGGCTATTGGAAAGGTTGCGATCGGGTCTAAGTTTTCTATTCCCATTCCGTTTTTCATCTTAATGGGCATCGCCATGGTGGCCTCCCTGATTCTTAATCGAACCATTTGGGGACGTTACCTTTTCGCATTGGGACGAAATGAAACAGCAGCTCACTACAGTGGAATCAATACAGATGTGATGAAAATTGCTGCCTACATGACTTGCTCCCTATTAGCGGGAATAGGCGGCATACTTTTTTCTTTGGATCTGAACTCCATTCAGCCTTCAGGATTGGGGGAATTCTACGAATTGTATGCGATTGCTGCAGCGGTCCTGGGGGGATGCAGCCTTCGCGGTGGTGAAGGAACTGTTTTGGGGGTGATCATAGGAACCGCAGTAATGAGGGTTCTTTATAACGCGATCAATATTTTGAGTATCCCTACGCATCTGGAGTTTGCAATTATCGGTGCCGTAATCCTAGCTGGCGTTGTCACCGATGAACTTGCTAAACGTTATGCAACAAATCGTCGAGCAATCCGTGAACAATTAGGAGATAACCCATTGAACAAATCCCAATAAAATTATGAAAACCTCGCAAGTCCCAACATTCATCACCCGCATCGCCCTAGCAGGGTTTGGATTCTTTCTCGCAAATTGCTCCTATGCAGATCAAACAGGAACGCCTCGACGACTATTGGCTGCGGATGACTCCACGCATCGCTTAGCCATTGTCGCCGCTGATGGGAAATTGGAATGGGAAATCAAAGTGAGTGCCATTCATGATGCATCCATTTTACCCAACGGAAACATTCTCTTGCAACAAGGATGGCACAAGGTCGTTGAGGTGACGCCCGATCATAAGACCGTTTGGGAATATGATTCGTCTAAAATGAACGGCAATGAAGGCAAGGCGATTGAAGTGCACGCGTTTCAACGCTTGGATAACGGGCTTACGATGATTGCAGAATCTGGATCGTGCCGAATTATCGAGGTGGATCGACAAGGGCAGATTAAACACCAAATCCCACTCAAAGTTAAAAACCGGAATAGTCATTCAGACACACGGTTAGCCCGAAAATTAATCAACGGACACTACCTAGTCGCGCATGAAAACGATGGGGCTGCCCGTGAATATGACAGTCTTGGAAATGTGGTTTGGGAGTATGAAGTCCCCATGTTCGGCAAGGAGTCAAAACCGGGACACGGTCCAGAGGCGTTCGGAAACAAACTTTTTTCAGCCACGCGATTGGCGAATGGAAACACACTCATTGGAACGGGCAATGGTCACAGCGTTTTAGAAGTCACTCCAAAGAAAGAGATCGTTTGGAAGGTGGAGCAAAAAGATCTTCCTGGAATCACGCTGGCTTGGGTGACACGTGCGGAGCGGTTGGCGAATGGAAACACTCTTTTTGGAAATTGCCATGCGGGTTCTGAAAACCCACAGGTCATCGAGATTACGCCGGAAAAAAAAGTGGTGTGGACATTCAAAGATTTTAAAAACTTTGGCAATTCGATGCCAGTTCACTCCACCGTTGCTGGAGGCAATTAACTTCAGCCATGCGGGCGAAGCACCTGAAAATGAATTATAATTCCTGCCAGAAACAATTCAGGTGTTGGGGTGCAATCCTGCTGTCCACATTGTGGATTGCCAACCTTGCAATGGGGCAATCTCCCGAGTCCGAGGCTAGCCAGTTCGAGTTCTTCGAAAAACGGATACGCCCCCTTCTCGTGGATCAGTGCTACTCGTGCCACAGTGCATCGAGCGAAAAAATCAAAGGAGGCCTTTTACTCGATTCTAAAGAATTGATCCTGAGGGGAGGGGATACGGGCCCTGCGATGATTCTCGGAAATGCAGCAGGCAGTTTAATGATCAAGGCGGTTCATTATAAGGATCCGGATCTGCAAATGCCTCCAAAAAATAAAAAACTCTCGAACCGTCAAATTCAAGATTTGGAGCTTTGGATCAACCTCGGTGCTGCCTGGCCAAACTCTGCCAACGGATCAGTTCCATCAACCAATCGAGTGGGCTTTGAAATTTCGGCCAAAGACCTTGCCTATTGGGCATTTCAACCGGTGCATCGCCCTGAGTTACCGATTCTCCGCCAAGAAGAACGAGGAACCACACCCATAGATGGGTTTCTCCGCGATAAATTGGAGAAGCAGGGAATCCAACCGAATAAACAAGCCTCACCGTTTGAACTGATGCGCCGGGTTTATTTGGATATGATCGGACTACCTCCCTCGATAACGGAATTACAAGAATTCGAAAGAGATCATTCTCCGCGAGCCTACGAACAGTTAGTAGATAGGCTTTTATCCAGACCGGAATACGGGGAACGGTGGGGGAGGCATTGGTTGGACGTCGTGCGTTACGCGCAAAGTAATGGTTATGAACGCGATGGGGAAAAGCCGTTTGCTTGGCGTTACAGAGATTATGTCATCAAGGCATTCAACTCGGACAAACCTTATGATCAATTCCTGCGCGAACAAATTGCGGGGGACGAATTACCTGAGCAAACAACGGATGCAATCATTGCGACAGGTTTTCAGCGGTTAGGTGTTTGGGATGATGAGCCTGATGACAAACGCATGGCCGAGTTCGACGAGTTGGACGATATCCTTTCGACGACAGGAACCGCGATGATGGGATTGACTCTGGGTTGTGCCCGATGCCACGACCATAAATTTGATCCGATTTCACATGGAGACTATTACAAATTACTCTCCTTCTTTCGAAATGTTCGACCGTATGAAAATGCGCGTTATGCGCTTGATTCGGCAAATTATGCACCTTTGGCAACGCAAAAAGAGATCAAGACGTGGCGTTCGCAACACGGGTCTCAAATAAATGTTTTCGAAGCTAAGATCAAAGGAACTTCGGATGAACCAACTCGAAAAAAACTTGGTGAAGATCTGAAACAATTGCAGTCGCAACAGCCACCTTTTGAGTGGGCTTTAGCAGTTCGCGAACGTGGACCGACTGCGCCACCAACTCACATTTTAATTCGCGGCAATTCCGCATCCCCTTCATCTGAAGTATTCCCTGCGTTCCCTTCCATTTTTGGTGGTAAGAAGCTCCAAGAAACGAAATCCACAAATGCAACTTCTACAACAGGCCGCCGATTAGCCTTTGCAGATTGGCTGGTTAGCCGAGATAACCCACTGACCGCACGCGTTATGGTCAACCGGATTTGGCAGCATCATTTCGGCCAGGGCATA
>CAMBHS010000109.1 GCA_945867235.1 Akkermansia muciniphila
CACGCCACCACGGTCCCATCGCTCTTCAATGCCACTGTGTGGTAACCTCCCGCTGCGATCCGCGTCACTCCGGTCAGCCCGGCAGGCGGTGTCGTCTGCCCATTCCAATTAGCCCCCCACGCCACCTCGGTCCAATCGCTCTTCAATGCCACTGTGTGGTAACCTCCCGCTGCGATCGCCGTCACGTAGGGCAGCCCGGCAGGCGGTGTCGTCTGCCCAGAACCATTATCCCCCCACGCCACCACGGTCCCATCGCTCTTCAATGCCACTGTGTGGTAACCTCCCGCTGCGATCCCCGTCACGTCGGTCAGCCCGACAGGCACTGTCGTCACCCCAGAATAATTATACCCCCACGCCACCACGGTCCCACTGGGTATTCCAATGCTGGCGGTGAGGTTAATCGTGTAGGTGCCTGCGGTTGTGGGTGTGCCGGAGATCACGCCGGTGGTTGGATTGAGGCTTACGCCCGCAGGCAAGTTAGCAGCACCAAAGGACGTCGGCGATTCGGTCGCCGTAATGCTGTAGGAAAAGGGTTGACCCACCGTGCCCTCGATCGTGGCAGCACTCGTGATCACCGGTGCCTGGGCGTGCAAGGGTGTGGCTGCCCCTAGGAGGGAGATGAGGCACATGACGATTGCGGTGAAATTCTGCCGAATATTTTTGCCGTTTTGGATTGTCATAGATTGGTTCCTATTTGATTGACCCATTAGTGCTTGGTAAGCAATGAATGCTAACCCGCAATAATAGTCGATAGTTATCTTGACTTTATTTTCTGACATCGCTTTCGCCCTCTCGAATTACGAGAAAAAGTGTTCCTACATTTCTCACGAGGGGGGTTCCATGGGCTCCGGACTTGCCAAACCGGGGGGCTTCCTACGCGGATTTGGGTGGATTTGGGTTGCGGATTCTGTGGATGGGCTTGCGGGTCTGCATGTTGACGGGTAGAATCATGTGTCAACACCCATTGTATGCTTAAATTTACTGGACGCGGATCGGTCACCACTTGCGACGGGGTTTCCCGGCGTGACTTTCTTGAAATGGGGTCGTTGGGTGCCCTGGGTTTGTCGATGTCCACGTTCGCCAAGTTGCAGGCTCTCGGTGCCCAGCCGAAAGGGGATGACAACAAGGCGTGCATTCTGATTTTCAATCTGGGGGCTCCCAGCCAGTTGGACACTTGGGATATGAAGCCCGATGCTCCCCGGGAAATCCGCGGGCCTTTTAAACCGATCCGCACGAATAATCCGGATATTCAGATTTCGGAAATTTTCCCGTTTCACGCCAAGATTGCGGACAAATTTTCTCTGGTGCGGAGTTGCTATCACACGGCGGCGGCGGTACATGACACGGGGCATCAAATGATGCAGACGGGACGCCTTTTCAGTGGGGGGATCAACACGCCTCATGCGGGGTGCGCGTTGGAGTTTCTCAAAGGTCGCCGCTCGGAATTACCCGCAAACGTGATCCTGCCTGAACCCATGGGCAACACGGGGGGCGGAATGCCCCACGGACAGGACGCCGGATTTTTGGGGAAATCTTATGATCCTTTCGCGTTGAATGCGGATCCGTCGATCAAGGATTTCAAGGTGCCGGACCTCCTCCCGCCGCAGGAGATCGGGGAGGCGCGTCTGGAGCGGCGTCGCTCGATGAGGGAGGTTGTGGATAGTGCGGTGCGGAATTTTGAGGGCACTCCGAGTGCTCAATTGATGGATGCGAATTTCGCGGCGGCCTACCGTCTGATGACGAGCACCAAGGCTCGGGAGGCGTTCGATCTGTCGAAGGAACCGCTCAAGGTGCGGGAGCGCTATGGGTTGACTCGTTTCGGGCAGAGTTGCCTTCTGGCTCGGCGGCTGGTGGAGGCGGGGGTCCGCTTTGTGACGATCAACACGTTTATCACGGTGTTCGATGAGATCACTTGGGATATTCACGGCTCCAAACCCTTCACTTCGATCACGGGGATGCGGGACATCGTCGCCCCGATGTATGACCAGGGTTACAGCGCGTTGATCGAGGACCTGCATCAGCGGGGGATGCTGGATTCGACATTGGTCACGAACTTGGCGGAGTTCGGACGCACTCCCAAGATCAATCCCGCCGGGGGCCGAGATCATTGGCCGCAATGTTGGACGGTTTATTTTGCCGGAGGCGGCATCCAAGGTGGGCGAGTGGTGGGGAAGAGTGATGATATCGGAGGCTACCCCACGGAGCGTCCGGTGCGCCCCAACGAAATCGTCGCCACGATCTATAAATGTTTGGGGTTGGATATTGAGGCTCATCTTCCGGGACCGAACGGCCGCCCTTATCCCTTGGTAGATTTTGGCACGCAACCCATCCGGGAGTTGTTGTGAGCGGATCGTCCTTGCGCAGGCGTCCTTACCTCCGATATCTCGGGGTGTTGTTCTTGCTCGGGCTTGGGTCGGCGAAGGGTGTGGAGGTGAGTTTCCGCAATCATGTGCAACCGGTGCTGGCGAAGGCAGGGTGCAACGCGGGAGCCTGTCATGGCGCGGAGGCGGGACAGAACGGATTCCACCTTTCGTTGCGGGGTTACGATGACGAGGGCGATTGGTTGACTTTGACGCGGCAGGCTCTGGGTCGCCGCGTGACTCCGAGCGATCCGGGCCGCAGTCTGCTGCTGCTTAAAGCGACGGCAACGCTGCCTCACAAAGGGGGGAAACGGTTCGAGGTCGAGTCCACGGAATACAACATTCTCGCCGAATGGATCGCGGCGGGTGCCCCGGGTCCGCAGGAGAAGGAGCCGAGGATCGACCGCATCCAGATGGACCCCCCGTTCGTCCAGTTGACGCAGGGAACCAATTTTCAATTCAAGGTGACGGCAACCTTCACCGATGGCCACACGGAGGACGTCTCTCGCTGGACAAAATACACGGCGGCGAATGCCTCGGTCACGACGGTGGACGATGGGGGAGGGGTGAAAGTGGTCGGGTTTGGCGAGGGAGCGATCACGGCGTGGTATCTCAGCCGAATCTCCATCGCCAACGTGGCGGCGCCTTACACCAATACGATTCCTGCCGAGTCCTACACGCAGGCGAAACGGCGTAATTTCATTGATGAGCTCGGCATGGAAAAGTTGCAGAGCCTCAACCTCGCTCCGTCGCCACGGTGTTCTGATGAGGTGTTTATCCGGCGGGCTTTTCTGGATACGATCGGCCTGATCCCCACCGCCGCCGAGGTGCGCGCTTTTCTGGAAGATAAAACCGAGACCAAACGTGATGTGTTGATCGAGAAACTGTTTCTGCGGCCGGAATTTGTCGATTACTGGGCGTATAAATGGTCGGATTTACTTCTCGTCAGCAGCAAGAAATTATCCGCCCCCGCGTTGTGGTCCTATTATAATTGGATTCATGACGAGGTGGCGGCGAACACTCCGTGGAACGAGATCACCCGACGGCTTGTCACCGCGCAGGGCAGCAATTTGGAAAACGGAGCCGCCAATTTTTACACCCTCCGGGATGACCCTCGCGACATGTCGGAGATGACCTCGCAGGTGTTCTTGGGCATGTCGATCAGTTGCGCCAAATGCCACAATCACCCGATGGAAAAGTGGACCAATGACCAATATTTCCAGATGGCCAATTTATTCGCCCGGGTGCGAGTCAAGAACGGCAAACAGACCGGGGAACAGATTTTATTCGCGGCCGCCAGCGGCGACTTGGTGCAACCGTTGCGGGGCAAACCCCAGCCCCCGGCTCCGCTCGATGGGAAAGCCATGCCGATCGATGATCCCGGAGATCGCCGGATCGCGATGGCACAATGGTTGACCGCTCCGGAGAACCCTTATTTCACCCGGGCCATCGTCAATCGTGTTTGGGCCAACTACATGGGAATCGGGTTGGTGGAGCCGGTGGATGACCTCCGGGTGACCAACCCTGCCAGCAACGAAAAACTCCTCGCAGCGGCGGCAAAGTTCCTCGTGGAAAAAAACTATGACCTGCGCCAGTTGATGCGGGTGATCCTGCAATCTGAGACCTACCAACGAAGCAGCGAGGCGCATCTGGGCAATGGCGGGGATGACCGTTTTTACTCGCGCTATTACGCCAAACGGTTGATGGCCGAGGTGTTGCTCGACAGCGTTTCCGCCGCCACGGGTGCCCCGACCTCTTTCAAAGGTTACCCCGAAGGGTGGAGGGCGTTGCAATTGCCGGACTCGAATATCGATTCCTACTTTCTCAAATCCTTCGGGCGCCCCGAACGCGACAAAACGTGCGAATGCGAGCGCACCGCCAATCCCAGTGTCACCCAGATGCTCCACATCTCCAACGGGGACACCTTCCACCAAAAATTGATCGCGAAAAATAATTGGATCTCGCGAGGGATGGGGAGCAAAAGTTCACCGGAAGCACTCGTGGACGAGGCCTACCTCGGCAGCCTCTCACGCTTCCCCACGGAGAAGGAGAAAGCCGCCTTCGTGCCGCTCCTCAAAGCCGCTGACGAGAAGGAAAAGCGAGCCTTGCTTGAGGATATGTTGTGGGCGATCCTGAGTGCCAAGGAATTCCTCTTCAACCACTGATTATTGCGCATGACTTTTTTATTCGCATCCCCCCGACGACGATGGTTCCTGACTCCGATGGTTTTGATGGGCTTGTGGGCCGCTCCCACAGCGGTTGCCCAGGAGGCAAAACCCGTTTCCTTTATCGAGGTCCAATCCCTCTTTGCGGAGACCTGTCTGGACTGTCATGCCACCCAGGACCCGGATGGCAAACTGGTCATGGAAAGTTTCGCGGATCTGATGAAAGGCGGCGAAAGCGGTCCGGCGATCGCCCCCAGTAAAAGCAGCGAGAGCCTATTGGTCAAAATGATCGAGGGCACTCTGGAGAAAGACGGGAAAAAGCTCATCATGCCCCCCGGGAAAAGGAAGAAACTGGGCGCGGATCAAATCGCCCTAGTCCGCCGATGGATCGATGCCGGTGCCAAGGGGCCTGCTGAGGGAGAGGTGTTTGTGCGGAAACTGAACATCCCCAAGATCGCCCCGAAAAATATCCGTCCCCAACCTGTCCAGAGTCTGGCGTATCATCCCAATGGCAAACGGCTCGCCGTCGGTCGGAAGGGGGAGGTTCAAATTCAGGACGCGGAATCCCGGGCCACGCTTCGCACCCTGTCCGGACATCGCGGCAGCGTCAACGGCGTCGTGTTCTCGGCCGACGGAAAGCAGTTGTTTTCTGCCGCTGGCGAGAATGGGCAGTTCGGTGAGATTCGTGTTTGGAACGTCGCCGATGGAACCCAGACCCGGTTGATCGAGGGACACCGCGACGCGATCTACAGCCTGGCTCTCTCCCCCGACGGAAAAATCTTGGCGAGCGGAAGTTATGATCAAAAAATCATGCTCTGGGACACCACCACCGGCAAAGCGTTGCGCACGCTCTCGGGTCATAACGGATGTGTTTATGGGTTGAGCTTCCGGGCGGACGGCCAATTGTTGGCGAGTGCGAGCGGAGATCGGACGGTAAAACTTTGGGATGTCGCCACGGGCGAACGCCGCGACACGCTCAGCCAATCGCTCAAGGAGGTTTATAGTGTCACTTTCAGCCCCGACGGAAAACAACTGATCAGCGGGGGGGTGGATCACCGGATTCGCCTTTATTCCATCAGCGAAAAAGCAGCCGAAACCACGAACCCACTCTTGGAAGCCCGGTTTGCACACGAAGGCTCGATCCTGCGGTTGGCGTGGTCGCCTGACGGAAAAACCATCGCCAGCAGCGCGGAGGATCGCACGGCGAAGCTCTGGGATGTCGCGCCTCTCAAGGAACGTCTGCCTCTGGAAACCCAGCCCGATTGGACGCCTGCCCTAGCGTTTGTTCCCGATCTTACGGCCTTGGCTGCCGGACGGCTCGATGGCTCGGTGGCCTTTTACAATCTGACCAACGGCAACGCGATCCTCGCACCCAAACCCCTTCTGACCCGTGCCGAGCCGAGGGGCTTCCAACGGGGGCAGGAGACCAAAGTCACCCTGACCGGACGTTTTCTGAGCGAGGTCAACGAGGTCAAATTTAACACTCCGGGCATCCAAGGCGAAATCCTCCTCAACGAACGTTCGCCGGATCAAATCGCATTCCGGATCAAATCGGAGTCCAAAATCCTGCGCGGCAAATGCGAGTTCTCCTTGGTGAGCCCCCACGGTGAGAGCGGATTATTCACGCTTTATGTGGATGATCTCACCCCTTACCAAGAGACATATCTCCGCTCGGAAAAAGTGGTTCCCTTGCAGCCGCCCTTCAGTTTTTGGGGGTCGCACGAGCAGCCCGGCGAAAAGGAACGCATCCCGTTCTTGGCGCAGGCGGGGGAACAGATCGTGTTTGATCTCGCCGCTCGACCGCTGGGTTCCAAAGCCACCACCCGCCTTACCTTGATGGACGCCTCAGGTCGCGTGCTCGCTGCCAATAATGGATTTGATCCGAACACCGATCCCCTTTTGGATTACCGGTTCAAGACTCCGGGAACCTATTTTATCGAGGTCGCCGAGCTGCAACTCGGGGGGTCTGCGGAACATTATTACCGCTTGTCCGTGGGAGCTTTTCCCTATGTGACGGGCGCTTACCCCACCTCGATCTCCATCGGCACCGATCACGCGTTGGCTTTGGTCGGTTTTAACCTCGCGACAAACGCCACCGTCACCTTGAAACGTGCCGACGCGGGCGAGTCCGAGCTGGCGTTGGACGCGGCCCAGTATCGCTTCCGCAAAGCTCCCAAGATTCTTGCCTTGAGCGGGAATGTGGTCGTGGAATCCGAACCGAACAACACCCCGTCGCAGGCGAATGCAGTGGTCCTCCCCGGATCGGCTTCGGGACGGTTGAACTCGACCTCGGAAGGATCGGATGCCGACCTTTTCAAATTCCACGCCGCCGCCGGGCAGACCTGGGTGATCGAAACCGTGGCGGCGAGCCAAGGCTCCCCTATCGACACACGGATCGAGATTCTGGATGCCAAAGGGCAACCCATCCCGCGAGTGCTCCTGCAAGCGGTCCGCAACTCGCACATCAACTTCCGCCCCATCGATTCCGGCACCGTAAGTGCCCGGCTTGAGAATTGGGAGGAAATGGAGATCAACGATTATCTCTATATGCAGGGCGAGGTGATGCGTTTGTTCCGGGCACCGCAAGGACCGGATTCCACCTTTAATTTTTACCCCGCCAACGGGATGCGACGGAATTATTATGATACCAGCGCCTCGGTCCACGCGGTGGATGAAATCTGCTACATCGTCGAGCCCCATCCCCCGGGAACCAAGCTCCTGCCCAACGGCCTCCCGATCATCCCCCTCTATTTCGACAATGATGATGGAGCCGATCGGAAAACCGGAACCGATTCCCGCGTCACCTTTACTGTTCCCAAAGAGGGCGATTACCTCGTCCGCATCACCGACACCCAAGGTGCGCAAAGTCCGAGGCACCAATACCGGCTGGTGCTCCGCGAACCCAAACCCGATTTTACCATTTCCGTGGATAGGATGAACCCGACCGTGCCTGCGGGCAGCGGACAGTCCTTGACCGTCACGGTGGATCGTCAGGACGGGTTTGATGATGAAGTGCGGGTGGAATTTGTGGGGTTGCCTCCCGGTTTTTCCATCACAACACCCCTCGTGATCCAAGCCGGTCATCTCACCGCCACCGCCGCGCTGACGGCAACCGCTGATGCACCGATGCCAACCGGGGCTTTGGCAACCGCATCCCGGCTCATCGTCACCACCCAGATCGAGGGCCGATCCATCGCGATGGCGGCGGGCACCTTGGGCGAGATCAAACTCGGGCCCAAACCAAAACTCCTCGTGTCTCTCGAACCCGTGGAGGGCAACTCCAAGATTCTGGAATTAACGATCGCCCCCGGACAAAGCATCCCTGCCATGCTCAAAATCGAGCGGCTCGGTCATGAGGAACTCGTCACCTTCACCGTTGAGAATCTGCCCCATGGCATTATCGTGGACAACATCGGGCTAAGCGGCGTGATGATCCCCAAAGACCAGCAAGAACGGCAGATTTTCATCACGGCTGCCAAATGGGTGCCAGAAACAGACCGTTGGTGTTACGCCTTGGAAAATCAGGCCGGCAAACAAACCTCGCGTCCTCTTTTGCTAAAAGTCCGCAAGAACGTGCAACAAGCGGCCCGCCACGCTAAAAGTGTCGTTGGATGGCAGTGATTATCAAATCTTCATCTGCGGGGGCTTCGCCATAAGACCAACGCTCCTCGTCCGTGTTAAAACCAAATCTTTCATAAGTTCCATCTTTCCGAGCATACACATTCGCCCATTCTCCAGTCCCTTTCGAGATCGCGATTGGATTGGTTCCAGCGGGGATTATGTGCCATTCGTCATCAGGAGGAACACCACGTCCAGCATGACAGAATAACTCAAGGACGCCGGCTAACCAAGTTCCTCGATGTTCATCGGGCAGATGCTCATGTAAACACTTTACCAAATGCTTACAGCATCTCCTAATGGACTGAAGTGGGAGCTTTCGACGTTTACCCACCCAATCACCGCACTGACAGGTGTGATCATTCAGATTGACCTCATATTCTTCATCACTCGAATGTGATGGTACATTCATTATGAAAGGTAAAGAAGGCACCAAGATTGCTGTTATTGACGGTGTTTCATAGGAAGAGGAGATTGAGGAGGGGGGAGCAATTGGCAGCTTCGTCCTTTGCAATGGCGGGGGACGCAAAAAATATACATTCTGCATGCCTGCCCAGTCCCTTTCGATCTGACCCAACAATGCAGCTAAAGCATGCATTTCCTCTAGTGAAAGTTCGCCATCTTCGAAGGCTGCTTGTAAGGGTCCAACAAGGAGATTACCCGGCCACACAGCGCAAGCAGATCCGTGTTGATTGAGCCAATTAGCTAACGTCCACACTTCCTCTCCACTAAGCGAACCGTCATCCGTGAGGGTGCGAATAAATCGAACGGTCTCAAGCGCAATCGGCGAATGGATGATCTCCATTATACTAGGATGGCATAATCACCCCCTGAAAGTCAATTTTATTTTAACCAACTGTTGGGGTGGGAACAAAATGTGACTGGGGTGCTGGCTCCCAGTAAGTCTGGAATTTTTCCCCCGCAGTGCTAGGTATTAAGGAGGCTGGCATGCGTTCTATGGGTGCGATGGGCTCACC
>CAMBHS010000110.1 GCA_945867235.1 Akkermansia muciniphila
GTTGAGGACACCCGTTTCGGAATGGGAGGCGTGATGTTCATGGCGGATTGCGGAGTGATCCCAGATCCCACCGTGGATCAATTGGCGGATATTGCTGTTTCCACGGCGCAACTCGCTCGGCAACTCATGGGAATCGTACCCAAGGTGGCGATGCTTTCGTATTCCACCAAAGGAAGTGCGACGAATCCCTCGATCGGTAAGGTTCAGGCCGCGACAGCTCTGGCTCGTGCCAAGGCAGCTCAGAAAGGGATTGAAGCAGAATTTGACGGAGAAATGCAGGTCGATGCAGCGTTGGTTCCTGAAATTGCTTCCCGCAAAACTCTGGATAGCACTGTAGCCGGTCAAGCCAATGTATTGGTTTTTCCGGATTTAAATTCAGGAAATATCGGCAGTAAACTTATTCAGCATGTGGCACGAGCGAACGCCTATGGCCAGATCATTCTTGGTCTTGATCGACCTGCTGCCGATGTTTCTCGAGGTTCGAATGCTCATGATATTTTAGGAGTTGCCGCGATTGTCGGACTCCAATCAATCGCTTACAAAGCCCTCTACTCCGATCCTTCCTACCACATGCCCGGTGATCTTATTAAATGAACGTGACAACGCCTCGAGTTTTCATTGCGGCCACGCGTCAAAACGATGGAAAAACCACGACTTCGTTGGGATTGATGGCGGCATTGCAAAAATCGTACCCAAGGGTCGGCTATATCAAACCCGTGGGGCAAAGGTTTGTGGAAGTGGCAGAGCAAAAAATCGATGAAGACACGGTCCTCATGGATAGTGTTTATCACCTCAACTGTCCCTTGGTGGACATGAGTCCCATCGCTATCGAACCTGATTTTACCCGAAAGTATCTGGAATCTGCGAACAACGACTTTTTGGTCAAACGCATCCAAAAAGCATTTGACCGTGTGGCTTGGGAAAAAAATTTCGTTTTATGTGAGGGTTCGGGTCATGCCGGCGTAGGATCTGTTTTCGATCTTTCCAATGCCCGGGTTGCCAAACTCTTGCAAGCCAAGGTTATTATTGTCACCCAAGGGGGTATCGGAAGACCGATCGACGAAGTCTGCTTGAATCAGGCCCTCTTTGAAAAAGAAGGGGTTGAAATAATAGGAGTAATCATCAACAAGGTTCTTCCTGAAAAGTTGGATTATATCACCGAATTCGCACGACGTGGGTTGAAACGCAAAGGACTCGCATTGCTTGGGGTGCTTCCTTACAAACAGTTGCTTTCCAATCCGACGATGGAAATTATCCGTGACGAATTATCTGCTGAAGTGCTCAATCACCCGCAGCAAATCAGCAACTTGGTGGAAGAAGTTGTCGTTGGCGCGATGGGTGTTCAGAACACGATGAGTTCTTTTCGAGCCGGGGTCATGATTATTACCCCGGGTGATCGTGAGGATATTATTCTTGCCGCCGCAGGAACCCTAGTGAATCAACCTCGGAATGGATTGGCGGGTATCGTCCTAACTGGGGGTGTCAGACCGATTCCAGAAGTGCTCAAGATGATTCAGGAAATGCCTTTTCCGGTCTTGCTAACGGATCAGGGCAGTTATCGTGTCGCCTCGACAGTGCATGATTTGATTGTCAAAACTCGCTCAACCGATCTTGAAAAGATTTCCGTGATTCGTGACCTGATCGCCCAGCATGTGGACGTGGATAAAATTCTTAGTGTGCTTTGATATGTCTCTGCCTTTCACCCTCAATACCCAATTAGAATCTTTGGCGGTTTACCAACCCGGTCGCCCCATTCTAGAGGTAGCCCGCGAACATGGCCTTGACCCTCAGGAGGTGATCAAATTGGCTTCTAATGAAAATCCGCTGGGCCCCTCACCTAAGGCTCTCGCGGCGATGAAGAACTCCTTGGATCAGCTTCATCTTTATCCGGATGGCAGCGCCTATTACCTTAAGCAGAAGCTGGCTGAACACTTGGGTCTCAATTCGAATCATTTGATTTTTGGAAATGGTTCCAATGAAATCATCGAATTCATCGGCCATGCGCTTCTCAATGCTGAATCAGAGGTGATCGTTTCACAGTATTGCTTCGCGGTTTATCCGCTGGTCACAGCTTTGTTCGGTGCGACACTTGTGGAAGTACCTGCGGTTAATTACGGACATGATTTGGCGGCGATGTTGCGCGCGGTCACGCCAAAAACTCGCGTGATGTTTGTGGCTAATCCAAATAATCCCACAGGAACTATCGCCTCGCGTGCCGATGTGGTGGATTTGATCAACCAAATCCCTCCACACGTTTTGTTGGTGCTAGATGAAGCCTATATCGAATTTTTGCGTGATGGAATCGACCTAGTTCCCCTTATCCGTAATGGGCTTAAATCTAACATTTTGCTCATGCGAACTTTTTCAAAAGTGTATGGCCTTGCAGGTCTGCGCTTGGGGTATGGAATCGGTCATCCCGATCTGATTTCGGCTTTTGAAAAAATCCGCCAACCCTTCAATATCAATTCAATCGCTCAAGCGGGAGCCTTGGCGGCGTTGGATGATTTGGAGCACTTGGAAAAAACGCTCGATAACAATGCGCAAGGCCTGGCATTTTTTGAGCGTGAATTGTTCAAGATGAAAATTCCCTGTGTCCCCTCCTCAGCCAATTTTATCCTTGTAAGAGTGGGTGCAGCACAGCAGGTATTTATTGCCCTACAAAAAAAAGGGGTGATCACGCGCCCCATGGGAGGCTATCAACTGCCCGAGTTTATACGAATCTCCGTTGGAACGCCCAAGGAAAACGCCCGATGTATCAACACCCTACGCGAGGTGTTGGCGGGTCAAAACTGGGAGCAGGTTCAGTTGTAACCTCTCTTGCTAGAATTATTAGGTGACCCCATTATTAGGATAATCAATTAAAGTCGATTAACGTTGAAGTGAAACCCACAGATCTCAGAGGAATCTTACAATACATCCCCCGATTTCGGGATAAGACATTTATCATCAGTGTCGATGGGGCGATTGTCACCAGTGAGAATTTTGCCAATATCCTATTGGATGTCGCGGTGTTGCGTTCGTTGAACATCCGCGTGGTTTTGGTTCACGGTGCCGCTGCTCAAATTAAACTGCTTGCAGAGGAGCAGGGAACCCCAGCATCCGATCTCGATGGCGCAGGAGTGACGACAGCCGAAACCTTGCAATTGGCTCTGACCGCAGCGAACCGTTTGACCCACGAAATTTTAGAAGGATTGGCTGCGAATGATCTGCGAGCTGTTTCCACAAATGCGATCACGGCTCATCCCCTAGGAATCAAACAAGGGGTCGATCACCTTTTCACAGGCAAGGTGGAACGAGTGGATAGTGAAATGCTCTTGTCACTTTTGTCTCAAGGAATCACGCCCGTGATTCCACCTCTCGGTTTTGATGGGGACGGTCGAACCTATCGCGTAAACTCTGATTCCGTTGCCGTCTCATTGGCAGATGCGTTGCGTGCAAATAAGCTTATTTTTATCACGACGCAGGATGGATTAATTCGAAATGGTCAGTTGATTCATCAACTCTTGGTTGCTGAGTTGGAGGTGTTGCTCAACAATCATCGGGGCGAACTCTCGCCGGAGATGCACTCCAAGGCGTTGCATGCGGCAATGGCTTGTAAACAGGGTATTCCAAGAGTTCATATTATCAATGGCCGGGTGGTGGAAGGCTTGTTAGCTGAAGTTTTTTCTAACGAAGGCATAGGAACCCTGATCTACGCGAATGAGTATGAACAGGTGCGACGCGCGATGAAGAAAGATGTTCGGAGCATCCTTCATTTAACCCAAGGGTCGGTCGCAACCGAGGAACTCATGAAACGCACCCGCCAAGAGGTGCAACAACATCTGGGGGATTACTATCTTTTTGAGATCGATAAAAACCCAGTGGCTTGTGTGGCATTGCACGTTTATCCTGACTCTCGTCAAGGTGAGTTGGCCTGTTTATTTGTAAAATCCACCCATGAAAACCAAGGGATCGGTCGGAAAATGATCCAATTTATTGAAGGCAAAGCCAAGGAAATGGGATTGGAGGAACTGATCACGCTTTCGACTCAGGCCTTCAACTATTTTCAAAGCAAAGGTGGTTTTGTCGAAACGAACGCCGATCGTTTGCCTCCGGCTCGCCGTGAGAAATACGATAGCAGCGGGCGCAATTCGAAGGTTTTACACAAACGACTGGCAGGCGATCCGTCGAAAGCTGGTGCAGCCGGTTCTTTTTCTGCGAAGTGATTTTGTTCCAATACCCGTGGCACGGGTCATAGCGATAGCTGACAAACTCTAAGGATTACTTGCTTGGAGTTTCCTTAATGTAAGCCTCATATTTTTCTGCCACTTTTGCGTGATCGGTGTCTCCAGAGTGCAACAGGATTCTATAACGAAAGGTGATGGACCCACCGGCTGGTATCCGCATGTCACCGGCTCCTGCGGGTTGCTTTTCAAAGTCATGTAATCCGAATGGATTGGCGGCGAAAAGACCATAATCACGCACATGCCACCAGGTTGGAAATCGTGGATTTTTTGGATTATCAAACATCGCTACGCCAACCGTCTTTCCTTCGACAGGTCCGTAATAATCACACCACTTGGCTCTTTTACCCCAGGTGTCGCCGTCGATAACCCCTTCGCTATTTCGAATATGGCCTTGGGCCACTTTTCCCTTCACACGCATGGTTTCAGCGAGACGCAGAGCCATCATTCCTTCTTTGGTATCACCGAAAGTAATATCTCCTTCTGAGGCATTCAGCGTGATCTCGAAATCCACAATTCGTTCCTCTGATCCTGTGCTGTGTATCCGAATCGTTCTAACATCCGTGCAGATTTTCTTTCCTTCTAAGCTGACCCAATTGTTCAGACTTTTGATGACCCCAATCTTTTTATCCGACTCAACAGTTAGAAATTTATCGTGAATGGTTTTACCTGATTTTGCTCCATCCGACCAAAAATCCACTCCATTCACACTGCCGAATGCAAACCAGAGAGACCGATGATGAGGATGATCGTGTTCCTCATTAGGCACATCTTTCATGGGCCAGTTGCGAGTCATGGCTAATTGATTGGGTCCGAGCAAAGGATATAGATACGGACGTGGAGCCCCCTCGAAATGATAAGCACTGAATGGAGCCCCATCGACAGTGATGTTCAGCTTTCCTTCTCCCTTAGTGATTTGAACTCCCGTCATGTCCTTGGCTAGGACAGGAAGAGCCAATAGACAGAGAACTCCTATTAAAAGGTGGCGCATCGGTGATTTCATAAATCAACGCTACCGAGTTTTGGTGGTGGAAAAAAGATAAAAATTATGAATTAAAGTGGTCGTGAAGGGTGGTGGCAGATTAAATGATAGATCATGAAAGCCGCACGTCTGTTGGCACTGGGACGACCGGGATTAATCGCCATCGAAAACATCCCCGATCCCAAGCCTGGCATTGGGGAGGTTGTTGTCCAGGTCAATGCCTGCGGGTTGAACCGCTTGGATCTTTGGTTGGAGGAGGGCGGGCTTCCTATGCCTTCTCAAATTCCCCGCACTCCAGGAGGGGAAATATCGGGCGTCATTGATGAGGTGGGAACCGATGTATCGGAATGGAAAGTGGGTGATCGTGTGGCGGTTCAATCCAACATCTTTTGTGGACACTGCGAGTATTGTCAAAAAGGGGAGGAGTCGCTCTGCCTTACATCAGAATTGATCGGCGTGCAACGGGATGGAGGATTCGCGGAAAGAGTGGCAGTTCCAGCGCGGACACTGGTTTTACTTCCTGAGAACGTATCGTTCACCACAGCGGCGGGACTCACGCTGGCAGGAAGCACTGCGGTTCACATGCTGACAAATCGAACCCAAGTGAAATCCGGTGAGTGGGTATTGGTGATCGGTGGAGCGAGTGGGGTTGGTTCAGCAGCCATTCAAATTGCACGGTTGTTCAATGCTAGGGTGATCGCAACTGCTAGCACACCGGCGAAACAATCCTTCTGCCGCGACATCGGAGCGGATCATGTTGTGGATTCGAGTCTAGTTAACTGGCATGCCAAGGTTCGCGACCTTACAGGAAAACGAGGAGTGGATTTGGTTGTGGAACATGTTGGCGGCACAGTGCTGACTCAGGCGCTGCATTGTCTGGCTCGCGGAGGCAGGGTGGTGACATGCGGAGCGACGGGCGGCCGAGAGGTGGAGATAAACCTTTGGCCGTTTTTTGTAAAACAATTCCAACTTATTGGCAGCTATGGACGGACCAGAAAAGAGATTGAAACAACATTGAACTGGGCTGCTGCTGGAAAACTAAAGGCATCCATTGATTGCATTTATCACCTCGATCAAACGAAGGAAGCATTTCTGGCTTTGCGCGAACGTCGCATTAACGGCAAGGCTCTGATTTGTCCTTGATGTCATGATGCTGAGCTGGAAAACCTCTCGTTTTTCAAATAATCACCTTGATCATGGATTGCGCGGCATGGAGTTGCCGAGACTTGACGAATGAATTGTTGGGATCATAACCTGCTATTCATCAATCCATGCAGATCCGGACGCTTTTTGTTTCCACAACAGGTCAAATGCTTTTAATGGCATTGCTGGTGATGTCTGCTTTGAATTTACAGGCAACTCCCGCGAATCGCACTGCAATGGAAAAGCATTTCGATCGATTTCTCTCCCGGGATTTAGCCGTGTGTTCGACCTGTCACCTACCCAATGCGAAGAAAAATCCTGAGAATCTGGATGAATTCCCACATAATCCATTTGGGAATCGACTGCGTTTATTGGGTGAGGAACTGGATGGGTCGGTAAAAAAGAAGGATTTACCAAAGCGGTTAATGATGATCGCGGAGGAGGATTCAGATGGGGATGGGGTGGCCAACCAGATCGAATTGTTGACAGGAAAGAATCCAGGAGATTCTAACAGTCTTCCCAATAAAACACAATTGATGGGTGCGGGTGTCAGGATCAAAGATTTTTCAACCTTTCAAAATAATTACCGCTGGCAACCTTTCGAACCGATTATTAGACCCGAAGTTCCTGCTGGTTCTGGCAGGGATCCCATTGATGCTTTCCTAGCGGCGGAATGGAATGGTCGAGGACTGAAACCACGACCCGAAGCATCACGGGAGACGTTGCTACGCCGAGTGTATCTCGATTTGACCGGATTAAATCCCACTACCGAACAGCAGGATCAATATTTGGACGATTCAGCACCTGATGCGTATGAGCGATTGGTGGATCGATTGCTTGCAGACCCTCGTCACGGTGAACGCTGGGCGCGACATTGGATGGATGTCTGGCGGTATAGCGATTGGGCGGGTTGGTCCGATGGAAATCAAATCAGGGATTCAAAACCCCACATCTGGAGATGGCGTGATTGGATTGTGGATTCGATCAATCAAAATAAACCTTATGATCGCATGGTTTTGGAAATGCTTGCTGCGGATGAATTGGCTCCGGAGGATCCCGATGCATTGCGAGCTACGGGATTTTTAGTGAGAAATTACAAAATGCTCTCACGCGAACAGTGGTTAGAGGACACCGTCAAACACACATCGCAGGCGTTTTTGGGTTTAACCATGGGCTGCGCGAAGTGCCATGATCACATGTTTGATCCGATTTCACAAAAAGACTACTACGCCATGAGGGCGATTTTTGAACCTCACAACGTTCGCACTGATAGAATTCCAGGACAATTGGATCGCACCAAGGACGGGTTAGTGCGTGCATTCGATGCCACCAATGCACCCACCTATTTCTTCGTTCGTGGCGACGAACGGCACCCATTAACCAATGAAACGATACTCCCGGGGATCCCTTCCGCTCTCGCGGGCAAGCTCGAAATAAAGGAGGTAAAACTTCCCGACGTGGCTGTGAATCCGGACCGACGTGGCTTTGTTTTGGCGGAAATCACCCGGGCGAGCACGGGCGCACTCGAGGACGCCCGATCCTCCGTTCGACGAATTCAACTATCCACAAACGAATCCAACTCCGCTCTTCCGGAAGCCGAGTTGGTGTTGAAGTTGCAGGAAAAAAAGAACGAAACGTTGCTCGCTTTATTGGAATCTGAGAAATCATCCGCCAACACCAATGCGGGCACCAATATCGCCTTTTTACAACGGCAGATTGTCTTGGCTGAAGCCCAGTTGAAACAACATCAAACAAAAACAGCACTGAACGAAGCGCAAATAAAAGCCGAGGATGCGGCTGCTGTTGTGATCGCTGGAAAAGCGGATGAAAAGTCGTCTCGTGAGGATGCTGAAAAGGCTGCGAATCACCTCGCGGAATTGGGCAAGAAATCTACGGAAGCGACAAAACAATTGGCTGAAGCGTTGACGAGCCTCTCCAAACCTCGCAACGCTTCATTTACTCCTCGCGAGGCAGAATCTTATTCCACCACCAGCACAGGGCGACGACTTGCTTTTGCTCAATGGGTAACGAATGCACGCAACCCATTGACGGCGCGTGTTGCCGTGAATCACATTTGGCAACACCACTTCGGGAAAGGGTTGGTCACCAGTCCGGCTGATTTTGGAAGAAACGGGCATATCCCGACGCATCCTCAATTATTGGATTGGCTTGCCGCTGAGTTTATGACTCAGGGATGGAGCATGAAACATTTGCACCGATTGATCCTGACGAGTGCCGCCTACCGGAGAGCGTCAACTTCAGACAACAACAACGCCGCTGTGGACCCGGACAATGTTTATTATTGGCGAATGAATTCACAACGCTTAGAGGCGGAGGCAGTGCGTGACAATTTGATCCATGTAGCCGGTTCCTTGGATGCGACCATGGGGGGATCGGATATCGATCACAAATTCGCGTTAACTTCAAATCGTCGATCCATCTATCTGCGTCATGCAGCAGAAAAACAGGCTGAATTTTTGCAAATATTTGATGGAGCCAGTGTCAATGAATGTTACAAGCGATACCCCAGTGTTATGCCGCAACAAGCCTTGGCTATGGCGAACAGTGATCTGACACATCGCCTAGCGAAGTTGCTCGCTGCCTCATTGGGTCAGAAGTGCCAAGGGAATGAAACTTCATTCATTCAATCCGCATTCCAAAGCATCTTGTCCAGACAACCCAATACTGA
>CAMBHS010000111.1 GCA_945867235.1 Akkermansia muciniphila
AGGTTGGCAGGGGGATCCTTATGGGCTTTCTGAAATTGACCTCGAGGCTGCCATTGAGGCTCCCTTGCAGACTTTGGTGGAGGCTAGTTGGTGAGCGCGTGGAAAGTCATATTTGCAGTCCTTTTAATTTTCATTGCAGGGGCAATCACGGGCAGCATCGCCGCTAAGAATAAGCTTCCTGAATCAAGACCCCCCGGGGGAATGATCGGAGGGAATGATCGTCGTCTTGAATACCTTCGGAGGATGAAGGAAAAGCTCGATCTCACTCCCGTCCAACATGAGCGCGTCGAAACTCTGCTGAAGGAAAGCCAGGAAAGACTCAACAAAATTTGGGAACCCGTTTCACCCCAAATAAAGAATGAGTTCGAGGCCGTTCGCAAAGCGATGCTTGCGGAATTATCGGCCGAGCAGCAAGCAAAGTTCCAAAAAATGGCGGAAATGGGTCGTTCTCGTCAACGTCCGGATCAGAGGCAGGACAAACCTAGAACTCCCCATGATCACGGAACGAATCCCCCGCCTCATTCGAGAAAGCCACTCCCACCCCAGTAATCTGGCTTGCGGTTGGAAAGCGGCTCGATGTTGAAAACGATGCCTCCCTACTTGTCGGGTTCGCTCCATTGATCTAAAGTGAATCGCAGAATGCGACATTTTTGGTCAGCTCTAGTATTATTTCAGGTCATTGTTTGTTCCCACGGGGCCGAACGATCGTTCGATTTTTCGAAGTCTCCGTTAAATACTATTCCCGCCGGTTTTCGAAGTGTCGTAACTGGAACGGGTGATCCGGGTAATTGGCAAATTATCATCGATGAAGTGCCATCAATCATCCCAAACATAACGGCGAATGCCATCACACCGAAAAAGCCCGTCATCGCGCAACTCTCTCGCCAATTACTCGATAATCACGTTTCGTTGCTGATCCTAGACGACGAAAAGTATGGGGACTTCACTCTGAGCGTTCGATTCAAAACGGTGAGTGGTGTATTAGAACAAATGGCTGGAGTGGCCTTTAGGATTCAGGATGAGAAGAATTATTATTATGTCCGAGCCAGTTCCAAAGGTCGGACGTTTCGTTTTTTTAAGGTTACCAACGGTGAACTGGGTGCCCCTTTCGGTCCGGAAATCGAAATTCCAACCCAAGTCTGGCACCAAATTCGGATTAAATGCCGAGCAAACCAGATCCAATGTTGGCTCAACGAGAAAGAGGTAATCCCTCTCTTGATCGACAACTCCTATACCTCGGGGAAAATTGGGCTGTGGACAAAATCGGACTCCGTCAGCCACTTTGCCGATCTGAGGATCGAATACACTCCTCATGAAGGGCTGGCCACAATTCTCGTGCGTGAAATGGTGAAAGATTACCCCCGACTTTTGGGATTAAGAATTTACACATTGGAAGCGAAGACCGAAGAACCCAAGGTTATTGCCAGCACCAAGCCGGAGGAAATAGGTGAACGAGGTTCGAAGATTGAAAAAGATGTCCTTCTGAATAATAAAAAATATGCAGGACGCGAAAACAAGACCCTCTTGGTGACGTTGCCCTTGCATGATAAAAATGGGGATGTCGTCGCGGCGGTGAAGTTTATCATGGAACCTTTCATGGGGCAATCTCCTGACAATGCCCTAGCGAGAGCCTTGCCGCTGGTGCGATCGATGGAGTCCCGAATTCATACCGCCAAAGACCTATTCTGAAACATGTCTTTCGGAAACTTTCCCACCCAGGCAAGAGTGGTCGAACTTCTCCAAAGGAGTTTGGACAAAGGAAGATTGGCACATGCCTACATTTTCTCCGGTCCTGATCTGATCGAACTGGAAAGCATGGCAGGGCAACTGGCCAAGACGCTCAATTGTGAATTTCCAATCCGTGGACCCTCTGGCAATGCCATTGATTGCTGCGACCAGTGCCTGAGTTGCCGTAAAACAACCTCAGGCAATTACCCGGATCTCCTATGGGTGCGCCCGGAATCCAAGCTCAGAATCATCACCATCGATCAGATGAGAGGAGTGATGAGCACGGTGAATCTCAAGCCGACCCAAGGAAACTATAAGGTCACCATTCTTGTCGCGGCAGAACGCCTCAATGTGCAGGCCGCGAACGCGTTTCTAAAAACTCTGGAAGAACCCCCGGACAGCTCGATCTTTATACTTCTCAGCTTGGACCCCTCGCGCTTGTTGGAGACAATTCATTCACGATGCCTTCGACTGAATTTTGCCGGAAGCACCTCCGCGACGATGCGGGAAGAAGATCAAACTTGGCTGATGGAGTTCTCGAAGATGGTCGCAGAAGCCAAGGGTGGATTGCTGGCTCGTTATCGAGTTTTAGGGAATCTCCTGCAGTATTTGGGCGAACTCAAAGCACGAATAGAAAAAGATCTGACCGAACGTTCGCCACTCGAACAGCATGAAGATATCGATGCGCGTTTGCGTGAGAGATGGGAAGTGGAACTCTCCGCCTCCATCGAGGCTGCCTATCGCCTCCGTCGCTCCGAATTACTCCTTGGGTTACAATGGTGGCTGCGAGATATATGGCTTTTATCCCAACAAAGTTCCACGGAGTTGCTGTCATTACCCTCTCTCGAAAACTTTTCAAGAGTGATCGCACAACGGATCAACGGGGATGAGGGGTTGGCAAATCTGAAGCACATCGAACGCACCCAACGGTTGCTTGGCACCAATGTTCAAGAGGCGTTGGCGATGGAGGTGGGACTGCTCAAGTTAAAATTGTGAGTAAGCCAACTCTACCTACGCAGAGTTCCACTCAGAGGAAAATAGACCACTTGATCACCGCGTTGATTGGGTTTGGACTGGGGCTGGGGTTGCTGAAGTTTGGCAATCCGGTGATTCTCAATCACCTCGTGACATGGCCGGAAAACCTAGCCGAATATCTTTTTATTTCATGGCCACTCCCCATGGCTCTATTTTGGTTGTTCATCCTTGCGTTGGGATTTTGGCGATGGGGAATTCCGAAGACTCGCATGCCCTGGTTGGCCTCGCTGGTTCTAGTTTGGTTAGCATGGCAGGGACTCAGTGCCATGAACTCACCACATCGGCATTTGTGGGGGATTACGATAATACACTTTCATGCCCTGTTGATTCTGTTTGAAGCGGCTCGACGGTGGTCTACGCAACTTACCCCACGATGGCTTTTGCCGGGACTGCTCGCCTGTTTTTTTTATGTTCTCTGGTTGGGGTGGGAGCAACATTCGGGCGGATTGGAAGCGACTCGACAGGCGTTTTATGCACAGCCAAACTGGCAAAGTGCGAAGCCTGAATACCTTTTAAAAATAAGCAGCAACCGCATATTTTCAAGCCTCGTTTACCCCAATGCCTTGGCTGGAGCGATCCTGCTTTTTTTCCCATTCCTGATCACGGCGACATGGCGTTACACGACCCGACTTTCCAATATTCCACGGGGCGTCCTGATGGGTGGACTGGTCTTAGGAAGCGGGACCTGTCTTTATTGGTCCGGATCAAAATCGGGTTGGCTGATTTCCTTGGTTCTTCTGCTGGTTGTCATCCTACGCCAACCCAACTTGCGTCGTTGGCGAGCTCTGTTGCTTTCGATGGTTCTGTTAGGGGGGCTCGGAGCGTTTGCGTGGAAATTCCAAGGTTATTTTGCCAAAGGAGCCACGAGTGCGAGTGCCCGATTTACCTATTGGCAAGCTGCGGTGGACATTGCCAAAGACTATCCCTTACTCGGCACAGGTCCGGGAACATTTGCGGTGGAATATGCCAAACGCAAACCTCCCGAGGCGGAAATGGCAAAACTCACCCACAATGATTACCTCGAACAGGCCTCAGACTCTGGCTTGATAGGGTGTCTGTTGTTTACAGCTTTTTTGATAGGATCGGTAATCACGTTGGGAAAAAAGAAATGGGCGTCAGGAGACGGGGTGGAATTTGCCATGTGGGTGGGCGTTTTAGGATACGCCCTGCAATCCTTCGTCGAGTTCGGTCTCTATATCCCTGCACTTTCGTGGTCGGCCTTTTTCTTTCTCGGTTGGCTTTGGGGACGTCCTAAATGCAACGAAATCCCCACAGAAGCCCTGCCCCGGAGTCCGCAAACCCATTGAAAGGATTCCAACCCAAGCCTAAAAAACTTTTGGTGGCCGAATCTCCGTTACCAAAATTCTATCGTCGCTGGTAACTCACGAACGATAGTCGTTTACTGTCCGGTGACCAGGATGGGACGTTAATGGTCCCTTGCCCTCCGAATAGTTTGGCTAAAACCTCTACCTTTCCACCCCCTAGAGGCATGATGCGCAAGGTCACATCCTTGTCTGCTGGATGACCTGTCACCGAAGGTTCATAGGACAAAAATACCAGCCATTTTCCGTCCGGTGAAGGATGAGGGAACCAATTGTTGAACTCGTCCATCGTCACTTGCTCCTGTGCGGTTCCATCCGGATGCATCCGCCAGACCTGCATGCCTCCGCTTCGCATAGAATTGTAGTAAATCCATTTACCGTCCGCTGTGTAATCAGGTCCGTCATCCAACCCAGTCGCGGTGGTCAATCGTTTTTCCTCACCGCCATCCACGGGGATGGTGTAGATATCGTATTCACCACCACGCTCCGCACAATAGGCCAACGTCCGCCCATCTGGGGACCACCCATGCCAGTAGGAGGGGCCTTTCATTGTCACGCGCTTCGGGATTCCCCCCACCACAGGTAGAGTGTAAATCAACGACTGCCCTTTCTCCTGGGATTGATCGCTGATCACGAGCATGGTGCCGTCTGGCGATATTCCGTGATCATTATTGCAACGTATCGCAAACCCAGAATCCACCGCGACGGGCTCACCTCCCGAAATAGGAACTCGAAAAATCCGCCCACGTCCATTAAACAAAAGATTGGTTCCATCCCGCATCCAGTTCGGGGCTTCGATTCGGTTTGTTGTGGTAAAAACCACACGACGATCTTTGGATGCGATCGTGATCGTCTCCAGTGTGCTCATCAGATTTGTCCCCAACCCAGCACCCTCAATTTCGTTCAATGCGACATTTCGGAATGTCGCCGATTCCACACGATTGCTGTTGTGTGCACACACACCGATACCGACATAAAAAGGGTCACTCAATTCCAACCGGAATGATCCACCTGCGGCCCGTAAATCCTCACCCGCTCCTGCGGTTGACATCGAGACATACTTGCCCCGTTTCTCAATTCTCAGTCGATTCAATCCCGACCGATTCGCTTGGATTTCATACGTTCGCGCTCCCCGCGACTCGCGGTATTGCAGAGAAGTTAATCCATCGCCATGCAGTGCGGCGTCGGCATAGGCCGAATCAGCATCCAAACTTTGACGCACCATCAAAACCCCTTTCCGATGGGGATCATTTCCCTCGGTGACATGCACCATCACATCGGCCGAGAGAGACACATCGCCAGAAACCTTTTTCCAAACAAAATGCAATGCGTCATTGGTGAACCACATATTCGCACCGCTGCCTGACACCTTGTAAGAGTTTCCATCCCACTGCACCCCGGTTTTTCCGCTTGCTGGAAGTGCTCCAATATCAGAATGGTCATCAAAAATGCCCACCCCTGCAAAGGTGTGAGAGACCGAGAGAGCAGTAATCCAAACCAAGATGACACGATTTATAAAAAACATAAGTGTTGGCTGAGCATCATCACACAATTGGATACCGCTCGCCATCAAGAAAGCCGAATTCCTACCTCCGCATTTAGAAAAAAAACCGGACGCCTTTTGGACGTCCGGTTTTATTGAACTAGAATCAGAGCCTTATTTTATCATTCGATAAAATCGAGTTCCAGAGGCTGGAATGGAGACGTCCGCACTCCCGACTCCTGTGAGAGGCTTGACCACACCGCTCACCGACGACCATGCTGCACTAACCCCGAGCGATGTTGAGGATTGAAGGGTAAATCCCTTTGCATCAACACCCCATGAGAGGGTGAGCATATTTCCAGCTTGGGCTGCATTTAACTTCGGTGCAACCACCACGGGGATGACTCTTACCAACTGCAAGCCGTTGACAGCAGGGAGGAAGTTGATGCCCGTGTTCACCGATTGGGGTGAAACCGTCAACACCAGCGAACCATCCACCGAAGGTGAAATGTTGGAATAAACGACGTAATTGCCCGAATCGCGGGAATTTTCGTCGGTGCTATCCATCAATGCGAAGCTTGGCTTGGCTGCATACTCAGCGGCATGCTGGGCTTTCACGTTGTAGGTTGGATAAACTTCAAGTCCATCGAGAGCGAAAGACTCCTCGTAGGTGGTGTTGTAGTTGAAGCCTAGGCTGTAGATGATGAGGTTGTAATTATCGCTGGGGACGTTGGCTAAACGCAGAGTCAAGGGAGTGTTGCTGTTATGGATATAACCTTGAAGCAATACCCTGTCTCCACTCGCTTCACCGGTGCCAGCACTGATGGTGGCGGCGACCTCAACTGTAATTGTTACCGGGGTGCTCTGACCTGCGGCGTCGTTCAATGGCACGTCCACGATCGCAGCTCCGTAAATATTATTGTAATTTTCCTGTTGAACCACACCGGCCACATCCCAAGGCAGGAGTATCCCTCCAGGTGAACCATTGCCACCGCCAACAAAGCTGACCCCAATAAAGGGAGCGACCGTTGCTGGAGTTCCTGGGAGGACGTTTAGGGAGGTGGGCATGCTGATCCAAGTCGTTCCATTGACAGAAACCTCCACTCGGTGTGAGTACGAAGAAATCGCTTCTGTAAGGACAGGGGTCACATAGGTCGAGCGATTCGCACCGGGGATTGGCACAAAATTATTCAACCATTGATAATAAAGGCGTCCCCCAGATTTAGCCGAGGCAACCACAGAAAATGTGGCTCGTGTGCCTGCCGCTGCATTGAGGCTGGCCGGTTGTTGGGTGAAGAGGATGCCACCCGCATCCGGATTGATAAATGTTTGAATTTTGTCGCCGGCCAAGTAAGGGAGATTGGAGGGTGCACCGGCCGTTCCCACGGGACGAACCGCGACCGCCGCACGGGTCTCTCCGCCGCTTTGTTGGAACAACAACTGCAACGCGTATCGGCGTCCCGCCAAGAGATTCTCGGTCGTATGCATCGCTGCAGAATCAAAATTCGGGTAAGCAAGGTCGCTGCTCAGCACCCATGCTAGATTCGCTGTCGATTCATCGGAGCTGAGGTAAAGTTGGGCGGCATCATCTCCAATAATGTAGAATTCGTAGGCCGAATTTTGTGTCGGTGTAAAAAAGGTGCTGATCCGCCCCCCGAAATTATCTACCTGAGGGTCATTGATGCTGGCGACGCTCCGCAGGTATTCCACTTTGTCCGGACTATTTGGAAAGTTCGGGTTTGCCACCAATTCTTCAACCGTCGTACCCGGTGAAGCGAAGTAAAGCTCTCGCTTCACCCAACCGGGGCTCAAAGTCCAAGAGGTGAATTTCGCTTTGGTTCCGGGTGACACTTGGTTCCCAGCGACGTCCGCAACTCCGGACATGGTGACAGAATACTCGGTTCGGGGAGACTGTGTCGAAGTAACCAACACAATATCCTTCGCCGTCGCCACATTCAAAACCGCTTCCGTGACGACGACTCCACCGCTCACTTTGAATGCGCTCGCCACAATGGAATTTGGATTCAATGCCCGGTCGAAGCTCAAGGTGATGGTTGACATCGTGTCAGAACCGATCGCCGCAAGAACATTGGGACGCTGCGAAGCTCCGGAATTCGGCAGCGAGTTGATATCCGCGTCCGTCAAACCGCTCACTTGAGAGAACACGAAACGGTCTAGGAACATGCCCCATTCCCTAGTCCCGACCTTAAAGATGAGAGGAGTGCCCGAGGCCACATCGGCTTCGGTGACGACGTAGGTTTGTCCATTCTCCATGATCGAGGCATAAAGATTGGCGGCTGGTGGCACCCGAGTGTTATTGGCGGAGGAGGAACCGTAGTTCACGCTAGAGGTGTCCGTCGCAAGGTCTCCGAATCCCACCGGTCGGCGATAGCTGTTTGCGCCATTGGCATCCTGTGTGGTGCGTGCTTCATCCCCGCGCCAGCGGACATAGAGATTGTAAGTGCCTGGGTTCTTGAATCGAATTTGGAACAAGGCGAAACTGGATGAAAATGCAGTGCCATTATCTCCGGATTGGTAGAGAGCTGAGCCTTCGCTGGCAATAGGATCGGCTTTGACTTGCCAGAGAGTCGGGGAGGCATTCACCAAGCTGGTTACTCGCTCGGCCTCGAATGCCACGAAGTTATCGGCAGCCCCTTGCTGGATAACGCTGGTTTCCGAATTGGATAACCCATTGAAATCCAAATCAGTCAATGCATCGTTAAGGGACAAAATGAAGCGATCAAGGAACATCCCCCACTCGCGGGTTCCGACCTTCAGGATCAATTCACCCCCTGCATCGATGTCTGCCTGAGTGACCTCATAGACTTGTCCATTCTCCTTGATCGAGGCATAAAGATTAGCGGCTGGTGGCACGCGGGTGTTATTGGCGGAGGAGGAAACGAAATTCAAGCTGGCAGTGTCCGTCACCAGATCTCCGAATCCCACCGGTCGGCGGTAGCTGTTCGCGCCATTGGCATCTTGGGTGGTTCGAGCCTCATCTCCGCGCCAGCGGACGTATAGGGTGTAGCTGCCAACGGTTTTGAACTTGATTTTGTAGAGCGCGAAACTCGATGAAAAGGCAGTCCCATTATCCCCTGCTTGGTAAATTGCTGATCCGCCGCTTGCGATGGCGTCGGCCCGCACTTCCCACAGCGTGGATGGGGCGTTCGTGATGGAGTGGATATCCTCAGCTTCCCAAGCCACATACTGGCTATCGGAACTTTGGTAAACGGTGGTCGCTTGCGAGGAAACGACCGCGACGCAAAAGGCGAACGCAGTGAGACAGCGGAGGGTGCATGACGAAAATCTTCGAAAATCTTCGAACGGGTTGGTTTCGGTTTTTTTTGTGGCTTTCATATATAGCATTCGATATACTTTGCTCATCATGAATGATTCCATCTCACCACAGTCCTTGCTTGAGCAGGCCGGCCAGATT
>CAMBHS010000112.1 GCA_945867235.1 Akkermansia muciniphila
ACGACCAGTCCGCGCCGCCTCAGCCATTCGGCGACGAGATCGGCATCACGAACCGTCAGCGCGTAGATGATGCCGCTGCCCGGAATGGTGGGGAGGTAGGTCGCGAGCCACGCGAGTCGCTCTGCCTGGCTTGGCATGCGCATGGTTTGCAGCAGCAAAGTAGAACGGCTCAGATCCCCACGGGTAACATCAAGATTCGGACCGAGAACCGACTGCAAATCTTCCACCACCCGATTATTGGCGGTCGCAGTAGTTGCCAGCACGCGGACGTTGGGCGGCAGGAGGCGTATCCGTCGCTCGATCAGACGATACTCGGGAACGAAATCGTGACCCCAATCGGAAATGCAGTGCGCTTCATCAATGACCACCATCGAAACGGTGCTAGCAAATAGCGGCAGCACCTGCGTGTTGAACTGTTCGTTCAGCAGTCGCTGCGGTGAGATAAGCAGGATGTCCACTTCGTTCCGCGCAATATCTCCCTCGATCCTCTGCCAGTCACCACGGTTTCCTGAGTGGATGGTTTCAGCTCGAACACCCATCCGTTCCGCTGCCGCGATTTGATTCCGCATCAGCGCAAGCAATGGAGAAATCAAGAGGGCCAGCCCCATGCCTTCCTCGCGCAGCAGCTTGGTGGCAATGAAATAGACCGCACTCTTTCCCCACCCCGTCTTCTGCACCACCAGCAGCCGACCCCGCCCGGCCACCACACGCTGGATCGCTTCCTCTTGACCCTCGTGAAACGCCGCATTCGGGTTTTGAGTTCCGAGCCGCAGGAGTTCGAGCGCGCGTGCTGGGTTGTAGTGCATGGTGTTGTTTCGTGGGATTTAGAGAACTTGGAAAACAACGGCTTAAGACTTGAACTTAACCGATGTCATCCAGCAAAGCCAGCCGAAACCCCGATGATTGCGTTGGCTGGTAAAACAGGCGCGGAGATTTGACAGGGGGCGGGGGGTGATTACCTTTCTCATCGATGCTGAATTCCTCTCCGGAGTCCGTGATTCGTCTGCGCGGTGTCCGCCAAAATAATCTCAAGAATTTTGATCTCGATTTACCGTTGGGTAAATTGGTGGTGGTGACGGGGTTGAGCGGCTCGGGCAAAAGTTCGCTGGCGTTTGACACGCTTTATGCGGAGGGGCAGCGACGGTATATCGAAACGTTCTCGCCGTATGCTCGTCAATTTTTTGATCGCATGGACAAGCCGCAGGTCGATTCCATCCAAGGGATCCCTCCGGCGATTGCGTTGGAGCAACGTAATTCAGTCAAATCGACGCGTTCCACGGTGGGCACCATGACGGAGATTTCGGACTACATGAAGGTGTTGTGGCCGATGGTGTCGAAACTGGTTTGCAAGGGCTGTGGACAAGACGTTCGGAAGGATACGTCCCGACAGATTTGGGAGACGATGACCGCCCAACATGCGCCGGATACCGAATGGACGATCACCTTCACGCTCGCGCTGAGCCCAAAGCTTTCGCTCTCGGAATCACTGGCCCTGGTGGTGCGGCAAGGATATCAACGGCTGCTGATCGGGGAAGGCACGGATGCCCCGAGAACGATCCGCGTGGAGGAGGCTGAAGTGTTGTTGGGCAGTCCGCCGCCCGGCCAGTTGACGGTGGTCCAAGACCGGTTGAATTTGCAGCCTCGGCAGCGGGGGCGTTTTGTGGAGGCTCTGGAACAAGCCTACCATTTCGGTAAAGGTCGATTGGCGATCTACGGTCAGGAAAAAGGGGCGGCTCAACCTTTCTCGCAACACCAGCATTGTGCGGGGTGTGATCTCGCCTACTCGGAGCCGCGTGCGGGGATGTTCTCTTTTAACAACCCGTTGGGGGCGTGCCCGGCGTGCAAAGGTTTTGGTCGGATCATCTCGATCGATTATCGGCTGGCGATTCCGGATCCGTCCCTCTCTTTGAAAGAGGGTGTGGTGAAACCGTGGCAGACGGAGACCGGAGCCCAATCCCAAGAGGACCTCACGAAGGCGTGCCGGAAACATCGGGTGCCGATGAATGTCCCCTTTGCCGAGCTCTCCCCGGAACATCGGCAGTGGGTGATCGAGGGCGACCCTGGCTACGGGACGGATCCCGAACTGGAATGGCCCAAGGCATGGTATGGAGTGAAAGGTTATTTCAAGTATTTGGAATCGAAATCCTACAAAATGCATGTGCGTGTTTTGTTGTCTCGATACCGGGTTTACACGCTCTGTCAACAATGCCACGGGACACGATTCCAACCCGAAACCTTGCTTTACAAAGCGACCGACCCGCACGGTCGAAGCCTCACCTTGCCGGCGTTCTACAATTTAACCGTGCATGACGCGTTGCGGTTTGTCGCGGGGCATGTGGAATCCGCGCATCAACGAAAACCTTCGGACCCCCTGAGGGTCGCGGTCGAAGAGGTCGCCTCCCGATTGGCTTACCTTGAGGAGGTGGGTCTGGGATACCTGACGATCGATCGCCCAACACGTTCGCTCTCGGGTGGAGAGACGGAGCGCGTGAACCTGACGACCTGCCTGGGATCGCGATTGGTGAACACGTTGTTTGTTCTCGATGAACCCAGCGTCGGATTGCACCCGCGAGATACGGCCCGGTTGGTGACGATCCTCAATCGTTTGCGCGACAGGGGAAACACGCTCGTGGTGGTGGAGCATGAGGCAAGCGTGATGAGGGCGGCGGATCAAATTATCGACATCGGCCCGGGGCATGGCGAATGCGGGGGCGAATTGATTTTCCAAGGGACGTATGGAGAAATTCTGCGCGCGGCTCATTCGATCACGGGTGCGTATTTGTCGGGACGCATGAGGATGGATGCGGGTCGTGGGCGGGAGGTGAATCTTGAGCTTCAACCCAAATTAATTCTTTCGGAGGTCACCCGACATAATCTGAATCATTTGACTCTGGAAATTCCATTGGGCCGCTTGGTGTGCGTCACTGGGGTGAGCGGGTCTGGAAAAACCACGCTGGTGCGCGAGGTGTTATTTCCGCTATTGGAAAATCGGTTGCACAGGATTCAAACTCCATCCGCTGAGGAATCCGAGGAGGACGATCAGGACGGGATGGAGGAGGAGTTGGAACCTCGGACGACGGTGGGCCGCCTTGAGGGAGCGGAACATCTGGGCCAAGGAATTCTGGTGGATCAAAGCTCGTTGGGTCGGACTCCACGCTCGAATCCCGCAGTTTACACGGGAGCCTTCGTTTCATTGAGGGATTTGTTTGCGAGTTCGGACGAGGCGAAAGCCGTGGGGTTAAACAGCAGTGCGTTCAGTTTTAACTCGGTCCAAGGTCAGTGCGGGCAGTGTCGCGGAACAGGGTTCGAAAAAATTGAGATGCAGTTTCTCAGTGATATTTTTATCCGCTGTGCCGAATGCCACGGGCGGCGGTATCGAGGACATGTGCTCGAAATCAAACTCAAACCCTCGGCGGAAATTTGCTGGAGCATCGCCGACCTGCTTGAGTCCACGGTGGATGAGGGGATTCTTTTTCTAAATCATTACCCCAGCTCCAAGCCGGCACAGCGGGCCCTCGCGAGCCTGCTCACGCTGCAAGAGATTGGTCTGGGATATTTGAAACTGGGTCAACCGATCAACACGCTTTCGGGCGGGGAGAGTCAACGCCTGAAACTCGCGCGGCATTTGACGGAATGCGCCAAAAGCCCTGTGCCCAATCAAAAACCGACCCTCTACATTTTTGATGAACCCACGACAGGATTGCACTACGAGGACATCCGCATCCTGATGCGAGCCTTCCAAAAAATGGTCGATGCCGGACATTCGATTATCATCGTGGAACACAATCTAGAAGTCATCCGGATGGCGGATTGGATCATAGATCTGGGACCCGAGGCGGGCGAGCACGGAGGGCGTGTGGTCGTCCAAGGAACGCCGGAGCAGGTGATGGATTGTCCTTCGAGTATCACGGGTGCGGCACTGCGGGGGGCGTGAGTAGGATTGCGAAAAACCCTCTGCCCGATTAGTCTGTAGAGGTCTCAAGGAGAGTCGGTGTAAATCTGATTTTATGGAGCCCATCAATCGAATCATCGCGGACACACACCACAAGGCATTGCAGATCAATCTCGACCCGAGCAAGTATGGAACCTTTGCGGAGATCGGGGCGGGGCAAGAGGTGGCGCGTTGGTTTTTTCGAGCGGGTGGCGCGGCGGGCACAATCGCAAAATCAATGTCGGCCTATGACATGGTGGTGAGCGATGCAATCTACGGACATGCCGATCGTTATGTATCGCGTCAACGTCTGCAAACCATGCTGGACCATGAGTATGGTTTGATGGTGGAACGGCTCGATGCCAAACGCGGGGCGTCCACCAAGTTCTTCGTTTTCGCAGATACCGTGGCGGCACGAAGTTTCAAAAGCTATGACGAGTGCCATGGATGGATGGGGTTGCGTTTCCAGGCGGAGCCCCGGTGCGAGCCTTCGGATATCATCATCCATGTTCGGATGTTGGATCGGGAGAATCTGCAACAACAGGAGGCTCTTGGAATCATGGGTGTGAACCTGGTGCATGCCGCGCTTTATCTTCATGATGATCTGCCGGGATTGTTGGATTCTCTGATGGATAATCTGACCTCGGAGCGCGTCGAGGTGGACATGATGAAAGTGTCGGGCCCAGCTTTCGAGAAAGTGGATAACCGGCTGGTCAGTCTGCAATTGGTGGAACGCGGTTTGGCCAATGCCGCTATGTTCACAGCGGATGGTTCGGTGGTGCAAGCCGCTGAGGTGCTTTACAGAAAAAACATTCTTGTGGAGCGTGGCAGTTTCCGACCCGTGACCAAAACCTCGCTCGACATGTTGCGATGTGCGCAAGCGTTGTTCGTTAAAGAGCCGCAGGTCAAAGCGGACAACGTGGTGATCCTGCTGGAGATGACGATGAAGAATCTGACGTCGGCATCGGGGATTGATCACAAGGATTTTTTAGATCGTGTGGATGTCCTCGGCACGTTGGGCAGAACGGTGTTGATTTCGAATTTTGGCGAGTATCACCGGCTGGCCGCCTACCTCTTTCGTTATACCAAGGAAATGATCGCGTTGGTGATGGGGCTTCCCAGTCTGCGCGATGTTTTCGATGAAAAATATTATCACGATCTGGAGGGGGGGATTCTTGAGTCCTTTGGGAGACTGTTCAAAAACAGCCTGAAAATTTACGCCTACCCGCAACGCCATGCGATCACGGGCGAGATCTTCACGGCTACCAACATGCCCGTGGTGCCGAACCTCCGACATCTCCATCTTCACCTGATGGAAAATTCATTCATTCAGCAGATCAACGATTACGATCCAACGGCACTGCCGATTTATTCCACCGATGTTTTGGCGCGGATGCTCGCGGGGGATAAAACGTGGGAAACCATGGTGCCGCCCGAGGTCGCCAAAATTATCAAGGAACGAAAACTCCTCGGGTGCCAAGGGTAGGCGTTTCCTTTTTTAACAAGGGATCACCGCTTCTGGTTATACGCTGGGGAGGCGTATTTGATTTCGATCAAATCGGCGGCGGCCTGGAGCCACGAGGGATCCCATTCCATGCGGCTCCACTCGACAACGCGATTCTCTATCGGTGCAGTTTGTCGGAGAGCCTCCTGCCACTCGGCACGCGTGCAGGCTTGTGCGAGATTTTGCACGGAGCCTTGAATCAACAAACCACCCCGGGTCCGGCGTTGTGCGGCTCCTGCAATTTTCCGACCGTTCCAGAGAAGGTCAAATGGTTCCGATCCGATGAAACATTGTCCGGGTCCTTCTTTTTGGCAGCAGACCGCGAGTTGGGTCGTCACCCCGAGTCGCTCGAAGGATCGCCGAAGCCAATCATGAAGGGCTTTGTAACTTTCCGCGGCTTTGAATTCAAACCACGGATGGCTCGGAGGAAAGGCGAGGCTGTAGGTCCAGTCGGCATCGTGCTGAACCAGTCCGCCCCCAGTTGGACGGCGGATCAAAGGGCGTAAGGAGGTCCATGCCGCGATGTCGGTGTAGTGTTGAAAATATCCAAAGGTCGCCGCAGGTTCGCTCCATGCGTAAAAACGCAACAGGGGACGACCCAACTCAGCCACACGTTGCAACAGGAGATCGTCCATCGCCATGTTCCAATCTGCTGCCGCTGGCATGTCCTCGCCATGGAACCAAGGTTCACTCATATCGCCAGTTGTGTTTCAGGAGGCACATTTTCCACGCGATGGGCAAAGTGAGGCAACCTCGCAAAGGTCGCATTGAGGGGAGCGGGCAGAGCACCGACGGCGTCCATGAAAAATCAGCCAGAGACTCAACTGCGTCCAATCCGAAACGGGCACGAGGGCGCAAAGGGCGAGTTCGATTTTCTCCGGAGTTTTGGCGGGCGTCAGACCTAATCGAGCGGAAAGACGGGCGACGTGAGTATCGACAACCACACCGTGATTCAACCCGAACGCGTTTCCGAGAACGACATTCGCGGTCTTGCGGCCCACGCCGTCCAAGGCCACCAGCGCCTCCATACTCGGCGGGACCTGCCCCCCATGAGTCTCGACTAATTTGCGGCAGCAGGCCTGGATATTTTTTGCTTTGTTGCGATAAAGCCCGATCGAACGCAGCTCGTGCTCAAGTTCCTCCAAGGGCGCCTGGGAAAAATCGAGAGCAGAACGGTATCGTTGAAAAAGCCCCCCCGTGACTTTGTTGACTTGTTTATCCGTGCATTGAGCCGAGAGGATCGTGGCGATGAGCAGCTCCAAGGGGTTGCTGTAAACCAGTTCGCAATGCGCCTCGGGATAGGTCTGTTGGAATTGTTGGCAAAGCCGCGCAACGCGTCCGTGCAATTCTTTCTTTGATTCGCGTGGCATAGGAGCGGGTCAATCTCCTGCGGTTAAAATAATTGCGAGTCGCAAACGGCTCCGGGTCGCGAGACCATCGGCGTGCCATCGGCGGCTTCCGGATACTCGAACACTTTTCCTTCAAAATTGCGGATCACCACACGGTCATTATTATGGCTCAGGACGTATTCAGGATTCACGGGGATTTTGCCGCCGCCGCCCGGGGCATCGATCACGTATTGCGGCACCGCGTAACCCGTGGTGTGCCCGCGGAGCTGGGACATGATTTTGAGACCTCGGCGGACGCTCGACCTCAGATGCGCCGAGCCCGCGATCAAGTCGCACTGGTAGAGGTAATAGGGTTTGACGCGGCACAGCAGCAATTTGTGCAGGTGCGCTTTCATCACCTCGGGATCGTCATTCACATGGTTGAGCAGCACGGATTGGTTGCCCAACGGAATGCCCGCATCGGCGAGCCGACCCAACGCCTCGCGGACTTCGGTCGTCAATTCCCGAGGGTGGTTCGAGTGGATACTCACGAACAACGGATGATACCGGCGGAGCATGTCACACAACGCAGGCGTGATGCGCTGCGGCAGAAAGATGGGGATGCGTGTGCCGATGCGCAGGAACTCGACATGGGGAATGGCTCGCAGACGGCTCAGCAGAGATTCAAGTTTGTCATCGCTCAACAAAAGCGGATCACCCCCGCTCAGGAGCACGTCGCGCACGGTGGGTGTGTTGCGAATGTAATCAATCTGCCGATCAAAATCAGGTTGGAAATCATAGCCCGCGGCGTTGCTGACCAAACGCGAGCGCGTGCAGTAACGGCAGTAGGAAGCACAACGATCCGTCACTAAAAACAGAACCCGATCCGGATATCGATGCACAAGCCCCGGCACCGGAGAATGGCTGTCCTCTCCACACGGGTCCGACATTTCCCATGGAGCCGTCGTCGTCTCCTCGATCCGGGGGATCACCTGCCACCGGATGGGACAGAGCTCGTCCGTTGGGTCGATCAAATTAAAAAAGTAAGGCGTGATCCCCAAGGCCAGCTTGGTATTGGCCAGCACGCTCCCGGCGTATTCCTCCGGCGTGAGCATCGGCATCAATTTCTCCAACTGCTCCCGGGAGGTGATGCGGTTTCTCATCTGCCACCGCCAGTCGTCCCACTGCGAGTTCGGCACATCCGACCAAAAACCACGCCCAGCAGATCGGAAAGCTTTCAGGGATTCGCTCCGCCTGCCTCCCGAAGGTTCCTCCTCTGATTCGCAAGAATACTCTGTCATTACCGCCGCAATATAAATCTCAACTTCCTGCTGTCAAGGCACTGACCCGCTAAGGTTGACGTCAACAGGGTTGGCGTCCGATGGCGAACACCCTTCATGGGGATCGAACCGAGCGTAAAATAAAACACCTCCAAAACACACAACTATCCCCTTGACATCCTGTGGAATGAGATCATTTTTCATCCATCATGAAGGTTAATATCGGCGTTCTCCTGCACGTGTTAAAAAACACCAAAGCCTGCGCTCTCGCACTGCTGCTCACAGTCACCGCCACCTCAAAGGCGGAGTTATTATTCTCAAACAGTGGCAGTGCCATCACGATCACCGGTAGCAATCCCCAAGCGACCGGTGATTTAACCATCCCAAGCACGATCAACGGGTTGCCCGTCACCTCCTTCGGCTCCTATGCGTTCTATGGGTGCAGTGGTCTGACGAGCGTGACCCTCCCCAGCAGCCTCACCGTCATCGGCAACCAGGCGTTCTATGGGTGCAGTGGTCTGACGAGCGTGACCCTCCCCAGCAGCCTCACCGTCATCGGCTACAAGGCGTTCTATGGGTGCAGTGGTCTGACGAGTTTCACTGTGGATACTGCGAACCCCCTTTATACCAGCATCAGCGGAGTTTTGTTTAACAAAGCACAGACAACACTTCTTTTGTATCCCCAAGGGAAAACGGGTGATTACACCCTCCCCAGCAGCATCACCTCCATCGGCCAAGGTGCGTTCTTTCAGTGCAGTGGACTGACGAGCGTGACCCTCCCCAGCAGCATCACCGAAATCGGC
>CAMBHS010000113.1 GCA_945867235.1 Akkermansia muciniphila
ACACCGGGCGCAAGCGACGGTCAGTCCTTGCATCCCTCGCATCATCACATCGATTTGGTCATCAATAATGTCAGGAGTCACCCCGAGAAACCGCCTTCCAATCGTGAGAAACCCAAGTCCAGCCACGGGCGGGATCTGTCCATTTTCACTTTTGTGAGAGTCCCCGAGTTGGTCGGATGCGAGCTGGTGCAAAAGGAAACGGTCGTAAGGTAAATCGTTGTTGAAGGATTGAACGACCCAATCGCGATAAAGATAAGAATGAACAAAACGTGCCTCCTCTCGATCGGTGTATATGTAACCTTTTGTATCGGCATACCGAGCGACATCCAGCCAGTGCCGCCCCCAACGCTCTCCATAAAAGGGTGAGGCAAGGAGTTTTTCGATTAGATGCGCGTAAGCCTGTGGGCGGGTGTCCGCCACAAAACTCTCCACTTCTTCGGCCTTCGGAGGCAGCCCCGTGAGGTCATAAAAAGCACGTCGAATTAGGGTTCGTCCTGAAGCTGTCGGTGAAGGTGAGAGCCCCTTATTTTCGAGACCCTTCAAAATAAAAGCGTCAACAGGCGTATGTAACCACTCCGGTCGGCGGACGAGCGGTGGAGTCGCCAGTATTGGAGGTTGAAATGCCCAGTGGGTAGAACCTTTTGTTGGATTTACAGGTTGTTTGTTTCGATCGGAGGTAAGGACGGGCGCGGGGGCACCCATGGTTACCCATGCGACAAAATCATCAATTTGGATAGGAGTCAGTTTTTTCTTGGGAGGCATTTGGGTATCCTCGTCCTCCCAACGAATGGCCTCAATCAATCGACTTTTTTCGGGGTGGTGAGCGACGAGAACTGGGCCATGTTCTCCTCCTTTTAACATCCCTTCCAAGGAGTCCAACAACAGGCCGCCTTTGAGTTTCTCGGCATTGGCACTATGGCAAGAGTAACACTGTTCAATCAGAACAGGACGGATGCGGCGTTCGAAGAAATCCAGTCCCGAATTTGACGCAGGCTCTGCAGCAGATAGCAACCCTGTCGCGGCGCAAATCAATACGATCCATCTCAACCCCCACGAGGTAAGGGACAGCTGCGATGCTGATTGGCAGATTGGCTCCATGGTTTCTTGATAATCTCTACATCAACCCTAGATGTTTTGGCAATTCGCGAGATTCGTCTAAGTTTTTGCCTTGGCGGAAAGATTTATTGCCGATCATGCTGGTGCACATGACGGAAACAAGCCAATCGATAAGCCTGCAGTCTTTCCAGACGCGTTCGGAGCAACTTGCGTTGCATGTCGAGTCCCTTTTGAAGTGTCACCGCTGTCCCTCCATGCAGCTTAAACCCGTTTCCGGTGGACCTGTGGTGAGCCCGATCATGCTGGTGGGTCAAGCCCCTGGGGACAAAGAACCAATCCTCGGGCGACCGTTCGCTTGGACCGCAGGCAAAACCCTCTTCCGTTGGTTTCAAGAGGGCTGCGGGATTACCGAATCTCAATTTCGCGCAATGATTTACATGGCGGCAGTTTGTCGTTGTTTTCCGGGAAAGAAAATGACTGGCGGTGATCGTGTCCCGAGCCCCGAGGAAATACTCCAATGTGGTGCTTGGTTGGATGCTGAAATTGCATTGCTCAAACCCTCGCTGATTATTCCCGTTGGCAAATTGGCGATCCAACAATTCTTGTCACCGGCTCCGTTAAATCAAATCGTGGGTCGTCAATTACGAGGTTCTAGAGTGGGGGTGAGCTTCGACTTGATCCCTTTACCTCATCCTTCCGGAGCTAGTCCTTGGCATCGAATGGAACCGGGAAAAACATTGTTGCGAGCCGCACTTGGAAAAATAAAGGAACATCCAGGGTTTGCTCAACATTGTTATCCTTCGACTTCTGATTGATGATTAAGCCACCGCACGCCGCAAGCGGTCGTGTATTCCTTCCCACGCCAATCCCATAGGAGGAAGCTCTAGGATAATCAGAGGAACCCTCGACTCATCGCAGGCATGCAATTCTGCGTAAAGTGCGCGAGCATATGCCTCTGGGTTCTCTGGAAGGACTGAAATACCTCTGAAATGTCCGCGCTCAGGAACATGCCGATAGGCCACGATATGCGCATCCGATTCGGACCAATGAACCTCGGCGAGACGTTGTCGGAGATCCTGTTCGTTCTCCCATTTCCAAAGCACCATTTTGGCGCGAGGTGAGTAATGTTTTTCCAGTAATCCGGGACTGCGTAAAGGTTGATCGGAATCTTTTTGAGGTTGAGAAATTTCAGTCCTCAAACATCCGTAGGCTTGGTTGATCTCCTCAGCATGGATCATCCCCGGTCGCAAAATGCGGGGTTGATTTCCGATCATGTCAACGACCGTGGACTCGATGCCGATGGAACATGCCCCGCCATCCACGATTAAATCGATTTTATTTCCCAGCCCTGCCTGAACATGAGCTGCCGTGGTGGGAGAAACTGCACTGGCAAGGTTCGCACTGGGTGCCGCCAATGGAAATCCGCAAGCTTGGATCACGGCTTGGATAAAGGGGTGCGATGGCCAACGAATCGCCACACTGTCCCCATTGGCAGTGACGATGAGTGGAATGAGATCGGATTTTTTAACCACAAGTGTCAAGGGTCCCGGCCAAAAAGCACGAGCGAGTCGTTCAGCAGACTCCGACCAATGAGTGACACAGGAGTGGAGCATTGTCCAATCCGCGACGTGAACGATCAGTGGATTATGGGAGGGTCGCCCTTTCGTTTCAAAAATTCCAGCGACAGCCCGACGGTCCCAAGCATTCGCGGCGAGCCCGTAAACGGTTTCCGTTGGCAATGCCACCACTTTCCCGGCACGGAGATGTTGGGAGGCTTCGATGACGGCTGCCTCGAACATGTCGGGAGATTCAATTGTTAGTATTTTCGCCAAGCAAAGTAGGTTTCATTACATCATGTTGGGATAATTCGCGAGAAAAACCCCATTGTTTCAGTTTGATGGTTTTATGAATGGGAACAGGAAACTTTTTAACGCCACGCTTTACGGTGTCCTGTGATTTTGTTATCTCCAGCCACATGCCCAATGGGAAAACCATTTCTAGACTGGTTACAGCTTGTTTTTTTGTGTCCGGTGTCGCTGGTTTGATTTACCAGCTTGCGTGGTCGCGTTACTTGGCGCTCTTCCTAGGTCATACCAGTTATGCGGTAGTTGCAGTACTTGTGGCCTTCATGGGTGGACTGGCACTGGGAAATGCTTGGCTCGGAGCGGTGGTGGATCGTTCGCGACGCCCCTTGGCCTTTTATGGATGGCTTGAAATTGGCATCGCGGTCTACGCATTCCTATTCCCTTATTACTTTGAGGCTTGCCACCAATTCTATATCCAACTGGCACGCGGACTTTCAGCCGGTGAAACCAGTTTATTGGCTCTAAAGTTTTTTTTCAGTTTGTTCCTGGTTTTGCTTCCGACCGCTCTGATGGGGGCAACCTTTCCCGCGCTGACACGATTTGTTACCCATTCGATCGACGAGTTGCGAGGGAGAGTTGCCTGGCTTTATTGCATCAATAGCCTTGGGGCCGTTTTGGGTTGTTTCGTCGCTGATTATTGGTGGATACCCAAGCTCGGTCTCGAGATCAGCCTGATAGGCAGCGGAGTTTTGAACCTCGCAGTTGGTGTCGTTGCGCTGGGTCTTTCTCGAATGGTATTTGAAGGCGAGCGCCCTTCTCCTGCTCAGGCAGTCCAGACCTCAGAGCTTACGGAAAAGTTCACGCCACGAGAGCTGCGCCTAGCGGTTTGGGCCATTGGATTGTCGGGCTTTGTAGCGATGTTATACGAAGTCGCATGGACACGCTTGCTGGCTCTAGCCTTGGGATCAAGCACTCACGCGTATACATTGATGTTGATCACGTTCATCCTCGGAATCGCTGCGGGAGGTGCGGTCGTGGCGCGATGCACTGGGTTAAAAAGAACCTTAGACGCCTTCGGTTGGGCCGAAGCTGCATTGGCTGCGACAGTGTTCCTATCCATGTTCGGGTATGAGTATTTGCCCTATGGCCTGATCATCGCGACGCGTCATATCGCACGAAGCCCAGATTCCTATCCTCTCTACGAATTTGTTCAGGCGACATTTTGCCTCGCCGTCATGTTTATCCCTGCCCTTTGTTTAGGCACCACTCTTCCGCTGGCCAGTCGAATAGCCACCTCGGGCCTTGCACATGCAGGACGATCGGTGGGGAAGGTTTTTGCGATGAATACTGCGGGGACTGTCCTCGGGGCGGTGCTTACGGGATTGGTTTTTATGCCGATGCTGGGGTTATCCCGAACCTTCGCCCTCGGGGTGATGGCAAACGCTTTGATCGCACTCCTGATTTTACGCAGGAATGCTGATTTGAAAAAAACGTGGATCGTGGGTTGTGTTGGAGGTCTGATATTTTTAGTGCTCGCCGGTTTTTATTTCGAGCCTCGATGGCAGGGAGCATTTTCTTACGGGTGGTGGCGGGCTCAACAGGTTCCCAAATCATTGGCTGAATACCGTCAGTTATCACGCAGTTTGGCGGTCCGTTATTATCGGGATGGAGCAAGCTCTACGGTGACGGTGAATCAGCAGGTTCAAGGAACCAATACCCACCTTTACATGCGCGTGAATGGCAAGGTGGACGCTTCAAGCAAAGGGGATCATTTCACCCAACTGCTCCTGGGTCATATTCCCATGGTGTTGCGTCCGGCTTCCACGAATGCACTGGTCATCGGCTTGGGTAGCGGGATGACCTGCGGTGCAATTTTGCGACATCCTACGGTGCAAAGCGTGACCGCTGTCGAAATTTCACCAGAAATCAGTCAAGCAGCCCGTTTTTTTGGCCCATTTAATGACCATGCTTTGGACAATCCCCGTTTCCATTTGGTGAAGGAGGACGCCAAGTCATTTCTTAAAATTAGTGACCAACGATTTGATGTCATCGTGAGTGAACCCTCCAACCCTTGGATGGCAGGGGTCGCCGGAGTTTTCAGCCAAGAATATTATCAGGATTGTGCTGATCACCTTTCCAACGACGGTTTGATGGTGCAGTGGTTGCAGATCTATGAGTCGAGCGATGATGTTTTTGCGATGGTAGTTCGCACCTTTAGTTCTGTTTTTCCATCCGTCTCCATCTGGCGAACTCAATCGGGGGATCTTGCTTTGGTAGGATCTCGGAACATTCCCGTTGTCGATTTAGCGGCATCCAAAAAGCGTTTTGATGATCTTCTAATTCAAAAAGACATGGAGCGCATCGACATCGGCACGTTCGCTGTTTTTTTATCGCTGGAAATCGCCTCTGCCGAAAATGGAACCTCGTTGGTGGCTGAGGAAGGATCGATCCATAGCGATTATTTCCCAGCGTTGGAGTATGAAGCACAACGAGCTTTTTTTGTCCGTCAATCCTCAGAACTATGGTCCACTTTCAAGGAGGCGTGGTCCGTGCGATCTTCGCTTCTTCTAGATCAATACCTTGAGAAATATCCCTTGGATGAATCTGATTTTCGAGGGTTTGCCCTGCGTGTGGTGGGTGGGGACGATGTGGATGCGAGACTCTCCAACAGTTTTTATCTTGAATGGCTCAAATCTGGTTTAATGCCTGAGTTGGCATTGCAATTCATGGAGAGCCTCCCCAATGCACAAGCCCCTTCGTTACTTAACGAAAACCGTTGGCAACTCCAACCTGCGGCGAAACTTCGTCAAGCTACCGCTGACATCGAAGGCTTAAAATCATGGGAGAGAGTGCTCCTGAGAGCTTACCGTCAAAAACGCTCCATTTTTCATCAACCTGATGCGAGTGCACTGGTGCAAATCATTGATCAATTGAAAAAATTAGATCCGAATAATCACCGCGTTTATCAATTGCATGAAGCAGAGTTGGCATGGGACAGAGGAGATGAAGCAGAGTGTTTTCGCCTAGGTCAGGAAGCACTGGCTGCGTCCGCCAAGCAAGTGGGGCAACAAGCTTTCGAACAGGATCTGATGGCACCTCGAGTCGTGCTTACCTTAATGATCGAACATCTCCACCGATCACGCCAATGGACCGAAGCGTCAGGTTGGGTGAGGGCAGCGCAGCAACAAAAATTCCTGGCTCGTGACTCCAATTATTACCCTCCTTTGGAACGAGTCTGCCGGAAAGTCTCCCAGACGTTGGCTCGAAATAATCCCGTGAAATAACTCCATACAGGGGCAGTTACCAAATCAACCATGGGTTAAGACAATCTTTGTGTCAGGATAACAAATTGTTCCAAAGTCACTGCTTCTGCCCGGGCCTGTTCGGAGATGCCCGCAGCTTGGTATGCAGACAAAAGTTGTTCCAATGACCAATTCGTTTTTAGCAATTTCAACATCATTTTGCGACGTTGCGAGAAACCGAGTTTTACAATGCGAAGGAACAACGGAGTTTTTTCACTGGGCAACAAAGGCGAAGGTCTACGCACTAACGTGATACAGGCGGAATCAACATCCGGTTCTGGAAAAAACGAACCTGAAGGAATTTTGAACCAACCCATGGGCTCATAGTTTAACTGCAAGAAAAGGCTTAATTGTCCGTAATCATGTTTCCCTGATTTTGCGATGATCCGTTGAGCAACTTCGATTTGAAGGGTTGCAACCAACCGCTCTGGCCCTAGTGGATTTAGTGCAAGCTCTACAAGGAGAGGGGAGGCGATGGAATAAGGGAGGTTTGCCACCAGTTTCCACCCCGTCCAATCGCGCGGTTGAGATCTCATATGGTCCAGAGCATCCGCTTCTACCAATTCCAGTTTAGGTTCGTTGGAAAACTGTTTTCGGAGAATATTTACGAGGCGATGATCCACCTCAATCGCTAAAACCTTTTGTGAACGAGCCAGTAATTGCTGGGTGAGAGGCCCCAGACCTGGGCCGATCTCGAGCACGTGATCTGTCGGGTTGAGTTGTCCCGCGTTGGCGATTTTTTGTAACTGGTTTCCGTCATGCAGAAAATTTTGGCCGAGTGACTTCGTCAACTGAATCTGCTCGGAACTCAGTATCAATCGCATTTCTGTCAATGTCACTGATACCTCCTAATTTGCGCATCGAGTGCGTTGAGTGTTGTCTGTAATTCCATATCAGTAATCGTGAGAGGGGGAGTGAGACTGATCACCTCGCCCGCAGCACCTTCTGGCAACAGGATAAAACCTTCATGCAGTAAATTTTTTATAATGGTAAGGGATATGGGAGTGGCAGGTTCCCCGTTGGCGAGTCGAATTTCTAAACCCAACATCAATCCACACCCACGAGCGATCCATGTTGTTCGGGAATTAGAATGTTGTTGTGCCATTTTCTTCAACAAATCCAGCGTGACCAGACCTTTGCGATGGCTCTCGTGTATCAAGTCTCCCGTTGTTATTTCATCCAGTTGCGCCAATGCCATGGCGCATCCAACAGGATGACCGAGAAACGTGCTGGTGTGGATGGCTTCCCCTTGTGTAAGCGGCCACGCTTTGTCCATCAAATCGGACTGTCCCACGCAAGCTGAAAGGGGGAACCCTCCCGTCAACGCCTTGCCAAGACAGATCAGATCCGGAATGACATCGGAATGTTCACATGCGAACCATCGCCCCGTTCTCCCGAATCCTGTGTAGATTTCATCGACGATGAGTAAGGAGCCATGGTGATCACACAAAGCACGCAAGCCCTTCAGAAAACTAAACGGAGGGATGCGGATTCCTCCGCGAGCCTGCATGGGTTCTATGAGCACAGCCCCAATATCTCCATTAGCCAATCGTTGATCAATGGCCGAAAGAATTGCTGCGGCATCCGATTCTTCGACGGGAAATGGGAACGACTCACCAAATTCTCCCAACTGCGATAAAAATGGTTTGCGAAAGTGCGCTCGCTCCGTGGCGTTCAACGCGCCATAACCTAATCCATGATAACCACCCGTAAACGCAATGATGCGTCTGCGTCCGGTGGCTAAGATGGCCGTTTTGAGAGCTACTTCTACGGCTTCGAATCCTGAATTACAAAAAACTGTTTTGCCGTCCAAACCGTTCCATCTTCCGAAAGTCAACTGACTCAAACGCTCCGCCAATTGTGCCTTGAGAGCATGAGGATGGACATCCCCCATGGCGTGGAGTAATCGCCCCATTTGCATTTGACCTGCGGAAACCACTTTAGGATTGGCATGGCCTGCTGCAGCGACCCCGAATGCTGCTGTCAAATCCAAGTATTCTTTCCCTGAAAGATCCCAAACCTTCGTTCCCTGCGCCCGATCCCAAATAATCGGCCATGATCCGTCCGATTCCAGATAGGTGACGTTTCTAGATTCAAAACGCCGAAGTTGTTCTAACACCTGATAGCTATTGGTGATCATTTAGAAACCATTTGCGGGTCATACACCACGTTCATCTGGCGGCCAGATGAATTTGTGCATCTGCAACTGAAACCTCACAGGTAAAGCGTCTGCTACAATCCGTTCCACGAGTTCCTTGCGGCTGATCACCACATGGTTTTCCGGAACAGGCTTCAATGAGGGATGACGTTGGTGAGGTTGGAGCGGTGCTACCCAAGAAAAAAGTATGGGACAGATTGTTTCCAATCGATGCGTGGCGAGTTGTGTCCGTGCCCACTCGTAATCTTGAACAGTTCCGATCACAAACTTTACCTCATCCGTTTTTCTCAGCAGTGGAATATTCGATTCGCGATTGCGATGCGACTCTCCGCTGCTGGGGCACTTTAAATCCATGATTCGATGCACTCGATCATCAACGACACCTATGTCCCAAGCTCCGCTGGTTTCCAACAGCACGATGTAACCCCGATCACACAGGGAGCGCATCAAACCAATGGATCGTGGTTGGAGCAAGGGTTCCCCTCCCGTTAATTCTACCAGCGGAAGTTTTCCATGGAGA
>CAMBHS010000114.1 GCA_945867235.1 Akkermansia muciniphila
TGAATTCCGCCATAAAGACTGACGACAATGAGCGGCAAATAACATATCGAGAGCAAGGAAGCTAACCCGAGAAACGAGGATGTAATAGAACGTCGACTGTTTTCTAAACCAACCCAAGCATTCGTATTTTGATCTAAAATAATCAGCAATCCAAACGTCCATGCGATCGTGAGATAAAGCCCGGGCAAAACAAACAGGTATCCTAGCGAAGTAAGGATCGTTGCGGATGCCCCTGCGATCATCAGCGTTACTCGTTGAGTTTTTGAATCGGCCCAAGCTTGTAGAAAAGTGGTTTCTTGACCCCGTTTTCTATCAAGTACCATGCGAAACAAAGCTCCGTGAACGGGTCCAATCAGCAGTAAAATAATAAAGGGACCTAGGATCGGAATAAAATTTAACGCCATGGTCAGCGACCAAATTGTCAAACATGCCCCTGCGATGGGTAAAAAGTTTTTGTTGAGCAAATCTCTGGCACTGCCTAAACACCCGACAACACTAAACGGCTCGATGGGTCGAAAATCTTCAATTGGCTTAACGATCTCAAAAACATTTTCTATTGGTGAAACCTTAGATTCGTAGAGTTCTGGAAAACTCGTAATAAATTCCTCGAAGCTGCTGATTGTTTTCCAATCGTTTTCTCCCGAGCGTCTAATTAGCGTTTCCTTGTTGGCACGGCGTTCTGAAATCCATCGGCGAATCTGGTCAGCAGTAACAGACCCGTATTCAGATCCGTTACCGCCGATCATATCGTAATTTGTGGTTTGGTTATGAGGCATCATTCAAAAATTGGAATATGATAGAAATAAAGTTATTAGATACAGGTCAAGTATCCAATTCGAAGTGAATCCCGCAACAGGGAATAAAGAGTGTTCGAATTTAACACTCTCAAATTTACCCCCCTTCGATCATGAAACGCCAACTGTCTGACCATTAAGCTGGTTTGACTTTCAGTTTTTGCCCCTTTATCTGGGTTCGGTTTAGCTTTGAAATAATTCCGCTCGCTTCTTCCACGGCGACATCCACGAAGGAATGTCGCTCGCGCATATCCACTTGTCCAACGACTTGGGCGGATAAACCTGTCTGACCTTGAATGAGCTTTACAAGGTCACTGGGAACCAAACCCGCTTCAGATCCAATGCTGACAAAGAGCCGCGTTTGCCCTTCATTCATGGCGCGACTTGGTTTCGGAACACGAATTTTTGATGCCTCTTTTTTTTCAGCTCGTTGAGCCCAAAGTGCAGATTCTGTTTTTGAAGCCAGCTTTGGTTCCATTGGCAACGCGGGGAGAGGGGGTGGCGGGGATTTTGCAGACGGTTTCGGGGGCGTTACTTTGGCTGGGATAGCGGGTTCGACTGGAGGTGCGGGTTTTATTGTTGGCGGGATTGGTTTCGTTTCAATCTCTGGAGCTTTCCTTGGGGGAATGACCATTTTCACCGGAGGTGCCGCATCCACTGAAGTTGCAGCCTTGCGCGTCGTTTTTGGAACCCGATTGGGATCAAAGTTTTTAAAGGGGGACCGTTCCAATTGTGGTGAACGATCATCTCGATCAAACCGTTCCCCGCGATCATCTCTCGGACGCTCTTGCGTTCTTTGATCGTAATCATCTCTCGGGTTGCGACGACCCATTCTTTCGAAATCTTCTTCATCTCGAGATGATTTTACAGCGGGGGTTCCTTCACCGGCTTGTAGAAGGTGCATCAAAGCAGATGCGATATCCGTGGAATTAAATCCTTCCTCCAACAACCGTTCGAGCAATTGATCCTGGCGTTTATAGGTTGCGGCCTGTAGCACGATCCTCAACTTCCCAACAAAGGCGTTGGTTCGCGCCTCCTCCACCTCGATCCTTGTCGGAGCTTTACCGCGTCGTATTTTCACCTTCGTGAATCGTTCAATATGTTGGACCTGAAACAACTCCCGACCCGCGACAAACGTGAAGGCCACGCCTGATCGCCCCGCTCGCCCAGTACGCCCAATCCGGTGCACATAATCTTCAGGATCATACGGTAGGTCGTAGTTAAAAACGACTTGAATATCGTCCACATCGATCCCTCGCGCCGCGACATCCGTAGCCACCAAAAATTCCAATCCCGATTTGCGAAACTTCGTCATCACCCGGTCTCGCATGGCCTGGCTCATATCTCCATGGAGACGATCCGCAGAATAGCCTTGAGCGTTGAGATGATCCACCAACTCATCAACCATACGTTTGGTATTGCAGAAGATAATACCTAGCTTCAAGTCATGGATATCGATCAACCGTGTCAGTAACTCGATCTTGAATCGGCGATCAACCTCGTAATAGACCTGTTCAACGGTCGGAACCGTCATTTCCTTTTGTTCGATCTTTATACTCTTTGGACTGCGAGCATATTTTTGGATCAAATCCTGAATGGCTTTCGGCATCGTTGCGGAGAAAAACACTGTTTGCCGCTCCTTGGGGACGCCTTGAAGGATAACTTCGATGTCGTCACGGAAACCCATGTTGAGCATGACATCCGCTTCGTCGAGAATCACCATCTTTACGTCCTCCAACCGTAGGGTACCCCGACGCATATGATCCATCACCCTGCCTGGGGTCCCGATAACAATCTGGACACCCTGCTTTAAGCCCTGAAATTGCCTTTCGTAAGACTGACCTCCGTAGATCGGTAGGACATGCAAGCCACGCTTGAATAGTGTCAGTTTGTGAAATTCCTCAGATACTTGAACCGCCAATTCTCGGGTGGGACAGAGCACCAATGCTTGAACCGTCCTTTTGCTTCCGTCCGTTTTCTCGATCGCAGGGATCGCAAACGCGGCTGTCTTACCTGATCCCGTCATGGATTGCCCCACTACATCTAGACCCGCCATCAAAACAGGAATTGCCTCCGCTTGAATAGGGGAGGCTTGCTCGAAACCTAATTTATCGATGGCTTTCAGCACCTCGCTTGAAAGCCCTAATTCTGAAAATAATTTACTGGTCATGAATGCCTACCGTTTGGGGTTGAAGTAGCGATTTCCCAATCTGGGATCTAGCAATCTAACCCCGAATATCACATTTGACCAACTTTGAATGCATTAATTTTGCGATCCTGTAGTCCGAGATTGATTTTAAGGAATTTACATTCGATTAGTGGAACCTTGAGTTGAACCCGTGTTGGAGTCATTTTTATAATTCCTCACAGGAAAAACAAAAGCGACGGATTGGCACACTTAAGCGTTGTTGTGAGTCATAATGGCACTTGTGACACTGAATGCAACTCCCTGCAGATCGAATGATTAATTCATAAATGGCTGTAGATAAGCGGGTTAAGCAATTTAATCGATCACGGCATCAACCCTGCTATCTACTCTTGAATTTTTAATGTGAATTTATGGCAAAAGTAATTGGAATTGATTTAGGAACGACCAACTCCTGCATGGCTGTAATGGAGGGTGGGGAACCCATGGTCTTGGAGAATTCGGAAGGCAAGCGCACGACTCCGTCTGTGGTCGCTTTTAGCAAAACGGGTGAACGATTAGTCGGTGATGCCGCCAAACGTCAGGCCGTGACGAACCCGCGGAACACGGTTTATTCGGTAAAACGTTTCATGGGTCGCAAATTCGACGAGGTTCAGGAAGAGCTCAAGAGAGTTCCCTATAAAGTTGTGCGCGCCTCCAATGGAGATGCTGCTGTGGAAGTTGAAATTGATGGCAAACCCAAGCAGTTTACGCCGCCAGAAATTTCGGCGATGATTCTCGCGAAACTGAAAGCCGACGCCGAAACTCGACTGGGAGAGCCCGTTACCCAAGCAGTCATAACGGTTCCTGCGTATTTCAACGATTCCCAACGCCAAGCCACCAAAGACGCTGGGAAAATCGCAGGGCTTGAAGTTCTTCGCATTATCAATGAACCAACGGCAGCTTCGTTGGCTTATGGATTGGATAAGAAGAAGAATGAAGAGATCGCCGTTTATGACCTTGGCGGCGGCACTTTTGATATTTCGGTGCTTGAGATTGGCGATGGTGTTTTTGAGGTCAAAGCAACCAATGGGGATACCCACCTAGGCGGTGACGACTGGGACAATGCCATTATGGATTGGATTCTCGACGGATTCAAAAGGGAAACCTCCATGGATTTGCGGAAACAACCCGATGCTCTTCAACGGATCAAGGAAGAGGCTGAAAAATCTAAAATCGCACTTTCCAGTTCGCAGGTTTACGATATCAACCTTCCTTTCATCACCGCGGATGCAAGTGGTCCGAAACACATCAGCATGAAACTAAGCCGCTCCAAGATGGAGCAGCTATGCGAAAGTTTATTCGAGCGCACCATTGGACCGACTAAGAATTGTTTACGCGATGCCGGCTTGGCACCGGATAAAATCGATGAACTCGTGCTCGTTGGCGGAATGACCCGAATGCCACGCGTCGTGGAAACAGCCGCCACTCTGGTCAGTAAACCGCCTCATCAAGGTGTGAATCCCGATGAAGTGGTTGCCGTGGGTGCGGCGATTCAAGGGGGCGTTCTGAAAGGGGACGTCAAAGACGTGCTTTTGTTGGATGTAACCCCGTTATCCCTAGGTATTGAAACGCTGGGAGCTGTGTTCACCCGTCTGATCGAACGCAATACGACTATCCCGACGAGGAAATCGGAAATATTCTCTACCGCGTCTGATAATCAACCGGGTGTTGAGATTCATGTGCTCCAGGGCGAACGCCAATTCGCAAAGGACAATAAAACTATCGGCAAGTTCCAACTCACCGATATTCCTCCGGCACAACGTGGCACCCCACAAATCGAAGTCACATTTGACATCGATGTGAACGGCATTCTCCATGTAAGCGCGAAAGATTTAGGCACTGGTAAGGAGCAAAAAATTACCATCACAGCCAGCAGTGGACTTTCCAAGGACGAAGTGGAGCGGATGCGTAAAGATGCCGAGGCTCACGCGGAAGAAGACAAACAACACCGCGAAGAAATCGAGGCCCGCAACGAAGCGGATAACACGGTTTATCGTTCCGAAAAACTCCTCAAAGACAGCACCTCAACTTTATCGGCAGATCACAAGTCGAAAATCGAACAGGCACTGCAAACTCTAAAAGAAACGCTCAAGGGCACAGATACCCCTGCAATCAAGAGTGCTAGTGACAAACTGAATGAAGTGTGGCAGGCTGCATCTGCTGAGATTTACAAGGATGCAGCAGCCAAAGCACAGGCCGAAAAACCCGGAAAAGAATCCGCGCCTTCGGATTCAAAAGATAAGAAGGATGACGGTCCGATTATCGACGCTGAAGTCGTCGACGAAAACAAGAAGTGAGTTCCAGATATAATCTGATCTCTAGATCCGATGGAATCTGTGCTTCGAACACAAACAATAACACATAACCGTAACGAATTTTCCAACAATTTTCCTCTCGACGAGTATAGAGGGGATTTGATTCAACAGCATCAAACAACTCAACCCGTAATATAGAACTATGGCATTAAATGTGAAACCTCTCGGTGACCGCGTTCTCGTGGAAGCAGCCGAAGAAAAAGAAGTCAAAAAAGGTGGAATTATTATTCCTGATTCCGCTAAAGAGAAGCCGATGGAAAGCATCGTCGTCGCACTTGGCACTGGAAAAACCGATGAAAACGGTAAAAAAGTTCCATTCGAAGTGAAGAAAGGTGACCGCGTTTTGGTGTCCAAATATGGCGGCACAGAAATCAAACTCGACGGCAAAGAATACAAAATTCTGAATGCCGATGACATTCTCGCCGTGATTGGTTGAACAATTGATTCATCAGAACCCATTAAATAAAGAATAATACTATGGCAGCAAAACAGCTTATTTTTGACGAAGCAGCTCGTCATGCCCTGCTCAGGGGCGTCCAAAAACTTGCCCGCGCCGTCAGTGCAACCCTCGGACCTAAGGGTCGCAATGTGGTGCTCGACAAGAAATTCGGGTCTCCTACCGTCACCAAGGACGGTGTGACCGTGGCCAAAGAGATCGAACTAGAAGACCCCTATGAAAACATGGGTGCCCAGATGGTTCGTGAAGTCGCGAGCAAAACCAGCGATGCGGCTGGTGACGGAACAACGACCGCAACGGTTCTCGCCGAGGCGATCTATCGTGAAGGTCTGAAAAACGTGACCGCTGGTGCGAGCCCCATCAGCCTCCAACGCGGCATCAACAAAGCCGTCGAAGCCGCTGTCGAGCATTTGGCAAAAATCGCCAAGAAAGTTAAAGACAAGGAAGAAATCAAACAAGTGGCCACCGTCTCAGCTAACTGGGATACCACCATCGGCGAAATCATCGCTGATGCCATGGACAAAGTCGGTAAGGATGGAACGATCACAGTGGAAGAAGCCAAGTCGATCGAAACCACCCTCGACGTTGTCGAAGGAATGCAGTTTGACAAAGGCTATCTCTCGCCTTATTTCGTCACCAATGCGGACGCCATGGAAGTCAAATTGGACGACGCTTACATCCTGATTTTCGAAAAGAAGGTCAGCAACTTAAAGGATCTTCTCCCGATCCTCGAAAAGGTTGCCAAGCTCGGCAAACCTCTGTTGATCATCGCGGAAGATGTCGAAGGCGAAGCCCTTGCGACCCTCGTGGTGAACAAACTTCGTGGCACTCTCAACATCTGCGCTGTCAAGGCACCTGGATTCGGGGATCGCCGCAAAGCAATGATGGAAGATCTCGCAATTCTTACCGGTGGTAAATGCATCACCGAAGATCTCGGCATCAAGCTGGAGAGCGTTGGTTTGGAAGATCTGGGACGTGCCAAGAGCATCGTTGTGGACAAAGAGAACACAACCGTGGTCGAAGGTTACGGCAAGAGCTCTGAAATTCAAGGCCGCGTGAACCAAATTCGCCGCCAGATCGAAGAAACTACTTCCGATTACGATCGCGAAAAACTTCAAGAACGCTTGGCGAAACTCGCCGGCGGTGTGGCCGTCATCAATGTCGGTGCCGCTACCGAAACAGAGATGAAGGAAAAGAAGGCTCGCGTTGAAGATGCGTTGCATGCAACTCGTGCCGCTGTTGAAGAAGGAATCGTTCCTGGCGGTGGAGTAGCTCTTCTGCGCTGCATCCCAGCGATCGAAGCCCTGAAACTCACCGGCGACGAACAGATCGGTGTGGACATCGTCCGCCGCGCCATCGAAGCACCTCTCCGCGCATTGGCTTTTAATGCTGGAGTCGAAGGTTCTATCATTGTTCAAGAAGTCAAAAAACGCAAAGGTAACGATGGTTACAACGTCGCCACAGGCGAATATGTTGACCTCGTCAAAGCAGGTGTGGTTGATCCCAAGAAAGTTACTCGCACAGCTTTGCAGAACTCGGCATCCATTGCCGGTCTGCTCCTCACCACGGAATGCCTCATCACCGAGATCCCAGAAAAAGAAAAACCAGCTCCTGCTGGTGGCGGTCATGGCGGCATGGGTGGCGGAATGGACTACTAAGAGAGTCTTTCCAACGGGATTGCTCCTTGAACTGAGGGTTTAATCCACCGAAATATAGAATCAGAACAGGGTTGGTTTCTTTCGAAACCAACCCTGTTTGCGTTTAAATCTAGGGGGATTCCAATTACTCGGAATCCAACAAATAACATTGGATCCTTACTTGAGATTTTTGAATCCTTGTGTAGATTAGGGATGTCACTTGATGGGGGCGTACTGGTTTCGACTTGAACAATGCGCCAGAGGTGGCATGCCGAGGATGGTACGTTGGCCTCGTAAATCACCGAACCAAAAATTAAAAGCTAACGAAGAACTAGCTCTCGCGGCCTAAGTGCCACGACGTTCGCCGCCGTATATCTGCTCGGGTGGATGAACGCTATAGCAGGTTAGGGTGATCGTGGAGACCGCGCACGACTTGCCTGAAATATTCCATGCGGACTATGTAGTGCGATTCGTGTCAGGACGTCATCGCAACGCAGACAACTCTCTCCTGGCTAAGCATGTAGTCACGGCTGGTAATTTAGTCAAGCACGCGGGTTCAACTCCCGCCGCCTCCACCATCTTTTTCGTTCGTGATTAAGGTGAAAAGTCTATTCCTATTGCCTTGATCCATATGTCAAATGGATTAGGTTAATTGCTCAACCTCATGAGCATTGAACAACAGCCTTTTAGGGAACTAGGGTCACTAGGTATAATTGCACCGCCGCGGTTGAAGTCCGGTTGGACGATAGGGATCGGCTTGCTTGCACCCGCTCTGATTACTTATTTTTTCGCACGGTATGGAAACTGGAGCGATGTGATCCGTATTGCGATGTTGTTAAGTATCTCGGCAGGCATTGTTTGTGGTATTTGGACGATCCGAATGCGAACCATGAAACTCTGGAAAAAAATTCTGCTATTCGTAGTAATTTGCCCATGTTTTTTCATAGTAAGCCTA
>CAMBHS010000115.1 GCA_945867235.1 Akkermansia muciniphila
CTCCGCGCAGCAATTGACTCAGTTGCGAAATCATCCGGTCAGCCGCCTCAACATCCACATGGATGAGAGCTGAAATGCTGTGCAACGTGTTGAACAAAAAATGAGGGTTAAGTTGCATTTGTAGTGTCTGCAAACGAGCTTTGACGAGATTGGTTTCCAATTCTGAGGTCTTTAATTCGCGTTCGTGATAGCGTTGATAGTAATCGACACCATGGGAAACCGTGATTATTACCCAGTAAATCCAAAGATTAAGGTGAAATGCTTTAATGAATAGCTGCTGAAATGTGACCGCAAACGATAGGGAATCGTGAAGGAATGTCGATTGGATGAAAGCCACACCAGCACGCAGGCCGATGTAAAGAATGGAAAAATAAAGGCTGATCGTGAAATGAATGACTAGCATTTTGTGCCAATTATCCCTTTGAAAACAAAAATTTCGAGCTAGGCGAAACAGGGGAAAACTGAGCAACGCGAATAGATACCAATCCGCGAGGGATGTCAAAATGGCCTGCCCCACTGGAATGGGAAATGAGGTATGGATCGACGAGAAGTAAAACTGAGCTGCAAAGGACAAAGCTGTCAGCGTCCAGAAGCCCAGAAACAGCATCCATCGTTGCCATTTTTTAGGGAGGAGCAATCGTAAGGGCATTGTGTTCAATTGGGCGGGGATAATTCCAGCCAGTCCATAGTTTGAGCTTACGTAACTGCAATTATTAAAGTATATAAAGCGCAAAATGACCCCAATGGATCCTCCAGAACGAAGGATTTCTCCACCCTATGTTGTGAGGACGAGCGTTTCCAATCGCTTCACGGTTCTTTTTGGATCGCTCGCCCTGTTGCCGATATTAGTGTTTTTTTATTTTCAAAAACAATCAGCAGTTCCTGTTTCTTCGTTTAACAATTTCAAAATAACCAACCACTTACCTTTTATAAAATTCGAGGAGATCGCAAAAAAGTCAGGCTTGATTTTCACACATACCAATGCGGCCACCGGGCTTAAACTCCTTCCTGAAACGATGGGAAGTGGGGTCGCGTTTTTCGATTATGACAATGACGATCGCCCAGATATCCTCCTTGTGAACTCAGACCAGTGGCCTTGGCAACAGGCCGGAACAAACACCCCTTCCAGCCTGCGCCTTTTTCATAATCTGGGCGGAGAAAAATTTGAAGATGTAACCGAACGATCGGGAATAGACCTTCATTGTTACGGGATGGGTTTGGCTGTCGGTGATTATGACAATGACGGATTCGTAGATTTTTTTGTCACCGCTTTAGGTTCCCACCATTTGTTTAGAAACATGGGAGACGGTAAATTTTCAGACAGAACCTTCGAATCTGGGTTGAAACCCAAGGCAGAGGATTGGGGTACCAGCACCGCTTTTTTTGATTACGATAACGACGGTGATCTCGATCTCTTTATTTGCCATTACGTAAACTGGACCCGAGAATTGGATATGGCACACAATTATTCATTGACCAGCATCGGACGCGCCTACGGGCCTCCTCGAGGTTTTTCTGGATCATTTTCCACTCTTTATCAAAACGATGGCAGATCACATTTCTCCGATGTTTCGGAAAAGGCTGGACTCCATCTGAGGCATCCAACCACAGGGAACCCAATGGCCAAGTCCCTGGGCGTGGCTCCCGTAGACCTAGATAGAGATGGCTGGATCGACATCATCGTTGCCAATGACACAGTTCAGAATTTTGTTTTTCACAATGAACGCAACGGTACATTCAAAGAATTAGGAGCGATGTCGGGATTAGCCTATGACAGTTACGGAGCCACCCGTGGAGCGATGGGTATAGATTCAGGAAGGTTTCTCAATGATGATTCCATCGCGGTGTCCATTGGCAATTATGCAAATGAAATGACGGGGCTTTACGTGCAGCGGGATCGTCTGCTTTTTTCGGATGAAGCACAGGTTCTCGGTATCGGTGCAGCGAGCAAAGAGTTTCTTACATTCGGCGTTTTTTTCTTCGATGCCGATTTGGATGGGTGGCTAGATTTATTGACCGTCAATGGACACATCGAGCCTGATATTCATCGGAATAATTCATCCCAATCCTACCTACAACCTCCGCAGCTATTCTGGAATCACCATAAATCAGGAACACTTGATAGTTTCACTCAACTAACGGCACTCGAATGTGGGGAAGATTTATTCAAACCAATGGCGGCGCGTGGGTCGGCCTACGCAGATATTGATGGGGACGGGGATTTAGACGTTGTTGTGACGCAATTAAATGGTGCCGTGCGATTATTCCGCAACGATCTGCCCCCTACGAAGCACTGGATTAAAATCAAATTGGTTGGCACAAAATCGAATCGCGATGCGATAGGAACCTGGATCACTGTCAAGGTGGGCACTAAAACTTGCATACAACAGGTCATGCCTACACGCGGGTATTTATCTCAATCTGAATTGCCAGTAACGATCGGATTGGGAGGAGCCGATATTGTAGAAAGCATCGCCATCTCTTGGCCGAGTGGAGTCAAACAAGTATTAAATAAAGTAACGATTGACCAGTTGATTGTGATCCACGAACCTCGCTAACAGGGGCTCCTATACAGGAGATTGATCCCACTGCAGCAATCGTTTTAGAAAAGATAATCCTGAATAGGAATCAGACCTATGCTTTCAAGCAAACGATCCGCATGATTTAGGTCAAATTCGAATCTGGCACAATGGACATTCCGACCAAGCTATTGGATGATTACTGCATGAACTTATGTTGATAGAGGATAATTTTGAGAAGCCTAAAACCGATTTGACTGTCTTAGTCTGCTTTGCGGTGCGAGAGGAGGCCAAGTTTTTTAAACCAAAGGCTCACCAGAAAGTATTAATTACTGGAATGGGCCGCAATAATGCAGCGCGCGTCATCGAGGATGCGTGTAATAAATTTCAACCGACATTCGTTGTGACTTGCGGATTTGCGGGAGCATTAAACCCTCTCTATGCCGAAAGCGATGTCGTCTTCGACGCGGACGAGGAAACGAAATTGACCTCAAAATTGGAAGAATTCGGAGCCAAACGATGTTCGTTTTTTTGTGCCGCGAGGGTGGCTATTACCTCCGAAGAAAAAAAACGACTTTGGCGCAATACAGGAATGGATGCGATCGAGATGGAATCCGAAACTATTCGCGATTTTTGCCGCGATATACGATTGCCCAGCGCGACGATTAGGTCGATTTCCGACAGTGCTCATGACGATCTTCCATTGGACTTCAATCTATTGATGAATGACAAAAAACAGGTCGATTTCAAAAAAATGAGCTGGCTCCTCATCAGATCACCTAGACTTATGATCGAACTGCTGGCCTTTCAAAAGAAATCGATCGATGCGGCCCAGTCCTTGGCGGATTGCCTTCATAAGGTCCTCCCTTAAAAGCGTGAATTGACTTTCCAGCGGGGGCTTACACAATTATAGGACATGTCCAAATCTGCTTTAGGACGGGGTTTGGGGGCCTTGATGGGCGGGATTTCATCCACGGTGAAGTCTGCTGCATCCTCCCCTGCCCTGAACTTACCACAATCATCAACCTCGTTGGATAACCGTGAACGGGTGGAGTTGATTCCCGTCTCCCAAATTAAAGCGTGCCCGTTCCAACCTCGACGCGACTTTCCGGCAGAAGCAATTCAGGAACTTGCGGAGTCGATGCGCGTCCAAGGTGTTTTGCAACCCCTGATCGTGCGCCCATCGGGAGATCATTACGAATTGATCGCGGGCGAAAGACGATGGAGAGCCGCGCAATTAACTGGGATCACTGAACTTCCCGTTTTGATTCGCCAAGCGGATGATCAAAAAGTTTTGGAGTTGGCTCTCATCGAGAATTTACAGCGTGAAAACCTCAACTCAATCGATGAAGCTTTTGGTTTTGCTCAGTTGATTAAGCAGTTTCAACTGAAACAGGATGAAATTGCCATCCGAGTAGGGAAAAGTCGGGCTTCCGTCGCCAATGCCCTGCGTCTGCTTCAGTTGCCTGAAAACCTTCAAGCGCAAATTCAACGGGGTGAGCTTTCCGTTGGACATGCGAAGGTGATCTTGGGATTGTCATCCCCAATGGATCAAGTTGCCGTGGCGGCAAGAGTCATCCGTGAACAACTGAGCGTCCGAGAGTCCGAAGAATTAGTCGCGCAAATTCAACAGGGTAAAACGCCCGCAGCAAAACAAGAAGGCGTTAAACACGCACCTGATGTTCACCTGAACGCAATGCAACAGCGCCTTCAAGAACGCTTGGGCACCAAAGTGTTGCTTCGTTATCGCAAAGGTAAGGGAGCGGTCGAGATTCGGTTTTTTAGTGACGACGATCTGGATCGAATTCTCAGTATTTTGGGTGTCAGCATCGATTAAGTTCCATATTTTACCACGCCTTGTCGGATGGAATCAACCTGCCTCCATGAACAATCCTGAGCTACGTTTTCAGACCGCATCCGAACTGGATCAATGTTCAGTTCGTGTTCGGGAATTATCCGCTTTCGTTGGCCTGGATGGATTTGTTGATGAAATCATTCATGTGGTGGATGTGCGGCATTCCGTGAATTCCTTCACCGCAATCCCTACCTTGGCGGCACTGGGATTAAGAATTTCCGGTGTGGCGGGAAAAAGTGGCAACCTAGAGCTTGTTACCGTGCGCACAAAACTCGGAGGTAACGGCCCCATCATGGCAAATGCCCTCGCGACTTTAGGGATGAATGTGACTTACGTGGGCGGACTTGGTTACCCTAACTTACACCCCGTATTTGAAGATTTTTCGAGGAAAGCAAATGTGCATTCAATCGCACCCCCTGGACACACTGACGCACTCGAGTTTATGGATGGTAAACTCATGCTCGGCAAACACACCCCTTTGTCAGAAATTAATTGGAACAACATTCTACAAAGATTCGGGGCTGATCCTTTTAAAAAACACATTGCCTCCTCGCACCTTGTGGGTTTTGTGAATTGGACGATGATCCCCTTCATGAGTGAAATCTGGGAGTCCGTTTTAACGGATATTTGCCCGACACTCCCCGAGAAAAAGAATTATATATTTTTCGATTTGGCGGATCCACAAAAACGACCCATCGAAGAAATCCAACGGGCCATGGATCTCATCAGCCGATTTCAACAATATTTTAATGTCATCCTCGGTCTCAACGAACATGAGGCGGAAAATGTTGGTGCCGTGCTTGGATTAAATCGATCCTCGACGGACGCAGATGGGTTGGTTGGGCTTTCGGAAAAAATTTACGCCCACTTAAAGATTAATTCACTTGTGGTGCATCCCGTCGCCTATGCGCTCGCCCTGTCACAGGACGAGACATCGATTGTCGCGGGACCGGTCATCCAAAACCCTGTCATTACGACCGGAGCAGGCGACCATTTTAATTCCGGATTTTGCCTAGGCAAATTACTTGGCTTCACCAATGCCGCCTGTATTTTAACGGGCGTTGCCACCAGCGGCCACTATGTGAAAACAGGCAATTCCCCTACCTTGTCAGACCTATCCCAAATGATGCGCGAATGGCCATGATCCTTGTCTAATCGAAGAGAATTACAATACTCTATGGTATTCCTAGTAACAAAATACGGAAATCCTGTGCTGCGCAAAAAAGGCGCACACATCGAAAAATTTAATCCAGAGCTACAAACCTTGATCACCCACATGTATGAAACCATGTATGATGCTCACGGGATCGGGCTTGCAGCGCAACAGGTCGGCCAAGCCCTTCAACTTGCGATTATCGATCTTAGGGGGTTAAAAGATCGTCCCTCCACTTTGGAAATAAACGGCCTGCCCATGGATGTTGAAGACTTCATGCCTCTCACCCTGATCAACCCTCAGATCAAGCCCTTGAACGAGCCGGTCAGCGGACCTGAAGGATGTCTCAGCTTTCCTGAAATGTATGCGGACATTACGCGCCCCGAATCTATTGATGTTGTTGCGATGAACGAACGAGGGGAACCCTTGCACTTCAAGTGTGGGGGGCTCCTTTCCCGCGCCATTCAACATGAATATGATCATTTGCAAGGCATCCTCTTCATTGATCGCATGTCGCGAACCGATAAAATTGAACTGCAGGAAGAGTTGGATCTGCTACAAGAAACGACCAAATCCCAGCTCGAATCGAGAAAAAACAAACGTCACGACTCCAGCAGAATAAATTAGATTTGAGATTCGTATCTCAACACTGAAAGGGAATAAATCGCCGCTGTTTCCGCACGCAGCACTAACGACCCCAGTGTGATCGGATGCACTCCGCTCCTGCGGATGAGAGTCAACTCGGGGTCGGTAAAATCACCTTCTGGCCCTATCCAAACCGCCATTGCCTGGGGGCGTTTTCCTTGAATCCTAGCAAACTCATCCATAAGCAATCGTGGATGACGTGCATCCTTTGCAAAAGTGGCAACCATTGATAAGTCGATCCCACTTGAAATTGCCAACGCTGATGAGATGTCTAAAGGCTCCGTTATTAATGGCAACCAAGGGGAACCACATTGCTTAATGGAATCAATAGCCGTGGCAACCCATTTTTTGACTTTACGTCCCCTAGCCTCCTTATCAGGACGAACCTCCGTTCTCTCACTCAGGATTGGAATAATTTGGTAGATGCCTAACTCGGTCGCTTTTTCGACAATCCACTCCATGTTTTTCCCTTTAGGGATCGCTTGGAAAAGTGAGATTTTAGGAACCATCGCTTCGCACTTTTGAAACTTCTGGACACGTAGCGTAACAGAATTCTTGGTGATGGTATCGACCTTTGCAAGAACTCGATGGCCGCAGCCATCTAATCCCTCAACGATCTCCCCTTCACGCACACGAAGAACCCTAGCTAAATGATGACTCTCTCGCTCAGACAGATCAATGACATCGCTTGTAGCCAAGGTTGGATCAATGAACACCCGGTGCATGGGAGAGTCGAATTAGCTAAAAATCTTTTTGGCTTTGGCCCAGAATCCCTGGCTGATGGGACTCACGTGGACATCACAAAGGGCGGCAAATTCTGCCAACTTAGCCTTCTGCACCGCATTCAATCGGGTAGGAACTTCAATCTGCAATTTGACATGCAAATCTCCGACCCCGTGGCCTTGCACATTTCGAACTCCCCTGTTTTTCAATCGAAACATGGTGTTATTTTGGGTTCCAGGGGGAATCCTGATTGTTGCATTTCCAGTCAACGTGGGCACTTCAATCTCGCCGCCCAGTGTCGCGTCGGAAAACTGCACAGGAACATTGCAGATTAAATCATCCCCTTCGCGCTGGAAAATATCGTGATCCTTGACATGAAGCACGACATAAAGATCCCCATTGCCTCCTCCACGCAATCCGCCTTCCCCATTGCCTGTGGATCGCAATCGCGCCCCTGTATCAACCCCAGCAGGGATTTTCAGCTTCACTTTGGTGTTCCGTTCCCGTCTTCCAGCACCTTTGCAAGTTTGACACGGTTTTTCTATCGTTTGCCCGGATCCATGACATCTTGGACATGTCTGAGCCACGCTAAAAATACCACGGGAAGAAATCACCTGCCCTTTTCCACCACAAGTTTGGCAGGACTTGCGACTTGATCCTTTTTCCGCGCCCGATCCTTGGCAGTTGTCGCACGTGTCGGGTTTTGTCAACGCGACTTCCTTCTCGCAGCCCATCACGGCTTCCTCGAAAGAGATTTCCATATCGTAGCGCAAATCTCCACCACGCTGAGGTCCCGTGGGATCTTGGCGACCGCCGCCTCCCCCTCCAAAAAGATCACCAAATATACTGCCACCATTTCCGCCCGAATTGCCAAAGGCTTCACGAAATAAATCAAATGGATCCTGGGATCCGCCGCGGCCACCTCCTCCGCTTCGAGTCCTCGGATCGAAGGCGTCGTGCCCATGCTGATCATAAGCCCCACGCTTTTGAGGATCGCTCAAAATCTCGTAGGCTTCGCCGACCTCCTTAAACCGTTCCTCAGAGGATTTATCCCCAGGGTTTTTGTCTGGGTGAAATTTGACCGCCATTTTGCGGTAGGCCTTTTTGATCTCCTCCGCTGTGGATGCACGTTCAACCTCAAGGATTGTATAATAATCGCGTTTCGCCATGAATTTACTTAGTCAGATTTCTTGGCTACCACAACGGTGGCAGGACGCACCAGTCGGTCTCGCAATTTGTAACCTTTGCGCAACTGCTGCAAGACACTTCCTTCTGCCATGTCTGCACTGGGTTGATGAGAAACGGCTTCATGCAAATTTGGATCAAAAGGTTGACCTTGTGCATTTATCTCCTCCAACCCGGCATCATTCAAAGCCGATTGTAGTTGCGTGGAAATCATGGTCACCCCCGTTTTCAGCGATTCAATATTC
>CAMBHS010000116.1 GCA_945867235.1 Akkermansia muciniphila
TCAGCCACGAAGGTACAGGGCATTTAGCTCTTAACTCATGTTCGGGTCTTGGGGTAACCACGACCTGAGTCCACTCGGCATGTATGGATTGTTTAGATTGCCGTTTGCAGCCCTGAGAGGGAATCCATAGAGTATGGATTGATGTCAACCCATGGAGACATAATTTCAACCCCGTCAAAAACAAGCATCTTTCTGAGGCGCTTGTTAAGCTCGGTAATTCTTTGGTCACTTCTGCTAGGTTCCATTTTTTCTGGAAACAAAACTGTTTCTGATTATGTGTTCCTCTTCATCATGCTCATGCTGACAGGCTTCGGGTTGCATGAGTTTTTCGGCCTAATTTCAAAGCGTAGTTTGGCATGTTTTAGCGGATGGGGACTTTGTGCAGGATTATTGCTAATCGGCAGCACCTTCGTCATTAGCTCTGGCCAGTTTCTCCCTAAACCTACGGCTAGCTTTGTCAACGATTTCGAAACTGGATTTCTTATCCTGGTGCTGCTGGGATTATTAATTCGTCAGTTTATTGCGAAGTCCAATCCATTTGGAATTGTGGCAATTTCCACCACTCTTTTTGGGTTCATGTATGTGCCTTGGCTCTTAAATTTCATACAGAAAATCAATTATTTCCCCAATATCGATGGGTCCATCTATGTTCTGTATTTCATTCTTGTAACAAAGTTCAGTGATCTCGGAGCCTACGTGGTGGGGTCTCTCATAGGAAAACACAAAATGATTCCCCGGATCAGCCCCGGTAAAACTTGGGAGGGATTTGTTGGCGCCATCGTAGTTTCGACAGCAGTCAGTTTAGTATTTGCGCATTTTGCACACCAACGCATGCCGGAGATGACGGTGGTGCATGCCGCAGTGTTGGGCATCATCTTGAGCTTGGCCGCAGTGTTGGGGGATCTCATCGAATCCTTGTTGAAACGTGAAGCGGGGGTAAAGGATTCTGGACGTATGTTCCCAGGCATTGGCGGAATTCTTGATTTGTTGGACAGCCTACTTTTCAATGCCCCCCTGATGTATCTTTATTTGCGGCTTTTCCTGACTTAGACCCCCCGCGCATGAAGAAAAAAGTTGTCTTGCTCGGAAGCACCGGTTCCATAGGGACGAGTGCCATCAAGGTTGCGGAGGATCTTCCTGATTGTATCGAATTGGTCGCTCTCGCTGCGGGGGCCAATGTCAACTTGCTCGCCGAACAAACTCTGGCGCATCATCCCTTGGTCATCTCGATTCAGGACCCCGCACGCATCCCTCAACTATCCGCACTTCTACCGAGCGGCCCTCGTATTGTTTCAGGCGAGGCGGGTTTAATAGAACTTGCGACGCTTCCCGAGGCTGACATTGTGCTGATCGCCATCGTTGGCACAGCGGGACTTCAACCGGCGTTGGCTGCCATACGCGCTGGTAAAGATATAGCCATCGCCTCCAAGGAGATTTTAGTCATGGCTGGAGAAATCGTGATGAACGAGGCTCGCAAGTATGGGGTGAAAGTTCTCGCGGTAGATAGTGAGCATTCGGCCATTTTTCAATGTCTCGACGGAAAACCACCATCCTCCGTCAAATGCATACGCCTGACTGCTTCTGGGGGACCGTTTCGCCAGACCCCATTTCAAGAATTCGAACAAATCACTGTCGAACGCGCACTCAAACACCCTTCCTGGGTCATGGGTCGGAAAATCACCATTGATTCTGCAACCCTGTTTAACAAGGGTCTGGAGATGATCGAGGCTCGCTGGCTTTTTGATATTGAAATGCCCCGCGTGCAGGTGACGGTGCATCCTCAGAGCGTGATACATTCGATGGTGGAATTCGTGGACGGATCCATTCTCGCACAACTCTCCACTCCTGACATGTGTTTACCTATCCAGTATGCACTCACTTACCCCGAACGGAAGGTCAGTCATCGCGTGCAAACTGATTTTTCAAAGATAGGAACTCTCACCTTTGAAGAACCCGATACGGATCGTTTTCGATCCTTGCTCCTTGCACGGGAGGCAGGCAATCGGGGTGGAACCTTGCCGGCAGTTTTGAATGCAGCCAATGAGGTTGCCGTGGATGCATTTTGCGATCGAAAAATCACGTTTCTACAAATAACTGAGACCGTTCGGCAGGTCATGAAAATGCATGAGGTAATCGACCAACCCAACCTCGACCAAATTCTTGCAGCCGATCTTTGGGCTAGAAAAACCGCTCAAGCGATGAGGCGTGGTTAAATCGTTGGGTTATCCGACGGTTAGGCTCGTGAAGATATTTCCAACATTCGCATGATTGGAAGTCGTGCTTTTTCCAATATAATTGGAGATAAATTGATTTGTGGTGACAATCGTTCCATGCAATCACGCACTTTTTCTAGCGTGTTCATTTTCATGAAACGGCATTCATTGCATCGGCAATTTTCCGTCGGGGCGGGGATGAAAGTTTTTGTCGGGCATTCCTTTTGGAGTCGGTGCAACATTCCGGCTTCAGTCGCGATCACGAATTGCATGGCAGGACTTCGCTGACAATAGCTAACCATTTTTTCAGTGGAACAAACTTCATCCGCCAGCATGCGCACGGCCTTGGTACATTCGGGATGTGCGACAATTGGCGCATCGGGATATTCGTGACGAATCTTGCTGATGGCTTTGTGGGTCCACTCCACATGCACATAACAATCTCCCCGCCATAAATGCATCGGTCGTCCCGTTTGCTCCATCACCCAAGAACCTAGGTTTTCGTCTGGAACAAATAGCAGATTCCTCTCAACCGGTGCTGCATTGACAATCTTGACCGCATTACCACTGGTCACAATCACATCCGAAAGCGCCTTCACATCCGCACTGCAATTAATATACGCGATCGTCCAGAAATTTGGGTTGGTGGCCTGCAACTCCGCCAATTTCGCGGCTGGGCAGCTTTCCTCCAACGAACACCCTGCGTCTTTATCCGGCAGCAGCACCACCTTGTTAGGGTTGAGTATTTTTGCGGTTTCCGCCATGAAATGGACGCCACAAAAAACGATAACCTCTGCCTGTGTTTTGGCGGCCTGTTGCGCCAGACCCAAAGAATCTCCAACAAAATCAGCGACATCCTGGATTTCACCCACTTGATAATTATGGGCAAGAATGATGGCGTTGAGTTTCTTTTTTAAAGCAAGAATCTCGATTGATAAAGCATTCAACCTTTCGGGTGGAATACCGGGTCTGACCCATGATTCACCCCTTCCACGAGGGGTTATTTCTGTAATATCGATCATAGAAATACCTTAAATGCGTGAACGGTAAGAGTCAATCGACCCGCCCAAAGGACGGCATAAAAAGAGTCCTCCCCAAATTCAACCACAGTTTTATTCCCGGTAACGAGCCATGAATCCAGGGTTTTTACCTGACATATCACGACGACGTTGTTCAGCCAGCAAACTCCCGTAATTCATGATGTCCTGGCTCAGCATTTCTAAACGTTTTCTGAACGCATCACCCACCACTCGGCCATCAACCACATCCACCTTGTCTGCGAAGGAAACATTGTAGGGAATTGTCCACGCGTAGCATTGTCGCGCCACGGTGCGAATTTGATCCGTGACCGTCAGTCCTTTTTCATGGGAGGCCACGATGGGAACGAAAAGTTTACCGGCGAATTCTGTCCAAAAATGATCGAGGAAGTTTTTCAAAACTCCACTCATGCTTCCATGATAATCCGGTGTCGCTAACAGGATCACGTCGGAACATTCTATCCGTTTTTTTAACACAGGATAAAATGGTTTGCTGTAGGTGTTTTCAGGGTCAAACAATTCCAATGGTTCCTTGCCAAAATCGAGCATGTCTAAAACCGCTCCATGGTTTTTCAACAGCCCTTCCAATTCTCTGACGACAATCCTCGTCGCGGAGTTCGAGCTTAAACTGCCGACAACACCCAGCACCTGTAAATCTGACATTATTCCATGCTAGTCGGACATTTCATTGAGGCAAGAACGAGTAGGCACAACTTCTGTTCTGGCTTTAAATGATAGTGAAAATGGTTTCTTAACTTATAGGAAATCGAGTCTGGATGATCCTTGCTATTGCTGCACAAGGTCCGCATTGAGGCGGTAAATATCTACGAGCACACCATTATCTCGAAATTCGCCTACCTCGATGCGTCCTAACACAGTGCAGGCGCGATCCAGTAGGGGCTTGGCTCCAGGTGGATACCGCACGGTAATCCATTCGTTGATGCGTGGAATGGAACCAAAACAGCAGAGGTTTTGGTTGCGCATCAGCAAAAACTCAGTTGTTTTACTTTCCTCTGTTTTGAGAGGGAGAATAAACCCTCGAATCGCAACCTTTTGTTGGTGAAGGCTTGTGACTAAATCTGGAATCTGAGTCTTCTGTTGGATTGATGGTGAGGTTTGATTGACAAGGCTTTCATTCAATTTGAATTCATACCCGGACAACAAATCGAACCCGATATTTTTGTAACCCGGAATGGTTTGGGTCATCTGTTCGAGTTGAACTCGCCCTGCCAGTTTTGTTGCATCCAAATCGTTCGACTCTAAAAGGAAGGTGTTCCGGTTTGTATCTGGATTTAGCGAAAAGAGCACCATGCGTTGTTGGAAGGACGGAGGCTGCGGATACTTTTTTCGGATGGTTGATCCTTTTATTTTAGCATCGGGAGCGTTGGCTCCAACTGGTGATGCGTGACATAGAATGCGGGCGAAAAGTAAAACAAAACAACAAATCCAGTTCACGATTGGCATCAGTATCGCGGGTGAAAACGCCCATCGTTACTTATTTTCCGGCCACGTGCGGGGACTCAGGCTTGGGAGCCGCAAACGAATGCAGGATGGATCCTTTGAGTGCATCGAATAGCCGCAAGGTTCCATCGTGACCGCCTGCGAGAACATACCGACCGTCAGGGGTGACGGCAGCTGATTGAACAAAATCCCCCTCTGCATTCATGGTGCGAACAGTTTCTCCATTCTCGCGTGCCTGGCGGATTTGTTGATCCCCGGAACTTGCAACAAATTCATTACTAGCGTCGAGAAACTGAATGGATGTTACCTCCTTGCCAAAATCTCCAATCGTCTTTCGCTGCTCTCCCGAGGGCACATCCCAGATTTTGACAACTTTATCTGCACCTGCTGTGGCGATGGACCGTCCATCGCGCTTCCATGTGATCCCAAGAACATGATGAGTGTGACCCTCGAATGTTTTTACTTGTTTGCCGGTATTCACCTCGAAAATCCGTCCGAATTTGTCCGCACCACCTGAGGCCAGCATTAGGTCATCATGTGAAAAACTCAGGGTGTAAATCGTGTCACTGTGGGGATCCTTAAAATCCCGCAATAATTTACCATCTGAAGTTTCCCAAATTTTAATCTCCCCACTCCTTGAAGGAGCACCTCCACCGGACGCCAGTTTTGTGCCATCATGTGAAAACACAAGCGAGAGCACTCGATCAACGATCACCGAATGATCATCTCCCGTGCCGAGCGTTCTTTCGTGAACCCATTTGCCTGCAAAACCAAGGGACATGGGTTGCTGGCCTGGACGTAAGATGGCGGAGGAACCTCCTGCCAAGGAAATTAGCGCATTAACTGGAGGAGGTTCGTTGCCTGAGTTCGGCAATTTCAGAATTTCTTTGGCGAGCCCTGTCACCGCACTATAAGTTAAAATCAATCCGTCCTGAGTTCCAACAGCCAACAGGTTCAACCCACTGAGTATGGCGACACTGCGAGGCGCATGTGTAGTTTTAGTTGCCTGTTCACGAGCTGCCACTGCTTTGGCTTCCGATTCTTTCTGTGTTTTTTCAGCTAGGGCAAAATTCGCTTTGTTCCGTGCCAACATTTCTCCAATGTTTTTCAAGACTGTGCTAGTTGATTGGAAATTTTGTTCGGCCAACTGTCGGGATCCATCGGCTTTTTTATGAGCTTCACCGGCTTCTGCTAAAGCTTTATCCGCATCTTTTAGTTTGTTTTCCGCATCATTACCCTGCGATTCCAAGGGAGACACGGCTCCAGTTGCCGATGCGAGTTGATCCGCACCCGCCTTGTTTCTTTCGGTCGCCTCGCGCACATCTTTCTCGGCAGCCGATTTTAACAGAGCACTGGCATCTAAAGCATTTTTGGCAACGGTTGCCCGATCAATCGTGGATTCCGAATCAGGAGCCTTGGTCGCTGCGGCCTCCAGTACGGCCTTGTAAGCTGCTGCGCGGGTCTCTTGCGCCTTGTTATTCACCTCGCTCGCTTGTTTTAGACGGTCATTCGCACGGGCGAGATCAGATTGCGCTGCCGAATTTAATTTGTCCGCGAGACTTTTGTTGTCATTGGCGATCTTGAGCAAGTTTCGCAAGCTCTTGTGGTGATTGTCTGACATGTCCCGGGCTGTTTTCGATTTGTCCACAACCTCCTTTTTCTCTGCCGAAACCTTATTGGCGGCGTCTCGAATATCCGTGACTTTCTTCAGTGCTTCGGTTTCGGCCTTTTGGCTTGTTTCTGCTGCTTCAATGGTAGTTTTATGGAAAGACACTTCAGCTTTTGCATGGTTGAGGTCTCGATCCCGCTGACTTGCCTGTGTCACGAGTAGCAGATCATTTTTTAGATCGGCGATCGGCTCATTTTTTTCGGTGTCAATAATTCTGCAGGATTGAGCAGTGATTGCAGCAATTCGATGCAGGATCGGGTCGAATGCCATCGCGGTCACTGGATTTCCGATTTTCCACTCGCGCACCACTGCCGATTTTTTTGTGTCCCATAATTTGACCAGCCCTTCTTCATCCGCTGAAACCAATTGGAACTCCTCGCCTGAAGTTCCCACAAGCGCAGTGATGGGCTTGGTGTGCCCACCAAGTTTTTGCAGGGGTGCTGTGTTTGTGGAGGGAGTCGCTGACCACAACTCGATGGCATGCCCAGAAGTCGCAATTTGCTGATCATTCCCCAACCAAGTGAGAGCCCTAGCATCCCCTGTAATTGTGTTTGTTAATACAGCGTTCGTTCCCGTCAGGTTCCAGACCCTCATCGATTTATCCTGTGATATTGAGGCGAGTAGTCCGCTTTTGTAGGAAAATTGCACTTGCCTGATTTCACCGGTGTGGCCGAGGAGTTCTCTGACCACAGTTCCAGAAACTGCATCACGGAGTTGAATCAGGTGGTCGGTGGTGATGGTGGCCGCCCACTTTCCATCATGGCTGAATGTGGTTGTTTCTCCCTTTGAAATCCAATTCGATCCGAGGAGGGGCAGGGGCTTGTCCGGTTGGTGTCTCCATAATTTAATCGAACGATATCCTCCGGAAGCAAGGCGTTGGCCATCCGGTGAAAATGCGAGTGATTCAATCACATCCCGATCGGCGACTTCTCGATCTTTGTACAGGGGAGATTTTGATAATTCTGGATCTGACAATCGCGTCAAGAAGCGAGCCGTGGGGATATCATGGACAAAAACCTGATTTCCCCGAGCACACGCCGCGAATTGACCATCCGAGGACATCGCCACCGCATTAATACTTGAGAGTCCCAATGGCAACGCCTGCCACACGATCGGAGCCAATGTGTTGGACACTGTTCCCGTTGCTCCCTGGTTGATCCACAGTTGCACAAGTCCGAGTTCTTGAGGCGTGAGTGGCTGGGCATCCGCCTTGTTGTTTTTGGGCGGCATGAACGGTTTTTCCAACCGGGCTGCCAGTTTGATCAGCAGGCTTTCGCTCGCCTTCATGGGAACAACCGCAGTCCCTGTTTCGCCACCTTTCCGCAAGGTTGTTGGATTTTCCATCACCAAATCACCTTTCGCATCGGTTGAATTATGGCAGGCCAGGCAATTTTTTCTGAAGATGGGGAGAATTTCCGTCGCAAAATTCACAGCATTCGTGCGCGTGATGGTCGCGATGGGAATGGCATTGGTGGAGGGCGAGGAAGGTTCGGCGGCTTCTCCCTTCAGCCATGAGCTGATCAATAGGGCGAGCAATACCGTCATCCCAAAAACCCTTCTCCGACTTGGTTGGGTCAATCGCATTTTAGAGTGAGCCATGATCATCGTAGAATTCTTTCAGTTATTGACGTCTGCCGACAAGCGATTATTTAGGGCTTGTCCGCAAAGCGGTGCATCCCGAAGTTGTTGGTCAATTTCAGTTCCAAAGTAAACTCGCGTCTTTGTTTTTGGTCAGAACGCATAGGGACAAGAGTGCGTTAAAACCTGAACGATCCCAAAATTGGCCACAGCCGCGTAATCTGGCTTGAAGTTGC
>CAMBHS010000117.1 GCA_945867235.1 Akkermansia muciniphila
TCTGGGACTGGAAGCGGAGTTCGTCGATGTGGTCGATGATCTCGCGCAGGTTGTAGCCGCTCTGGATGCGGTTCTTTATCTCGCCGAAGATTTCGCCGATCTTGTATTCGATGGTGTTCGGGCCGGTGGCCTTGGCCTTGAAACCGTGCGGGTAGGGGAAGAGCTTGCCGTTGACGAAGGCGAGTAGGTCATCGCCGGTCTGAGCGGTGTTGTGATCAATCTTGCCATCCTTGCCATTGGGCGCGGCCCATATCTCCCAGCGATAAGGTTCGTCGAGGATGTGAGAGTATTTCCTTCCGTCGAGGGCGGCTTCAGTGGCCTTGTCGTGTTCCAGGGCATCGAGGTATTTCAGAAAAAGGAGCCAGGAAGTTTGCTCGGTGTAATCGAGTTCACTGGTGCAGCCGGCGTCATTCCAAAGAACGTCGTCGATGTTTTTGAAAGCCTGTTCAAACATGAGAGCCTCTAAATACACCTAGAACCACCTAACGCAAGCAAGATCACCCAAAAGCGATAGCGATAAGGTTTTCTTCGCTGGTAAAGAAATTTATGGACGCACCTGTGTCCCGTGCCATCAGCCCAATGTTTCAATTTCCATCTCCATCCGCACCACGGTACCATGGGGCAATCGGTTCCCTACTCTGAGCGACCCTCCCATCTCCTTCATTCGTTGTCGCATATTGATCAGTCCATTCCCGCCGGTGATGCGATTCCCTCCATTAGCAATTTGGGACGTGGCAGGGATTCCTCCACCATCGTCCTCGATAAGCAGAATGAACGACTTTTTACCAACGCTCAATCGTAGCCACACCTCGTGAGCATGGGCGTGTTTCACAATATTATTCAGCGACTCCTTCAACATCATGAACAAATGGTGGCGTGCATCCGAACTTATCGGCCAATGAGGCAGGTGGGTCGGGATATCCAATCGACAGCGAATGTTTGCCCCATCTAGGTAATCATGCGAATGCTTCGTCAAATAGGTCACGAGCGCATCCAACGTGTCATTCTGTGGGTTCACCGCCCAGACAATCTCATCCATAGCTCGCGTCAGCGCACGGGCGGTTTCTGAGATTTTACGCAGGTGGTTTTCTGCAACCTTGGGTTGATCCAAATCACTTGATGCCAATTCTGAGAGCAGGTGTATCTGCGTCAAACTCGCTCCCAAATCGTCATGGATATCCTTGGCAATCCGGGAGCGTTCCAATTCAATGGCGTGCATTTGTTCAAGCCGAGCCATGCGCCTTCGATAATTCCGCAATACGAACATTCGAACTGTCAGTGCTAACATCGACACGGATCCAAGAAATACTGGGACAATAAACCAAGCCGTTTTGTAGAAAGCCGGCACAATCGTAATGGCAATCTCCGTGGGTTGAGCGGTCCAGACGCCGTCATTATTCGCGGCCATCACTTGGAAAACATATTCGCCTGCTGGAAGATGGTTATAGGTGGCAAACCGCTGCGTGCCGGCCTCGATCCAATGATCTTCAAGCCCCTTCATTCGGTGGCGGAACCGCACTTTTTCCGGTGCTGTCAGGCTTAACCCGGTGTATCGAAACTCCAATCGCTTTTGATCGGGTAAAACACGCAAAGCAGCGAGATTCGAACCCTGCAATTGCGAGGCTCCATCCAACAAGGATTCCTCGATAATGACGGATGGCGGCAGAGCGTTCATCGGCAATTGTCGCGGATCAATCACGACTAACCCCTTGACCGTCGGGAAACAAAGTCGGCCATCGAACAACTTTGCTCCCGAAGGTTGGAATCCTCCAGTGCATTCGCTCGTCGGCATCCCTGCATCCTGACCATAAACAAACACAGGAAGCTCGGACGAATCTCCAAGTTGATAATCCTTCAGCGCGGCCTTAGAAATCCGGCAAATCCCATTATAAGTGCTTAACCAAAGGTGTCTCGAGTCATCGTCATTGATGTGGCAGATCACATTCTCAGGCAACCCCTGTTCCATCGTAAAATTTTGGATGATCCCATCCTCAATCCGGCTCAATCCTCCTCCGAAGGTTCCGACCCACAACACCCCATCACTGTCATAATGGAGCGACCACACTGCATCTCCTGCCAACCCGTCCTTTTCCCTGATTTGCGTCCAACGCCCCGAGTGATATCGATTCAATCCACCGCCATTGGTTGCCACCCACAGTGCCCCTTCCTTGTCGGTGACCATCGCCCGAACATCCGCATTGGAAAGTCCATCCGCTTTCGAGAAATACTTAAATTGCTTTCCATCCCAACTCACCAACCCGGCATGACCCCCAAACCAAAGCATGCCATCGGGCGCCTCATAACTCGCCAGCACCACATCCCCGAAAAACTCCATTTCAGGCACTTTTTTGAATCCTAAATAATCTGTTCGAAAATTTTCCCCTGCATTCTTTGCCTCTCCCGGTAAACCGTTTTTTGAACTCAAATCTTCTCCACGGAACAGTCCCATTCCCCAAGTGCCTGCCCAAACATTATTCCGCCGATCCTTAAGTACACTCCACACATGCACGCCGGTTAATCCTTGATCCGACCCATATCGCTTGATCCCTTCCACCTCGTTCCATCGCGCCAAACCATCTCCGTTGGTGCCCATCAATATGGAGCCATCCTCCGCCTCGGCAACGCCAAGGATCACATCACCAGACTGTCCTGCCGCCGGAACATAAGTATGAAACGCACTTTCGTGCAGCCGGTTTAACCCACCTCCATCCGTTCCCACCCAAATGTTCCCTTCACGATCCTCGAAAAGGCATCGGATCACCTCATGGGATAAACCCTCATTGCGTCCAATGATGATCGGCACTTTCGGGTTGACTTGAACTCGAATTCCTTCGCCGTAAGTGCCAATCCATATCCTACCTTTCCGATCTTGGGCGAGTGCGGACACATTGCTTTTCGGACCCATTTCCAAAACACGTGTGGTCGAACCTCGATGCAGCTCCAATACTTGGGTTCCGCTATAGGCCACGAGTCCTCCACCTGGGATGGTGTTGAGCACCGTGACCCCGTTTGTAATCCTTGGTTGCCAATCCAATGGAACACGGAAACGGCCTTCCCTCCAGACGAGGAGCCCTTGGTTGGTTCCAAGGCTCAACGGACCGGCTTCATCCTGTGCGATCACGCGACAAAAATACCATTCCAATCCCCACGCAGCCCCATTCTCCTCGACGCGCCCATCGCGAAACCGACCCACCCGACCATGGGAACTCGTCCACCAAACTGAACCCTCTACATCCTCACAGATCGAAATGATATTGGAGCTGCTCTCCTTCTCCGAGGTTCGGACACCGACAAAATTACCATCCAATGTGCGATACGACAGCCCTCCCTCTTCCGTGGCGATCCAGAGTCGTTGCTTGGAGTCCTCCCAAACCCGAACAATCCGGTTGCTCGGCAGCCCATTGGATTGCGTCCGCCGAAACACTTTGAACCGCACCCCATCAAACCGAACGAGCCCGTTAAACGTCCCCATCCAAAGGTAGCCATCCCTGCTTTGGATGATCGAAGTAACAGAGTTTTGCGGCAACCCATCGTCCGTTTGCCAGTTCTGTGCTAGGAAATGTATTGCACGATTCTCTGCTCCGACCCCAGCAACCATCGCTAATGGACGATTTTGTGCCAATAAATGAACCGAATGTTCCTTCCCCAAACCGCAATACGAAGTGAAACACCACAAAAGGGCGGCGCAAAACTTTTTCAAAAAACGATGGCAGGTGGAATTCACTCCGACAAAATACCCTCTCTTACATCCATGAGACAGACTTTATTGGGAGGCTCCGGATGGTTGATGTACCATGCTACAAACCACGCTACAATTTGTCAAAATATTTTGATTGCCAAAAGTTAAAAAACAGGTTGTTCTAATTGAAATTCCTGCCCTTGGCATTTTGTATAGCACCATGGCAGGTTATCTCTAAGAGCCATGAAATCGAAACGTCCAGTTTTTTCGTTGTGGGGGCTTACTATCGCTCTCATGCTCGTTCTGATGCCTGTAGCTCAGGCACAATGGAAGACTCAGAGCATCACTTTAAAGCCCGGGTGGAATGCCGTATATCTGCATGTGGACGTTTCCCACATTTCATTGGATGACCTGATTCTCATCCCTAACGGTCCTCCGATCAGCGAAGTCTGGCTCTGGCAGCCCCTCGCTTCAACGATTCAATTTACGACAACACCCCAAAGGACCTCAGTTCCCGATAGTCAATGGGCTGTTTGGGTTTCTTCTGCGGTGGTGGACACCCTCACAACGCTCACGGGGAATGGGGCGTATCTTGTCCGGAATACGGACTCTGTGGATTATGTCTGGAACGTCAAAGGTAAACCAGTTGCCCCTCGTTACGATTGGACCACCAGCGGTCTCAATTTTATCGGGTTCCCCACTCCAGCGGGCAGTGCCCCGACCATGGACGCCTTTTTAACGCCAGTTCCCGAATTCAAGAGGAGTGCTGAAATTTATCGTTACCCAGGAGGTGATTTGGGCGACAACAATCCCGTTTCCGTCATGTCACTCCTCTTCCGGAGTGTGCGGGTCAACCGTGGAGAAGCCTTCTGGATTCGTGACCCGCAGAAATACAACCGTTATTTTGGTCCCGTCTCCATCCATTTACAGAATCCATCAGGGATCGATTTCTCCGACATCCGTGGCACCTATTCCGTGCGGTTAAAGAACTCCACGTCGACTTCTCGAACCGTGACCTTGGATCTGTTGGAATCTGAGACTCCTCCGGCAGGCCAGCCAACATTTGTAGGCAACACCCCTTTATTGGTTCGCGGAATTTTAAACTCCACCAACCTAACTTATAACCACTCCACATTACCAAACCAGCATAGATTCACTTTAGCCGCGCAGGGGCAACCGGGATCCGAGATGGAACTCGTTCTCGGATTAAATCGCTCAGCAATGACCGCCTCGGCTGGTTCACTCTACGCCGGCATTGTGCGCATAGCTGACACCGATGGTCTCTCCCAAGTTGACCTCCCGGTTCGAGCGACTGTGGCGACAACGGCTGGTCTCTGGGTAGGTCAAGCCAACGTAAATCAGATTGGTCATTACCTCAAAACTTACGCTCGCGACTCGGATGGCCATCCTATCTTGTCCGACATCTCGGCAAGCGGTGCGGCCTACGTGGCTACCAAAACGAACACCGAGTTGGGTTCGGTTGCCCGCGCTTTTCCCCTGCGCTTGGTTCTCATGTCCGATGCACGTTTTGACAACCCAATCCTCATCACAAATCAGATCGTTACCAAAACGACAAACAATACTATTATTACTTCCACCACCAACAATGTGGTCACTAGCGGATTTGAGGTTTTGACAGATTCAATGCTTCTCCAGCGTGTCTACTTCGGCTCAGGTGCCGGAACCAATATCCTCGTTGCAACTGCCGAATCGGCATTAGACCCCACCAGACTAAACACAGCTCGGCGGATTACTGCCACTCATCTTCCGTTCAGCCATTCCAACATTTTCTGGCCGAAAATCACTGGAAAACTCGGGTTGGGTCAGTCGATGGAATTCGAAGTGAACTTGGATTACAAAGATCAGGCATCAAATCCATTCCTGCATACGTTCCATCCCGACCACGACAATTTAGATGTGAAATTTACTTCGACCGAGGTTAAAGGAGCGGAATCCTACAGCGTCTTGCGGAAGATCAAGCTTACCTTCACTTCTCCCTCAACCGATTTTGCAAGTTTGACCGCCGGCACCGGTAATTTTGGCGGAGTTTACAGCGAAATCATGACATTTTCAGGACGCAGTTCCAATACCCGTGAATTTACCCTGAATGGCGTATTTAGCATGAACAGAATTAGCACAATCACAACCCTGACAACCCATTAATTATACGGATTGCTTTGGAGGGTTATCGAGGTATGGATAATCCCGCCGCAAATAGGGTGGTTCTAATCGACTGTATTAATCGTCAATCGTTGCCCGTAATGAAAATTAACCAAAAAAATATCGCTGCGATGCGTTTCTACAAAATGAAATCGACACTTTTCCTCGTGGTTATTTCACTCTTTGTGATGAATGCCACCGTCTCTGCATTTCCTCCTGCACCGCATCATTTATTCTACGGAATGGTGCGCGACGAGTTTGGTTCTCCGATCAACGCTCCGACGGCAGGGGTCATTTTGGAGGCGTCTTCGGGTAAACAAATTAGGACGCAAATCATCGCTGGGCTCGAACCAGGCGTGAATTATCGACTCGCGGTTCCAATGGATGCCGGTTTGACGACCGACCTTTACAAGGCCACCGCCATGCGTCCTACGATGCCTTTCCAAATCAAAGTCGTGATCAATGGAGTCACCAATCTTCCGATCGAGCTGAAAGGAAGGTTCGCTGCCATGGGTTTGCCGAGTCGCCGCACCTTGATGGATCTGACACTGGGGCAGGACACCGATGAAGACGGATTGCCTGACGCATGGGAACGAATGATCAACCCAGATATCACCAAAGTAAAATCGGGAGATGATTCTGACAAAGATGGACTCTCCAACTCTCAAGAATACTTGGCTGGAACCTATGCCTTCGATGCTCAGGATGGATTCACGCTCACCATCACAGGGTTGAATGAAGGCCGTCCAAAAATGAAATTTCTAGCCATTAGCGGACGCACTTATACCTTGCTTGGCTCGGAGGATTTGGAAAATTGGACGACCAAAACATTCCGCATTCCAAGCGAAGGAGCAGCGGCCAGCACTCGGAGTAGTTTTCAAGCGGGGGAAGTAGTTCCTATCGAACTTGAGGCCACTGTCGAGACGACCGAATCTGTCTCAAAATTCTACAAGCTTCTCGTTCAATAGTAGGTTGCTGAATTCGCGCTATCAGGAAAAGTATTTGTGGTCGGCGTGACGTCAAACTGCGACTGGACGGGCGAATTTCATTCGGTTTTCCAAACTGCTGTCGAACGATACCGTAACGGATCCACCCGATCTGAAACCCTCTTTACACAAGCAGACATTGCGTTTTTAGCTTCCATCGGGTGTAAAGGATTCGAATTATTCGACTTTGTTGAGGATCACATCAGAAACGGCGAACCGGATTACGAATCCATCTTCCAAATAGCCTCCGTTCGTCGTGATTATTTCTTCACTGTGCAGAAAGGTCAGGTGAGTCATCATACGATTGATAGAAGAGCCATTCCTGCGAAATCAGAGACCATCGGTGGGATTTCATGGCTTCCTAGAATCATTGCTAAAGCACAGGCCAAGTTACGAGGGGAACTGCCTCCGGATTTAATGTATGGTTGCAGTGGGGATCAGGCATTTCTGCACAACATAAATATGGATCCAGTAGATTTCCTTAAACAGGTATGGGAAGCGGAGGAAGATTCATCAAAAATAGTTACTGCAGTCCGTAATCGATTAAAAACGGGAGGAAAAAACAGCAAATCGTAAATTTTTATTACTTACGCAAACCACTGTGAACAGGTGAATTAGATAATCTGATAAAAGAAATACAAAAATAAAACTTGAGGGTGAGAAAAAGTGCTGTAGTTTGTCCCTCCTGTTAAGGGCGGCTGAGAGAAAAAAAGTGAAAAGGGTTTGACTGGGAGAGAGGTGGCAGGGTAGGGTTTGCGTTAGAAAGTTGAAAATTTAATGTGGTGGAAGTTGCCGGTGAGAGTGGATCGGCAGGGTTTTTTGTCGTCTGGTGGGGAAGATGAGGTCTGGACGAAGGGGTGAATTGAGTGAGATTTTTGTGAGGGATGGAAACATTTTTCACGGGTGTTCTTTGAAAATTGAAAAGTGCGATAAGTGAAGAGCCCTCGGCTCTTTTGCTGGCGGGTGTTAATCTGCTGGCTGAAAGAGAAGAGAGAGTAGTTTTAATTAAGCAATAAGTCCTGATGTTTTACGACATTAGGCGGAAACAAATTAACGTTAGATATATTCTACGGAGAGTTTGATTCTGGCTCAGAACGAACGCTGGCGGCGTGGATAAGACATGCAAGTCGAACGCTCATTTGGCGGTAGCAATATTGTCAAGTGGGAGTGGCGCAAGGGTGCGTAACACGTGGGTAATTTGCCATGAAGACTAGGATAACTCGCTGAAAGGCGAGCTAATACTGGATGTGGCCACTGGGAGGCATCTCTTGGTGGCTGAAGTTGGGGACTGTGAAAGGCCTGACGCTTCATGATAAGCCCGCGGCCTATCAGCTAGTTGGTGAGGTAACGGCTCACCAAGG
>CAMBHS010000118.1 GCA_945867235.1 Akkermansia muciniphila
CACCGGCATGTGCTCCATGCGAGGCTTAAAAAAGCAGGCACAGCATGGAAAAAACAAAACGCCAATAGTTTAGCTCAACTCAGAGTCCTTAGAGCAAACCAGCAATGGGAAACTCTTTGGAATTAATCACCCACTTTTAATCACACCCGTGAAATGGGTCAATCGGTAAATGTCATTTAATTGAACCGTTATTTGCAAGGGAGTCGTCGCGAGAGCCGCACCGCTACCAATTGGCTCACCGCAACACCACTTGGCCGCACCACCACCGCTCGCTAAATGGTCAAAAACATTGTAGGATCGTTCTGTCCCAGCCGGGAACCCATCCACAGCCACTGCATCGAATCCTCTTTCGGAATTCGAGGTGATGGACACCCAGTTCCACGAAGGATCGGTCGGTCCAGCGGCTTCGTTACCGTCATTTTCCGGGTCGGTCAGCGGACTTCTCAGGAGAGAGCCAGTGCCAACACCGAGCACTTCCATCGAAGCTCCATTTCCGAGGCTGGCTCCTTGCCCGAAGGCAAGGGGACTTCCATAAAATGTGATGAATAATAACGACGCTAGGACGGCTAGCATTTTTGGGATAGGGGAACGAGGCGTTTTCATGGCTGTTTACATGGATGTTTGGTTTGGTTATGGGGAATGAAATGCCCTGTCAATGCCTGGTAAAAAGGCAGCTGCTGCTCTTGGGGTATTGGCAGAACCATAGGTTCTCCATATGAAAACCCAGATGGAATGTCAAGAAACTACCCGCAACAAATAAATACTCGTCCAAGACCACGCAAAAGCGCATCATAATTGGCAATGTCCTTGATCGAGCGAAATATTACGGTGAGCTTTCGTCACCAGGTTCACTTTACGGAGCATGTCTTTGCTCCGACAAATTCCCTTTTGATCAAGATCATGACCGAGGCAGATCATCACGCTCCTCCCAAGGTGCTGGTTGTGATCGACGAGGCCTTGGCACAGGCTCGTCCCCCGTTTGTTGCGGAGGTGGAACGCTATTTTAACGCGGCCGCACACCAGGTGCGATTGGTTTGTTCTCCGTTATTGATCGAGGGCGGGGAACGCACCAAAAATTCTTTCTTCCATGTCTCGGGAATTCATTCGGAAATCGACCGCTTCCATATCGATCGCCATTCGTATGTGATTGCGGTTGGAGGTGGAGCCCTACTCGACATGGTGGGATTGGCTGCGGCCACGGCGCATCGCGGCTTACGTCACATCCGGATTCCCACGACGACGCTGAGTCAGGACGATTCTGGAGTCGGAGTGAAGAACGGCATCAATGCGTTCGGCAAAAAGAATTTCATCGGTACGTTTGCCCCTCCTTATGCCGTCATCAATGACTTTAGGATGCTGGATACCCTGACTCCCCGCGACAAACGGGCTGGGTATGTCGAGGCGGTGAAGGTGGCGTTGATCCGCGATGCGGACTTTTTCCAGTGCATCGAGTCGGATGCAATGCGTTTGCGCCAGTTCGAACCTTTGGCGATGCAACGATTGATTTTTCGCTCGGCGGAGTTACACCTGAAACACATCGCGACTTCGGGGGATCCCTTCGAGAATGGGTCGGCACGTCCTTTGGATTTCGGGCATTGGGCCGCACACAAATTAGAGCAACTCTCCGAGTATCGAATCCGCCATGGAGAAGCGGTCGCGATCGGTTTGGCTTTGGATGTGATTTACTGTCGTCGTCGCGGTTTGTTAGATCACGCATCCACAGAACGCATCATATCCCTCCTCGAAACATTGGGGTATGACCTGTTTGCCTCAGAGTTAAAGCATGTCGATGCCAATAATAATCTTAATGTTTTAAAGGGTCTGGAGGAATTCCGTGAACATCTGGGGGGTGTGTTGACGATCACCCTGCTGGAAGGGATCGGTCGTGGTATTGAAGTTCACGAAATGGACGCCAACACGGTGATTGCCGCCATCGATGAACTCGACCAACGCCATTGTCGCCGGTTGGAAATGAACGAGCGTGTCGCTTCGTGAGCCCCCGCGATAACCTCCAGTTCATCGTGTCCAAGTGAAACGTGTTGCTGTCTTAAATGTCGTTGGTCTGACCCAATCGTTGCTCAATCGTGGGTTGCGGCGACTAGGGGCGATGGCTCGATCCGGTCATTTGGCTACCATCACGCCTGCCTTTCCCGCAGTTACCTGCGTCGCTCAGTCGGATTATCTCACCGGCCAACGTCCAAGCTCCCATGGAATCGTTGCGAATGGATGGTATAACCGCGAGTTGGCCGAGGTCCAGTTTTGGAAGCAATCCAACCACGTGGTGCAGTCTCCGAAAATATGGGACGAACTGAGAACCCTAGTCCCCGGCTTCACTTGTGCGAATCTTTTCTGGTGGTACAACATGTATTCCACCGTCAATTATTCGATCACACCGCGACCGATGTATCCTGCTGATGGTCGGAAATTTTTCGATATTTACACAGCCCCTTATTCGATTCGTCCCGAGATCAAGGAAGCATTGGGTGAATTTCCGTTCCCTGCATTTTGGGGACCGGCTGCCGGATCCGATTCTAAACAGTTTTCCGCCGACGCCGTTTCACAATGGATCGCGCAATCCGCAGAATGGATCGAGCGCAAGCATCAACCGACGCTGAGTTTTGTTTATTTGCCTCACCTCGATTACAACTTGCAACGATTGGGGCCTGCTCACCCAGAGATCGACAAGGACCTGCAAAAAATCGATGACATTGTGGGCGGGCTTCTCGATTTTTACGGAAGTCGCGATGTTACCGTGATGGTGGTCTCCGAGTATGGGATCACGCCTGTCACGCGTCCGATTCATTTGAACCGGGTTTTTCGCACACAAAATTGGCTGACCATCAAGGAGGAGTTGGGCTTGGAGTTGCTGGATTGCGGAGCCTCCGATGTATTCGCCGTCGCGGATCATCAGGTGGCTCATATCTATTGCAAGAATCCCGAGATGATACCGACCGTTCGTGCGTTTGTAGCCAGTCAACCGGGGGTTCAATGCGTGTTGGGCGCAGGAGAAAAACGCGATTTGGGTTTGAATCACGAACGTGCGGGGGATTTGATCGCGGTGGCGGACGCCTCCTCGTGGTTTACTTATTATTACTGGTTGGATGAAGCGCGAGCCCCTGATTTTGCCCGGTGCGTCGATATTCACCGCAAACCCGGCTACGATCCTGTGGAACTCTTCCTCGATCCCGGTATAAAATTCCCGCTCCTGAAAATCGTGGCTAAATTGCTCCAGAAAAAACTGGGGTTCAGAATGTTGATGGATCTCATCCCTCTTGACGCCTCGCTCGTCAAAGGCTCCCACGGACGAATTCCCGAAAGCCCTTCGGAATACCCCGTTCTCATCACGCAATCTCAATCTGCCGTTGGCGAAACCAATCTCAAAAGCACGGATATTTACCGTTTGGTTAAAAATGCAGTCCTTGCCTGAACCCAAGCGGCCGAGGGACTCAACTTGCCGCCGAGCGTTCCAGTTGGCATAATCCAATTTGTGAAACGGACGGTCACTGAATTAACGAACCAACTCATTGCTTCTTACGCTCGCGTGGGTGGGATCAATCGCCTCGACGCGGTCAACCTCCCCTCCAAGACCGCGATCGCCCAAATCTGTGAGCTGCTCCTCCGACTTTTATTCCCGGGGTTTTTCGATGAACAACCGATTCATTCGTCAGAAATTAAAATAAAAACCGCGGAGTTGATGGATATCGTTCAAGGTCGATTGGAAGACGAAGTTCGGAAAAGTCTGGAATACTCCAAGGTCAAAGCAAGCGATATCCCTCTCCTAGCCCAAGAGGTGACAATAAAGTTTCTGGCCTGCCTTCCGCAGGTGCGCGACCTTCTCCAAACCGATGCGGAGGCTGCGTTTAATGGCGATCCGGCCGCGTTGAGCAAAGATGAAGTCATCGTGGCTTACCCGTTCATCGAAGCCATCGCGGTGCAACGATTGGCTCATGAGTTGTATCGACAACATGTCGTGCTTATCCCTCGCATCATGACGGAGTGGGCGCATTCGCGAACAGGGATTGATATCCACCCGGGTGCCAAGATTGGTTCCCACTTTTTTATCGACCACGGCACCGGGTGCGTGATCGGCGAAACCTGCGAAATTGGCAACCACGTTAAAATGTATCAAGGAGTGTCCTTGGTGGCGAAGAGCTTGGCGGCAGGACAGCAATTGCGAGGGATCAAACGCCACCCCACCATCGAGGATCGGGTCACAATTTATTCGGGCGCAACGATTATTGGAGGCGAAACGATTATCGGTGCCGGTAGTACGGTGGGAGCCAATGTTTTTTTATTGCACAGTGTCCCTCCTAATTCATTGGTCGTTTACGAGGATGTGAATGTGAAAATTATCTCCAAACGGGACAAGGGTGCCATCGCGACTGGTGATTTTCAGATTTAGCAAGGGTTGGTTTATTGCATTAACCCTGCTTGTCGCGGACTCAGATTCGAGGTAGAGTTGTGCTATGTCAGAGATCGCTCAATATGTGCATCACGGAGCCTCTCGTATCACGCCCCAGATATTGCATGGCGTTTATAAGAAGCTGCCTCTGCTGAAAGTGGAATTTACACAGATCCACGCCCCCAACTTTCCTCACCTCGTTGACCAGTTGGAATTTCTCGCCGATGTCGTCGAGGATTTTGCCGAAGGCAAGGCGGATGACCTCAGTTATGTGGCCGTCGCGAGTGCTGCCTTCGCCTTGATCTATGCCCATCGACAGATGGACATCATCCCTGATTCATTTCCCAAAATTGGATTGGCTGATGAATCGAGCATCGTCCGAACCGTCTTGATCGAGCACGAACGGGTTCTCGCAAAACGTGCGAGTGATATGGGGCTTGATTGGGCGAGCATCACGATCAAGGCCTGATCCAAGGGGGTCACCAAACTTCCACAGGCCCTTTAGGCACAGGAATGGCTTCGCGCCCCGCCACCTCCGGTTCTTTCATGAATGAAGCAACCATCGCTGGCGGTTGGTAATTGAGTTTTAGCTCTCCTGTTTCATCCGCAAATTGCTGGCGCCAATCCAAATAGTCTTGCAACACACGCTCAAAGTCGGCTCGTGCCGTAATCGTGACGATTCCCTTGTTGAACGGATGAGCAGGTCCAAACCGTTTTGAATACCAAGGACCCACCTTGCGAAACATTCGACTGCCGTGCGTTTCTCCAAACACTTCCACCATCAAATCAAAATGCCGACGGAGCACACGAATGCGTTCACTGAAAGGGGGTGCTGACGGCAATGTTCCTGTAGAGAGGTATTCCAAGGTCTGTTTAAAAATCCAAGGATTGTAAAAAGCTCCGCGCCCAATGCTTACTCCAGCGCATCCCGTTTCATGGAACATCCGCTTGGCGGCTTCGGGGCTGATGACATCACCATTTCCGACCACGGGTGTTTTTGGAATCGCCTCAACTACCGCACGTATTCCAGACAGATTAACCGCCCCATCGAAGCCTTGTTCCCGTGTTCGTCCATGGACAAAAATCGCCGCGACTCCCACATCCTGAAGTGCGCGTGCCAAATCTGGCGCGGTCAGATTGGCATCATCCCAGCCTAAACGCATCTTGGCTGTGATCGGAATCTTGACCGCCTCCACCATACCTTTCACCAATCGGGCCGTTTTGTCGGTCTCCGTCATCATGGCTGATCCCCCGCCGACGCGGCACACTTTTTTTACCGGACAACCCATGTTGATATCCACCGACGAGACCCCAATGGACTCCAAATACAACGCAGCATCGCGCATTTCCTCCGGCACAGAACCAAACAATTGCACCGCCAAGGGTCGATCAGCCGGGGTTGTCTCAATGAGCTTGAGAGCTTTGGGATTTCTCTCAATCAAGGATCGTGCGTTGACTAGGTCAGTTGTCGCCAGATCAAGTCCTCCCAATTCCCTCAAGGTCAACCGAAAGGGAAGGTTGGTGTAACCCGCCAGCGGCGAAAGGAAGAGGTTCGACCGCAACTTCAATAAACCAAGTTGAAACATGAGTTCACTGATGAATCGCCCGACCTTCGACAGCCAGAGCCGCTTCCTTGAGGGTTTCTGACAAAGTCGGGTGCGCATGACAAACGCGTGCAATATCCTCGCTGCTCGCACCGAACGCCATGGAGACTGTGGCCTCAGCGATCAAGTCGCCTGCCCGAGGTCCGATGATATGGACACCCAGCACGCGATCTGTTGTGGCATCGGCGAGGATTTTGACTTTTCCAACCACATCGCCCAACGCCTGGGCACGACCGTTTCCGCGAAAAGGAAATACTCCTTTGCGATATTTTACACCGCCTGCGTTGAGTTGCTCCTCGGTCTGCCCGACCGAAGCAATCTCAGGGTGAGTATAGATGACGCTGGGAATCGTATTGTAATCCACATGGGCATGTCCTGTGACGATAAATTCGACACAGGCAACCCCTTCCTCCTCCGCTTTATGCGCCAGCATGGGGCCCGGGATCACATCGCCAATGGCGAAAAAACCAGGAGCGGTCGTTTTGTAATTTACATCCACGAGGATGCGACCTTGGGAATCCCGTTGGATCTCGACGACGTCCAAGCCCAGCCCTTCCGTATTTGGTTTCCTACCGACGGCAACCAAAACCCTATCCCCTCGTATTTCCCCCTCATTTTCCACCTCGACAACCACCGTTTCACCCTCCACGCGTGCCGCAGTGACTTTGCGTCCTAGGCGGAATTCAATCCCCTGTTTTTCGAAAATCTTGAGTGCGTCCTTGGCAATATCGGCATCCATCCCGGGTAGGATGCGTGGGTGATATTCGATCACCGTAACTTTTGAACCCAACCGTTTCCATACGGAGCCTAATTCCAATCCAATCACACCCGCGCCAATGACGATCAAATGCTGGGGAATTTCAGGATAGGATAACGCTTCGGTGCTCGTGCCGAGTCGATTCCCATCCAACTCCACACCCCGAAGGCTGACGGGGTGACTTCCTGTGGCGATGATCACGTTTGTGGCGGATAAAGGCGTCATCCCATCGGCTTGCATCACGTTGACCCGCCCTTGCCCAGCGATTTGTGCCTGACCTACAAAATGCGTGATTTTGTTTTTTTTCAACAGACCCGCAACACCCTGCGTCAACGTGGCGACGACATGATCCTTGCGCTTCATCATCAGCCCTAAATCAACAGAGACTCCAGTCGCGAGGATTCCGTGCGAAAGGAATTCATGCTGAGCCGCATGGAGCCGCTCGGTCGATTCCAAGAGAGCTTTGCTTGGAATACACCCAACCCGCAGACACGTGCCCCCCAACGCAGCCTCCTTTTCCACGCAAGCCACTTTCAGTCCCAGTTGAGCCGCGCGGATAGCCGCGACATAACCTCCAGGACCGGCTCCAATCACAATTAAATCGTATTCCATAACGCGCGAGTTCGAACTTTGAAATTCCTTCCGAATAATTATTCAGTTTACCGTGGATTATTGCACGCTGACAATGCGTTGCTGTTGGGCACGGTTCCCTTGTTCGAGTTTGAATTTGTCACCCACCTTGCGCCCCATCAGAAGCTGACCGAGGGAGGATTGTGGTGTGAGGACAAATACTTCAAGAGCCCCTAATTTCACCTCAAGACCTCCTCCGCGAGGTGCCATAAAAAAGTGGGTCTGTTCGGAACCGACCTCCACCCCTACCAACGCCCCAAGGTTTATCGCCTCATCGGCTTCAAAATCGCGTGGAACAAACTGACGCAGCACGATCAACACCGCTTCGGTTGTTGCGGCCTGACGGGCTTGCCCCCCCGCAAGGTAGGAGGCCTCCAACCCGCGTGTATCATACTTATTCTCCGCCTTATTTTGCGGATCTGTCGCCTCTTGGTGCGAGGATCGCGCGACATTGTAATACATCTCGAGGTCTTGCTCGAATTTACCGACGATTTTCTGAAGTAGTTTCTTCTTGTTCACAGTTCCGAGCCTCTTTTATCACCCCTCAGCATTCTGTCCAAGGATTGAGGTTGTCAGGCTTCATTTGAAAAACCCAGCGAGCGGGAGGAAAAAGCGGGAGGAAAAACACTGACGGAACAGCCCCGGTACATCGTGACCCCCCTGATGGGATTTACCGACTCAGGAAAATACAATGTATCTCTATGAAAACGT
>CAMBHS010000119.1 GCA_945867235.1 Akkermansia muciniphila
CATTTCCTCGCCTATCAAGCAGACATTTTCACGGGATTCCATTTCAAGATCCGTAAAAAATCGTCCTTCCTTGACGGTTTGGTTACGCATTTCCGGATACCACGGTACCGTTCCCATGACTTCGCAATCGGCTCGGTAGGCAACATTCCATGCATATTCGCGAACAATTCGACCGGGAACTACAGTGGTAATTCCTGGGATCGTCGATTGAATGCGGCGGATATCGACGTATTTCAATCCATAATCCAATGCAAATCCTTGTTGGTTGTTATTCGCGACCTTTTGTTCCTCCGGCGGCTTGATGCTGCGCACGATGATATTCTGACTCCCAAGACTTTTGATCTGCTCTTGCGCCTCGTAACTTGCGCCTTCGCCAATCGCAAGCATCGCGATGACACTGCAAACGCCGAAAACAATTCCTAAAACGGTGAGCAGTGAACGCAATCGATGCAACCAAAGGCTGCGCAGACCTAATCGCACGGTGCGTTTGAGGCGAGCTGGCGAAAGCGGTTGCAGGGAAGGCTTTCTATTCGCTCGAAATGAAACCGAATCATGTTCCATGAACCTCGTGTCCATTTCGGATTTTTGGTTATCGGCGGACATCAGATTCAATGATCCCATCTCGTAGTCGGACGTTGCGTTCTGAGCGACTCGCAACATCATCATCATGGGTTACCATGATGAGCGTTTTCCCCTGCCGGTGAAGGTCATCAAATATATTCAGAATTTCAGCTCCTGATGTGGAGTCGAGATTGCCTGTGGCTTCATCGGCGAGGATCACGAGGGGATCATTCACCAAGGCTCTGGCGATGGCCACGCGCTGTTGTTGTCCTCCCGACAATTCATACGGTTTGTGATCGAGTCGTTCACTTAAACCAACTCGGGCAGCAAGTCGTTCCGCGAGGGCTCGACTTTTGTCCTCGGGCCATCCTTGGTAATAAAGGGGTATCTCTATATTCTCCACCACGGTCAATTGCTGGATCAGATTATAGGATTGGAAAATGAACCCCAACCTAGCCCCGCGTACAGAGGAAAGTTCATCGTCGTTAAGTTGGGCGACATCGTCACCGCCGAGATAGTAGGCACCACTGCTAGGTCGATCCAGACACCCCAGCAAATTCAACAGCGTAGACTTTCCACAGCCCGAAGGTCCCATGATACTGATGTATTCTCCTGCTTTAATATCAAGGGAAAGGCCGCGGAGGGCTTCAACCGTCACGAGTCCCATCTGGTAGGTTTTGCGGATGTTTTCCAACCGCACGATAGAAGGTTTAACCATGGTTAGGTTTAGTCTCCTTGTCGTGCAGCAACCGGCATCGGCGCGGTTTTCTTTTCAGGCTTTTCCTCGGTCTCGGAATCCTTTGGAACTGCTGGAGCCCGCAATGCCACGACATCTCCCTCCTTCAACCCTTTTTTAATGTGGATGAATTCGTCGTTGAATTGTCCGATCTCGACCACTCGTTGTTCAGTGATTGATCCTTTGACAAGATTCACTACATGTTCGCTATTCACTTGGGAAACCGCCTGAATAGGGCAATAAACGACGTCAACGAGTTGATCTGCGAGAATTTCAATCTTCGCACTCATCCCCGGCTTTAGCCATTCACGGGTGCCTTCAATTTTGATGCTGGTCACGTAAACTTTAAGTTCAGGATTCATCCAGCGGTTTTGTGAGTCGGGTAACACAGCCACCTTCAAAACTTCTCCCTCAAGTTTTTCATCCGGAAAGGCATCGATCCGAATGAGGGTTTTCATTCCTTTTTTTACTTTTTTAATTTGCGATTCGTGAATGCGAGATTTGGCTGACATCAATGTCATGTCAGGAATGGTAATTATGGTTTGCCGTTGCCGGATACTGGCACCTTCGCGAATCTGTTCTTGATTCCAATTATTATTGTCGCCAGTGCCACCATAGACCACTAGCCCATGTTTCAACGCTTTAATCGTACACTTTTCCAATTGTTCCAACAGGTCCTTGCGTTGTTCATCCATGATCTGATAACGGCTTTCGTAGGATCTCAACTTCGCTTCAGTTTGGGTCACTTTTGAAATCGCCTCCTTCTGGGTGCGGTCCAACATGCGAAAACCTTCTTCATATTTGGAAAAAAATTCCTCAGCGGCTTTCGGAAACTCGTAAAGTAAAAAAAGGTCTCTCGCCGTTTCAGCGGTTTGCACTTTTAGATCATTCTTTTTTACATTCAACTGTTCATTCTCAAGGGTGCTTCGAGTGACAAACCCCTTCTCTGAAAGCCGTTGAGTTCCTTCGAATAAATTCTTAGACAATCCAAACTCTGACTTTGCCAAGAGTAGGTCGTCATCAAATTTGCGTAGTTTTTGTTTTGCCTCTCCGTTTCCAAGGATTTCTATTTTTGCAAATTTAGAAAAATCGATCTGAGGGAAATGAGTAGGAACTGGAGTGAGTGAAAGATTCGATTTTGTGTTAAATGGGATAACTCCTTGATTCGTTTTGTTCTCCAAGATTGGAGGCAACGATGCCTGAGCAGTTTTCGGTATCGCAGGAAGGGGGATCGCGTTGGTTGTCGATATTTCCAAATGAATTTCACCGATGATTTCTGAAGCCGCTGCGGTGCCGATATACTTTTCAAGGTCCATTCGCGCAAATCTCACTTTTTGCTCCGCTGCCTTAATGTCGCTCTGGTTTTGATTGAGCTGAATTCCATAGGCCTGTTGAGCTTCGGTGAGAGCGGCGATGGCTGCTTGAAATTCAATATCCTGCGTTATGATTCTTTGTTTCAGTTGAGAGGAGTCCAACTCCACTAAAATTTTCCCTTTGAGCACATCATCCTGAGTCACGAGGTATCCTTCCTCAACGATGTTCAGGATTTTGGTGCCTTCAAATCCTTTAACTTCTGAGCGAATTTCCTGAGATTCCAATGCTTCAATGCTCGCGGATTCAACTACAGTGATGGGGAGATTGCCCTGACGTACCGCGAATGTGGATCCCATGGTCCCGGTGGGTGTGGGACGTGCCAGAATAAAAACGAGAATTCCCACGATGACCAACCCCACGATCAAAGAAAGTCGTGTCGCCCCGGAGTTCTTATTTTGGCTGAACGACCGGTTGGTTCTTAATCCGGAAATCGGGCAACTGTTCTGTTTACGATTTGATTGCATGCTTCACTTCATTCCACTGTCCGTTAGGTTTAATAAAAAGTATCCCCAGATCACGCCAAAATTGCAGCCTTGCAACGGTGTGCTCTACTAATGCCGTCGTGCGTTCATTTCGAGAATTGATGAGATCAGTTCTTGCATCGACCAAATCTCTGGCCGTGCCGCGACCGAGTTCCATCAGCAACTCCTGTTCTTCAACCCGTCGCTGGCTGAGTGTCACTCCAATCTCAGCGACCTCATAATTCCGTTTCGCTTGATCCAATTCCCTCCATCCTTCCTGGATTTCCAATTTGACCTGATCCACCGCTAGCTGGAGATTTCGCCCCGCTCGGTCATAATTAATAAGTGAGGATCGGTAACCGTTTCGTTCCGCTTTGCGATCGAACGGGATGCTTGCATCAACGCCCGCCGTCCATCTCATGCGATCATAATCCAACTTTAATGGACTATTGCCGGCGCGATTATACGCCGTTGTGCTAACCACGAGGTTCAAATCCGGAAGTAAGGCGTTCTTTGAAACCCCGACGCGCCTTCCTGCATCCTCGAACTGATCCTTTGTGTTGTAAAGATCGAGACGTGTTTCTAACGCAATCCGCATCGCCTGTTCGACGCTCAATTCTGGATGTAAAATCGTTAGTTTCTCCAATTCATGATCCGCTAAGATGAGGTTTGTATCGACTGGGATTCCGAGGAGGATCTTAAATTGATCGAGGCTTTGTTTGTAATTCCGATACGCATTGTTCCACTGGGTTTCGGTGGTCAGTTGTGCCTGTTGCAATTGTCCCAATGCGGCCTGGGTTCGTTGACCTTCCTTGGCGAAGGCTTGTTCTCGTTCCACATTAAGTTTGAAATTCTGCAAACCGATCCACGCGTTCTTCACCCTGTCCCTATTTTGAAGGACAAGATAATAACCTGCAGCAATCTGCACGCTGAATTCTTTTCGAAACTGCACGAAATCACGCAGTTGATAGAGTAGATCCCGTTCTGCCTGGGTCAGTTGTTCCATGGCAACCTTGTAACCGGCTCCCCGCAGCAAGGGTTGTGTGAAGCGGCCTGCCAGCCTTGAATTGACAATACCGGGTCCGCTTCCTGTAAAAATGCTCGTGAAATCAACCGAAAAATCCGACGCAATCCTTCCTCCGGATCGCAATAGTATTTGAAACCCAGTATCGGTGTTTGATTGGAGTTGCTGTTGTTGGGAACTTTCGGACTCTGTTTGAGTGACCGATGCCCCATTGACGAGGCGAGTGACTTCCCTTGAAACGTCAACTGGGGAAGTGGCTCCGCTCGCGCTCGATCGAGTTGAAAAAATCGGGGTGAATGTGTGTCGAGATTGCGTCAGGCTTAATGCCTCTAGGAAAACTGTTTCTTTGCGATTTTGGTAATTCCGACTGTGCGTAACTGCGATATCCAAGGCTTCCTCAAGGGTTATGAAATGGGCTCCCTTTTCTATCCCTTTGTTGGAACCAAAAAAATCATGATCTTCATTGCGAACTGGTAATCCAGATACGTCCAACGGGGTAGGGTGGTCTATCGTGAAATGTTCATCCATGTTAGGCACCAGCGGCGTTTTTTCCGCAATGGCACGTGCCACTTCTTTATCAGCAGATTTTCGGTAATGCGTCGAGCTGCAACCTGCTCCCCAGATCGCGATTGCGATCGTAGATAGGGTTGCCGTCATGCGGCATGGGTTGCGACGGTTGTTCATCATTTGTTTTCGGCGACTAACGCAGATTGAATAAGGCTGCTTCTACTCAGAATTATTGTTGGACTTTCTTAATGCAATATCTGTTCGAACTATCGTCCAGTTATTCGTCCCCGCAATTATTCTATCGTTTAACTAATTTACGTGACCTTCCCAGATTATCAAACATTCAGAAGGGATTCCGAGCGGTTTCTATTTGCCACGTCAAATGGCAATGGTTCGTAGTTTTTATGATCGCAACGGTCCCATTCCAAAATGCTTTCAGATTCTTAAGCTCCTAGGTATTAATCAGTCATGTATCGATCTGTGTGGTTGCTCACATTGTTCTTGTTGGTGGATCACTGCCTCGTTCGAACATGGGCTGAAGGAGATTGGGCTCATCAAGTCAGGGAATTACTTAGTGCTTCGCGGTTTTCGAATTCTGTTTGGGGTGTCGAATTATTGAATATTAATTCAGGTAAAGTGCTGTTCGCCACGAATGAACACGCCCAGCTTAAGCCCGCCTCAAATCAAAAATTATTTTGTGCCGCTTGGGCTCTCGATCAGTTAGACCCCAAATCTCGAATATCAACTCTTTTGCGCGTCGATGGTTCCATCGATCATCAGGGGATATTGCACGGCGACCTGAGAGTCATCGGAGGAGGCGACCCGACATGGGGAAGTGATCGTGATTTTACGGACGCCACCAACCAATGGACCCGTTTGCTCGGCCTCATTCGGGCGGCCAACATCAAAAAAATTACGGGCAGGCTTATCGGGGACATCTCTCGAACGTCGGGTTCTCGATGGGGAACAAATCGATTAAACAGTGACCTAATTCATGCCTATGGGGCTGAAATATCCGCGTTAAATGAACGAGAAAATGTCGTAACGATCCAGGTCCATCCATCAACGTTAAACGCTCCGACTCGATTGGTGGTGCAACCGATCTCCACATATTTAATTTTTACGAATCGTTCTAGTACAGTTTCTACAAATCATCTTTCTTCCCCCATCCTTTTGGATCGAAAACCGACCTCACGCCTCGTGCGGGTGGATGGCACGATTCCCATCAACAGTGCTCCGCAGAGTTTTCAATTATCGGTTCCTAGCCCAGCAGAATGGTTTCTCCATACGTTAAGGAAAAAACTGAACGAGGAGAATATCGTGGTTCTTGGAAGTAATAGGGTGGATTCGATAAAAGAGGAATTCTCAGGAAGTTTCATTACAGGAACGATCTCCTCGCCTTCTTTGAGTGAATTAACGCGAGTGATGTTGAAAGAATCGCAAAATTTATATGCTGAATGCATCTTTCGTTTTGTTGGTGAATCCTTGCGTGATCCCCTCACAACCGGATCAACAAGCGAACATTGGGCCACATTGAAAATGACTGACTGGTTGGGTCAACGAGGGATTGAACGATCTGAAATCCTTATCGAAGACGGTTCGGGATTGTCTCGAGGTAACCGTGCGAGTGCGCATGCTTTCGTAACATTGCTTCGTTGGTCAAATGGATGGAGACATCGAGAGCTATTCCAATCCTTATTACCCGCCCCTGGTGTGGATGGGACATTGAAAAACCGTTTTAAAACATTCCCGATGCGTCACACTTTGCGTGCAAAAACAGGAAGCCTCAATGGCGTCGCTTCCTTATCTGGGTTTATGAAGAGTAGGCAAGGCGATCCACTTGTATTCAGTGTGATATTGAATAATCACCAACCCTTGAACGGGAAAAGTGCCCGTGAAGAGGTTGACGATCTTGTCGAACTGCTGGGAACTTGGTCGCCTGAATAATAACCCTTTTGCAACGCATGTTTTAACTCGATTCAAATTCAGGAGCCTGGCCATTTCCAAACCCAATCCCCTTTTTCCCCCTTACCAATATCCCCCTTGTCATCTTCCAAATCCGACCCCACGGAGTAGAGCATGAAGTGGTTCCCCGGTTCGCGCAGATAATGCAATGCCCCTCCGGAAGCTGCGTCAGGAGGTATTTCTTTTACGAATTCCGGAATTAGTTCATTGAGGGATTCCGGATAATGTTTTTTGGAAAGGTGGAATCGTTCCAAGGCGCAAGCCAGCATGGCTATATCGAGAGAGACGCGGCCACGGATGGATTTTTTGACACAGCTTTCAATCGCCGGAGCTAACATTGCCGCCAATGCTCGATAGGGCCAAAAACCTTTGGAGAGTTGATCCATCCCCATATCGATTGAGAGTTCTGTCAGTCCTTTCTTTCGGATGCTGAGGATGTCGATGCTGTCACAGAATCGGTTCTGGCGGAGTTGATTTTGATAAAGCATACCTGTCGAAATTCCATGGATCAATTTGAGGGGCTTTGCAATCTCTCCCATTCCTGCAGGGGACGATCCCTGGCGTAATTGATCGTAGTATTCATTCGACATAGCCCGTTCAAGTTGGAGGGACTGTTGTAGCAGGCTCAAAGGATCACGTTGGCGCAACTCATTTTCAAATTGCTTAAGTTGAATTTCCGACCATTGATGCGCCAAGATTCCTTCATAAATCCCGCTGATACTCATGCTGTCCATGGCTAATTGCACCAGGCTGGAAATGAGGAGTGGATTTGTGCCAACCACCTCTCCAAATCGGAGTGAAAATAGGATTTGTGTGCTGGCATCTTCGATTTTGTTCTCGGCTAAAAAGGCTGTTGATTTTAATAAGGCTAACCGAGAAAAACCTCTCAACACCGCCAAATGGGGCAACTGACAGACAAACCCTTCCTCGTAATGGACAGGAAACCTAACATGGGTTCGTTTGAACCCTTCCTGAAGCTTCATTAATTCAGGTTCAAAGGCTGCAATCGCTGCCAACAAGGTTTTCGC
>CAMBHS010000120.1 GCA_945867235.1 Akkermansia muciniphila
GTTCTCCTGAATCCACACTCGCAACCACTCGATATCTTCGGATCCAATCAGCCGTCCTTGCAATCGTTGTTTTACTTCCATCCCAGAACATTGAACCGATTTGATCCGGTAGTCCAGCCTTCTCACCAACAACTTCGGGATGCTCGGATTCTCTGGTTGCGGGTTGGATTTTATTTCCATTCGAGACAGTTTTCGGGTGCAATCCCTTGGAATGTCATTCCGATTGTTTAACACTTTGTCGCGGTCTGTGGAGCCGTTCGTGCCCCTGACCCCTCACCATGTTGGGATGTATTGTTGCGGTCCCACCGTCCATAATTTTGCGCACATTGGAAATTTCCGCACGTTCATCTTTGCTGACCTGCTCAGGCGCTATTTGACTTTTCGTGGTTTCGAGGTTCAACACGTCATGAACATCACGGACGTCGAGGACAAAATCATCAAAGCCGTGAGGCTGACAGGTCGGACACTAGCGGATTTTACCGGCGAGTATGAACGCGCATTCCTAGAGGATTTCGATGCGTTGCACTGCCTACGCCCACACAAACTTCCCCGAGCTACAGAATTTGTCGGTGATATTGTGGCGTTGATCGAACGATTGATTGAGCGGGGAATCGCCTACCAAGCACCCGATCGATCGGTCTATTTCAGCATCGATAAATACCGAGGCTGCGGTTGTCGCTATGGTCAATTAGCGAACCTTAATTTTGAGGAAATGCGAGTTGGCGAACGGGTCAGCTCGGATGAGTATGCCAAGGAATCGGTTGCGGATTTTGCCCTCTGGAAAGCCCGCGTTGCTGATGATGGCGATGTTTTCTGGCCGAGCCCTTGGGGTGACGGTCGCCCGGGTTGGCACATTGAATGCAGTGCCATGAGCATGAAAATACTTGGCTCGAGTTTCGATCTGCATCTTGGAGGAGAGGATTTAATTTTCCCTCATCATGAGGATGAAATCGCGCAGAGCGAAGGGGCGTCTTTGCAACAACCCGGTCAACGGTTTGTCAAACACTGGGTTCATGGAGCCCATCTGTTGGTGGAGGGTCAAAAAATGGCCAAATCGCTTGGGAATTATTTCACCTTGCGCGATCTTTTGACGAAAGGGTTTTCCGGACGTGAAATACGTTACCTCCTGATCTCGGCTCATTACCGGGCCTCATTTAATTTTACGTTCGAGGGTCTGCACGGGGCACGCACTGCTTTGGGCCATATTGACGAGCTCAACCTCAAGTTGACGGAGTTAGCCGCCGGGTTGACCGCTTCACCGACACCCGAGTTGCCGGCCCATTTCACTGAGGCCATGGACGACGACCTGAATGTATCCAAAGCGTGGGGTGCCGTCTTTAACTGGGTGCATGAACAGAACCGGAAACTTGCTGCGGAGACGTTGACACCGATCGAGGCGGCTTCCGCACTTGCAGCATGGAACCACGTGGACCAAGTATTTGGACTCGGGCATCCTCCCGCATCCGAGGAGGCACCCGCAGAAGTCACCGCCCTGTTGGAGGAGCGTCAGTTGGCCAGGCAGTCAAAAAACTTTGCGCGATCCGACACCATTCGAGGGGAACTCAAATCCAAAGGCTGGGCTATCGAGGACACTCCCAAAGGCCCAAGGCTCAAAAAGATTTGAGGTCAGGGGTAAGCTATTATCGACATCATACCTTACCCTGAACGATCCTCTTATTGGGCTATGCGAAAGCAGCGCATGTTTTCCTCATAGAAGCTTACCGCGGGAGGTCTGCCCGTTCGAACATTTTCAGGATGCGATCGAAGGCTAGGTGAAGGTCGCCGGTTCGGTAATCGATGGTATAACTGGCATCCTTGTTATTGCGAGTTTCCACATGCGTATCTGAATAAAGAATGTTAGCCAATTTTTCACGATGATTCGTTCTGGTTCTGACGTTGAAGGATTCCAGACTTTTAGGAGCAATGAAAATGGCATCAATAACCAATGCCTGAATAGGAAACCCATTCCGGTTTGTCCCCAAATTATCGAGTGAAATAGAAGCAGGCGGTGAGAGATTGGAAGGATCATCAAATAGGCGGGTTGTCCCTCCATGCCGATAGTAATATCCAGACTGCGCCTGGTTCTGCCCAACTTTCGCTAATTCAGCGTTAGCATCTACGGACTGATCCGCGCCTGGGCAGAATAAAACCCTGGGTTGTGCGGCCAGTTGATCCTTCAACATTAAACCCAAGGCGACGGGGGTTCCTGTTTGGAGTGACAACAGCGAAGTGGGTGCCCCTGTCGAAGGGTAAAAACTAGCCGGACTGGTGAATGGCGGGGCTTTTGGGCCATAAGGGATCTTGCCGTTGTTATCCCCTGCGTAAGCTTGGATTGCGATTCCAATCTGACGAAGGTTTGATATGCAGGCGGCCTTTCGCCCTTTCTCGCGAGCCGAGCCAAGGGCAGGAAGGAGTAAGCCTACTAATATGGCGAGGATTGCAATGACCACCAGCAGCTCAACAAGCGTAAATGCTTGGCGGCATTTCATCGAACTTAAGGTTTGGAACTAATTGTGACCGTCAAAAAGGCATGCGGCATTTCTGACACAGGAATGGTTTTAACAATTTCATTTCCAGTTCCAGCAACCGGAGTTTGGTAATTGGCCCATGTTTTCAGGTCTTGGGATACTCTTAACTGGTAATTCAAATTGGCGTCAGAAATCCAGGAAACTTGAACGTTGCTCCCCGCCTTTTCAATCTTCAGTTTTAAGCCCAGCAGAGGAGTCGCTGTTAAACGGACGTTGTCCAGATCCCAGTAACCGCCAGCAAGCATGGGATCAACTGCCGATACGATCATAATACCGATATTTTTGCCTGACCACGCATCGCCTGACCGCACCGGAACATTCACATGGAAATCAACAAAATGAGTCGTGACTGGGAAGGTGGCTTGAGTGTGCGTAATGGGGGTCGAACCGACCGTCACCATGTTACCAGCCCCGTCTCGATAGTAAATATTCAGGAGCAAGGTTACACCTTCCTTCATCCCTCCACCGCCACCCACCACACCAACGGTTAAACGATAATTGTTTCCAGATTCATAAACCGCGTTGAATTCATGAGTCGGCGTGGCATGAGCATAATCCACGGAAGAATAGTCTTGGAAAAGCCCAACCTGGGGGACGGCAAAAAGATAAAGGGCCTGACCTGCATCTATATTATCCTTTTGATTTGGAGTCGGAGGCTCCGGATTCTTAAACGCCCCAAGTAATTGATCCCAAAGGAAGCCTCCGCTTTCATCAAACCAATCTGGTTTGGGATTCTTTTGCCAACTGTCAAGGCGAGTATCGACAAAGGTGGTGATGGGTAATTCAAACGATCCATTGGGAATGGGAACAAATTCAGTGGTTGCTGACACCCGGACGTTATCAAGATCCCAATAACCGCCAGCTTTATCACCAGCTACGGTAGAAACCATCATTACACCAATATTTTTTCCAGCCCAGTCGTCCGTTGATTTCACTGCGGGAAGATCAACGGTGAAATCGACCAAATGAGTGGTGGTTGGAAATTTAGCTTTACTATAGGTCACTGGGAGCGAAACGAGAGGCTTCAAATTACCTTCCGTTTCCCGGTAGTAGAACGATAATTGCAGGCTGGCTCCTTCAACCATGCCTCCGCCACCGCCAACCACCCCGACCGTCAAATGATATGATTTGCCTGCTTCGAATTTAGAAGTGAACTCGTGATTTGGCGTTTGGTGCGACCAATCCATGGATGCATAATCCTGAAAGATCCCTGCTTGTGGCACAGCAAAGAGATAAAGGGCCTGGTTGCCTTCCACATTGTGAATGTGATCAGGTTTATCGGGTGCCGAATTCATGAAGACCCCGATCAATTGATCCCACAAGAAGCCACCCGATTCATCATACCAATCTGGTTTTGGAACTTTTTGCCATGAATCCACGTGGGTATCGACGAAGATCGTGGATGGCTTTTCAAACGAGTAATTAGGGAGGCTGAGGGTTTGGCCTTCTACGGTGGATGGCGCGACGTAAGTGGCAATCGCCAGAGCACCAAGGAGGCCAAGGCGGCGGAATCCTCGAACGGCAGACTTACACAGGTAACTCGAATTCATAGCAAAATGAGCATTCATATTTTATTTTCAATTGTTTCAGGTAGATCGTATGGGCAACTGCGCGTGTCAAGAAAGCTAGCCGCGAGCGTAAGGTCGTCGCCTGGCTATTTGGGAAGTTTGTCAAAATGGAAGGTGCAGCATCCAAGATCAAGGACGTTTTTGTTGGCCACCAATTGCACTTTCAAAGCTGGAACAACCGAATAGATTCGCTGATTGCCTTCCTTTTTCATCTCAAGAAGACCCGCCTCTTTCAGAATCCGCAGATGTTTTGGAACCATTGTATTGCGACATTTTCCAGTGGCTCGGAAATATAATTCACCCCCCCCCCCCCGATCCAACATTGAGCTGGGGGTTAACAATTCGCATGCGATTTACTTCGCCTAGGGCTTTTAATGCACCTATGCAATCAACTCTGTTCACACGCCGAGTATGCCGGCCTCTATTTTAAAGGCAATTCAAAATTTCAAAAGTTCTTGTCCAAATCCAACGGGCTGTCGTGGTGCAAACAAACTTGCACTTTTTTGTGCGATCAAACTTTCACAGCCGTTGATTGAAGGCGAGTGCTCAATAACACCTGTGGCAGCCGGCCTTTTTGAGGTTCCTCTGTGAGGAAAGTCACGTCTCCATTGGGATGCTGGCGTTGAATGACTCGGGAACGGGGGATTGCGTTCACTCGGAGTCGTTGAGTTCCAATGGCGACCTTGCCATCGTCTCCGACACGGATTTTGCTCCTCTAGCTAAACGAATAGAGCCACGTGAACCAGGTAGTTGGACTCGGGCACCCTCCTGCCTCCGAGGAGGCACCCGCAGAAGTCACCGCCCTGTTGGAGGAGCGTCAGGTGGCCAGCCAGTCAAAAAACTTTGCGCGATCCGACGCCATTCGAGGGGAACTCAAATCCAAAGGCTGAGCCATCGAGGACACCCCTAAAGGCCCAAGGCTCAAAAAGATTTGAGGTCAGGGGGCAAGGTATTATCGACATAATACCTTGCCCTTAACGATCCTATTATCGGGCTATCCGAAAATAGCGCATTTTTTCCTCTGGAAAAAAGTTGTAGAACCTCATTTCACCATCGAAATCGATAAAGTCCTCAGAGATTTCTTCCCCCACGACAGGATCGTTTAAACTGGTGGTTGTTTCGAGGATTGTGTCGAAATAGGGGTCATACCACCATATTTCAATTGATCCATCCGCAAGCAGTGTGCCTTGAACCGTCATCGGTTCCTCTTCCACAGTGACGATGAATTGAATCGTTTCGCTTACATTGCCGAAATTGTCCTCGGCCTCCAGCGAAATGATATAATCATCGGTAGGCATGTAGGCCCACGCAACCTCCATTCCAGCAATCCCTTCAGCTGGAATCAGCAACGAATCAAAGGCGAGGATGCTATACACTTCGAAGGTGTCGGGATCATCCAAAGCTAGATATTCGACATAATAGATCGGTGTGAGTAAGCCTCCGGGCTCCAATTCAACGGCACGAGGTGCCATGTCCGAATCGTCGTTCCAATCCAAGACTGAAATAAGGCGAGGATTGTCACCGCTCATATCTGTTAGGAGGATCACATATTGGCTCTCATCATTCGCTGGAGGAAGATACTCGGCATAGCTTGTCATGATATTAGGTTCGGTGGGATCAATAAACCCGCCGAGGTATAAACCGATGTTGTAATCCGCACCCCAAATGACAGGTGCAGTGCCATTCCATTCGAAATTCCCATCTAAGGATGTTAAACCATTCGTTGAAAAGAGCTGACCCAAATAGACCCATTCATCGGGGTCGTCGGTAAATGTATCGCTGATTAAGTAACCGCTGACGCGGTGGATATCGGTTGTGTCATTTACCTGAAATGTCAGTTGTGCGGGTGTATTTCGATTGGCAGAACGGGGTTTGCCATCGGTCGTTCCTGTAAGTGTCGGTCCGGAGGTATCCGACGAACGCGCCGCACTGGTTGTACTCAGAAGATTGATCCAGCTTGGATTATCGGCAAACAGGCTGAGATCGCTATATCCACTTGCAATTTTACCATCAACGGGCAAATACACGGAGAGACCAATCGCGTTGAGTTTGCTCGTTCCTCGGGCGACGCCTACAATCATGTTCGTAATGCTTCCTATAAGTGATTGTGCAGCACCTTTAAAAGCTGCACTAGAAACAGATTCTGCTGCGATTCGCTGAGCCAATTCCCCTAAGTCAACATACGTCAAAGCGGTGGCAGCCTCCGCTGCGGAGCCAACCGAGTAGGGTGTGGACTTGCGACGGATATCCATATATTTGCTTGGATTCGCTTTCACAAACTCTCCCAGCAGGGGTCCAAAGGCGAAGAATGCCGTTTTAAATTTGGCGTATGATGTCAAGTCATAGGCTGCATGAAATCCAAACATTTTGTCTGCTTCATAACCTGAGTAAAAGTGATGCTGTTCCCAGTGCTTAACCTCAGCAGCGGCAAAATTTCTCGCCGATATTCCGGGGTTCTCTTTGAGCATTTTTAGACTTGCCGTGTAGTCCCAGCCATCCCCAAAGTCAAGTTCAGGACCTGCAATCAGGATGTCGCTAAGTTCCGCCATATCGCCCAGTATTTCGGCACCCCCCATGAGGCACGTGTCAAACGCGACAAAATCGAATTTTTGGACCGAAGTGCCCTGCATAGCCGCCTTCACAGCATTTTTAAGAGGTGCGGTGCGAATTCCAGAGGAAGAACCGTCTGTCCCGTCCTGACCATCATGTCCAAAACCTCCTTCCCATTGACCGCCATGATTCCAAAAGACCAGACCAAATCTTTTCGCGGGATAGTTTGCAATGCCCCATTTTACAAAGTCTGTCACATTGACCGGCAGATCCAAATTCAATTCAGGAAGCCGTTGAACTGCCGGGCTGCGCAATTCGCCGGTCGCATTTGTTTTGATTAAGAACCGAGTCACGCCGCTTTTCAAAGCGTTCGGTAACCCGCTGTAGGCAGGTTTGCTTGAATCAAAATCAGATTGGACAACGATGTTAAATCCGGATGCGCTCCCCACTTTTTCCATCTCTAGCATGTCAACAACCAAACTTTGAGAAAGGTTATGATCCCCGTGCCCATAAACCAAAATTGTCCACGTATTCTCCCCAGTGGAAGGTGCGATCACCAACAAAGTGATAGCCGTGCTGGTCACATTTCCAGCAGCGTTACTCACGGTCACGGAGTAGGTTCCTGAATCCAAAAGTGCCGCAGGTTTGATAATGAGTGTTGACGAGATCGCCCCACTGATAGCTTTGCCATTCTTCAGCCATTGATAGGAAAGGGGCTGGCTGCCAGAAGCAATCACGGACAATGTGGTGGTGGCTCCCACCGTTACCGTTTCACCACGTGGGGCTGTTGTAATGGTTGGTGCGACTAACTTCGCGCTTACCGTCAAAACTGCCGCCTTACTTGTAATTTTGCCTGAGGTGTTGCTGACGACAACGGAATAGGATCCCGCAGTGTTGGGAGCCACATTGTCATACTTTAACGTGG
>CAMBHS010000121.1 GCA_945867235.1 Akkermansia muciniphila
AAAACAGCTCCCGTGGTTACAAAAGCCCCGCCGACTTACTAGCCCTCAAAGCACCCCACCTTTCACCAAAAATATTCTTGCTCCACCCCATCCCTTTAGAGTCTCTTCTTCCTCATCAAGGGGGTCACGATGTACCAAGGTTGCCCGCATGCTTTTTTATAAACACTTGCGTCACGGCTCGTATTTTGATTGGTTTAATTCGTTCATTTATCAAACCTAGACTAGGTTTTCAGCTTTCTTAAATCTAAGCGAAATCTGACAATCACGTAGTGCTTTTAACTCATGGCTCTTGCCAAATCCAAGACTGAGAATGATCAGGATTAGTAAAAGCGGTACCAACTCTGATCTACAGCAACTAATGAATTGGATGGAAATTAAACAATGTAGGGTGCATGGCGAATATAGCGATTATTGCGAATATGCAGACGCTATAGAATACGACAATCGTGCAGGGTTCAATGATCAGATCCAATCCCAAAACTTTTCCGATCCCACGCGTTTAAAATACAGTGTAGGTTTAGTTGGATTAGATATGGAACAAGGTCATTTAGGCATTATGGAGACCACTAAAAACCTTCAGAATTGTTTACGAGGATGAAAATTGGCATCATTGGGATGGGTTACGTCGGGCTGCCACTTGCATTATTGTTTGCACGATCCGGATTACGTGTTCTTGGCTTAGATATCGATGGAGCAAAGGTGGAATCTATTCGTTCAGGACGCACTTATATTACGCACATCTCCGCAAGGGATATCGAAACATGTGTGCAACAAGGCAACTTGTGCGCTTCCACTGATTTTACCCGAATTCAAGAATTGGATGCGGTGCTGATCTGCGTTCCAACTCCGTTAAACAAGAATCGTGAGCCAGATATTTCCTTTATTATAAAAACCGGTGAAACGATCGCTCCATACCTTCGAAAAGGAATCTTAGTCGTTTTAGAATCAACCACATACCCTGGAACCACAGAATCGGATTTACGACAAGTCTTAGAAAATGGTTCTGGATTAGAAGCAGGCAAAAATTTTCACCTTGCCTACTCGCCAGAACGGGAGGATCCCGGCAATCCAAACAGCCAAGTGGCGGACATTCCAAAGGTTGTGGCGGGTTACACCCCAAAGTGTTTGGAAAAAGCAATCGAGTTATACAGCATTGCTATACGAACTGTTGTTCCTGTTTCATCCTGTCGAGCGGCAGAAGCCACCAAGCTTTTAGAAAACATCTTTCGCTCTGTGAATATCGCATTGGTGAATGAGTTGAAAGTTGTATACGCCGCAATGGGGATTGATATTTGGGAAATTATTAATGCAGCCAAAACCAAACCATTTGGTTACATGCCTTTTTATCCTGGCCCTGGTCTAGGAGGGCATTGCATCCCCATCGATCCCTTTTACTTGACATGGAAGGCACGTGAATTTAACCAGAAAACTCGATTTATTGAACTCGCCGGAGAAATCAATACGAGTATTACTGAATACGTCGTACACCGAGTGGTTGAAGCATTGAATGAAAATCGCAAACCGGTAAATGGAAGCAAAATCCTACTTTTAGGGTTAGCTTATAAGGCGAATGTCGACGACGTTCGCGAGTCCCCTTCTTTTGTTCTGATGGAATTATTAAAAAAACGTGGCGCAACTATTTCCTATTACGATCCATACATTCCGATGATTCGAGCAACGCGCGAACATGGATCGTGGACAGGGGTAAAATCTGTGACATGGGATCGTTCCACCATGACCCAATTCGACGTCATTCTTATTTCTACCGCTCACGATGTTGTGAACTATCATGAATTAGCGGAGTGGTGCGATTGTATCGTAGATACACGCAATGCTCTAGGGTCGGTTCGCACCCGCGTTGGACAGGTTTGGAAAGCTTAGACCAATCATTTGTTTTTAATTCTACTGATTATTATTTAAAGGTATGCCCGTTCCACTTCTTGACCTTAATGCACAAAACCTTCCGTTGGAATCTGAATTGCAGGAAGCCTTCAGACGAGTGTTGCGATCGGGTCAATTCATTCTTGGGTCTGAAATCGATCATTTCGAAAAGCACATCGCCCAGATGGTTGGTGCACAGCACGCAGTATCAGTCAGTTCGGGCACCGACGCGATTCTCCTAGCTCTGATGGCGTTGGATATCAAGGCTGGAGATGAAGTCATTTGTCCTAGTTTTACGTTTTTTGCGACGGCTGGAGGTATAGCAAGAACCGGAGCCACTCCAGTTTTCGTGGATTCTTGTCCCGACTCTTTTAATCTCGACCCTAACCTTTTGGAGGCGAAAATAACAAACCGCACAAAGGCGATTATTCCAGTGCATTTGTTCGGTCAGTCCGCAGACCTTGATCCCATTTTAAAAATCTCTAAATCCCATGGTCTAGCGGTGATTGAGGATGCAGCACAAGCGTTAGGAGCGACTTATCGTGGTCAACCCGTCGGGTCTCTTGGAACGTTTGGAACTTTTAGCTTTTTCCCTACAAAAAATTTAGGAGGCTTTGGAGACAGTGGCTTGGTGACAACGAATAATGATGAACTAGCTGAAAAAGCTAGACTGCTTCGCACTCATGGATCCAAGCCAAAGTATTACCATAAATATATTGGAGCTAACTTCCGAATGGATCCACTTCAAGCCGCTTTGATCGGCGTCAAACTACCGCATTACCCCGATTACATCGAAAAACGCCTCGCCAACGCCATCTACTATTCTCAGCAGCTTTCTGACCTTGGCTTCGATCATGCACGAGTAGAATCCTCCAACTTGAAAATGATTCTCCCTGAATCATGTTCTCAATCTGGACATATTTGGAACCAGTATACATTGCGAATTCTTGGCACAGACCACCGCGACGCTCTTAAAACGCATCTCACAAATCTACAAATTGGCAGCGAGATTTACTATCCCGTCCCGCTCCACCAACAAGAGTGCTTCGCTTACCTCCAGAATAAGCCTGAAGATTTTCCAGTCTCAAATCAGCTCGCTCAAGAGGTGCTGAGCATCCCTATTTTTCCCGAACTAAGCGAGGGGCAGAGAAACGAAGTCGTCGCTGGAATCAAATCCTTTTGGAATTAGTATCTGTACAACAAACCACCAAGAATCAGTGGATAAATTAACCTGAGGACGGCCAACGAATGCATGTATTAATAACAGGAGGAGCTGGTTTCATCGGCTCACACACTGCTGCAAGGTTTTACAAAGAAGGATTTCAGGTCACTGTTCTGGATAATTTGAGCACGGGCCATGAAAGCAATCTTACTGAATTGGTTGATGATTCCAGGTTCAGATTTGTAAAGGGGGATATCCGAGACGCAGCACTCATGCATGAAGTTGTCAAAGGCTGTAATCTTATCGTGCATCTCGCCGCGATGGCCTCTGTGCCCGAGACAATAGCTCACCCCATCGAATCCCATGCCATCAATTCTACGGCAACATTAGAATTGCTGGAAATTGCACGACGATCCGGAGTCGCAAGATTCATTTTCGCGTCGTCTGCGGCAGTTTATGGCAACGCAACGATTATCCCGCAAAGTGAAACCATGCCCGTGCAACCACTTTCCCCTTACGCGTTACAAAAGCAGAATGGGGAACGATACGCGCAACTTTACTGGGGTCTTTACAATTTCGAGACAGTAAATCTTCGTTTTTTTAACGTGTTCGGACCCCGTCAACGACCCGATTCAGCCTATTCCGGTGTGATTTCCCGATTTGGTGAAGCTTTTTCCAAGGGAACTCCGCCAGTCGTTTTTGGAGATGGATTACAATCTCGCGATTTTGTTTATGTCGCCAATGTCGTGGATGCCATCTGGTTAGCTGCCACTCAACCGAAAGAACGGGTGGCAGGTGAGTCGTTTAATGTGGGCACTGGAGCATCGATTTCGTTACTCGATTTGATCGATCAATTCAACGCGATTACCGGACTCAAACTGACACCCCATCATCGCCCTTCACGCTTGGGGGATGTTAGGGATTCAAGATCGGATCTTTCCCACGCAAATTCAAAACTGGGATACTCCCCCGCCATCGATTGGCGTGAAGGTCTTCAGACAACTTGGGATTTTTTTAATCTCCCGTCTCAGTAGTATGAATTCAGCTTTTTCTAGGAATTACACTCGAACTTAGAATCGCCAGCAACGTGAGGAAAACTATTAGCAACGAATAGATTTGAAAGGGCAGATCCCCGAGCGCAGTCAATAATACCCCCATACATCCGACACCTAAATATAGCGCGAGATCCGTAGGAAGCGGAACCCCGACACCCATGAACCCATGTCCAAATGCCAAAATTAGGAGGGATACAACCGCGCCAAACCCAACCCGACCTAGTGTCGCCCTCGCTTCCAACCAATCATCATGTGCGTAAGCGTGCCAATATTGAGTCGAGTCCTCCCGATACAATTGATAGACGGCTCCAAAAGCCCCGGCACCAACTCCAAAAACTGGATAATCTGCCACAATCTTCTTCGCGTTGATGTATATCTCCGTGCGCCCGCTCGTTTCGTCCCCTGTACTAGGAGTAAATCTCTTTACCAGATCACCCCAGTTAAGCCAAATACCTCCCACTAGAACGACTAAGAATAAAAGGCTCCAAAATGTCGAGGATCCCCTTTTAGTTAACCATTTCCTAACAACGATAATTACCAAACAAACCAGAATTAAAAAACACGACATCACAGCACCCAGCCTGCTTGACGTCAAAAATGGACACGCTACTAAAATGGCAAAGCAAAGCACTAAAACGGTTTCTGGTCCTCTGCCAATTCCGCGTAGATGATGTCGGTTCATGGCTAGAAAAAGCCCCAACGTCGCAGGCCAAACCATGTTGAAAAGTTGAGCCGCGTTGGAACGATATGCAAAAGGACCAAATTGTCCGGAGTTGTGAGCGTTAATTTCAGGTTGTATCAACCAGAGCAATTTATTCGTGCCGGTCAGGCGCTGCATCATCCCTTCCACGGCGATCAATGTTGCATTAATACAAATCACCCAAAGCACTCGCCGAACACGTTCACTTACCCTGTCACCGACCTGAGAACCTGCTTTATCCCGATCCGTTTTGGTCAATAACCAATCACGCAAAGCCCAAAAGAAACAAGCCGCGCCGAGGCACCGAAAAAACCTTTCCCAACTTTTGGCCTGATCATAACTGTGGGGCAACCATGAGACAAATTCCTGATAAACGAACTGTTGTTCTTGCACTTGATAAACTGCTCGCGCATTCCAAGCTGAAACTCCGATATAACACAAAAGAAAAAAAGTAATCGCCCCCATCAACAAAATCCAAATCCTAGTGCCTAAGGATCCACGAACATCCCAGAATTCAGTTCGATAACCCGTTGCTATCCGCATTATGTGTTTACCAAGAAGGAGTAAACCTAGTGCGTAATTAAGAGAATTTACCAAATTAATCGACCAGCTTTCGGTGGTTCCAAATGCCCAAGGAGAAATAACCAAAACAGAAACAATTAAGATCTCCGAAACAAAATCCACGCCACGAAAAACTCGAGGGATCTTTCCACGATCACCCGAACGCCTACGAACCTTACTTTGGCGAATTATTTCTTCCACAATGCCGTAAATTCAACCGAACTTATCGATTTCCGACAAGTGAACACTTCATCTGAATTCATTAAGGCATGGTGGTTGGTTGGATAGATGATTAGATGGGGTGGGCGTAAACGCGAGTCAACGACTCGCGTATGGCTCATAAACTCATGTTTTGGATTGGGTACCCATGAAAATGAGCTAACGTATCAGTTAACCCCTCGGTCACCTCCCAGCCGCGGTAACAATTAAATTGAGCCAACTCGCCTTCATCGCCTCAATGATTAATCTTTACACGGGTTTTGATTGTTTTATTCGAGGAGGTCATGGATTGGAATAACTCGGGCAATCGACTTAGGGGATGTTCGCCGGTGATAAAGTCAGCAGCTTTGATGGTTCCGGATTCGATGTGGTGGAGGGCTTGTCGGACTGTTTTTGGGGTGTGGTGGAAACTCGCAAACAAGGTGAGATTTGAATAGTGGATTATTCCGGTGTCGAATGACACAGTGGTTCCCTTCGGACAGCCTCCAAAAAAATTCACTCGTCCTCCTTTTCGGACGCTTCGGACTGCTTCTTCCCACGTCTCTGGTCTGCCTACGGCCTCTATAACTACATCGAAATCTCCTTCGGGCGTTTCCGCATTTCCACTGTCCACAACTCGCGATGCTCCCAAACGCCGAGCGGTTGCTAGTCGTTCCTGACCTCTCCCTGCGATTGTGACATTGCAATGGAAGGCAGTTGCCAATGCCACGAACATCAGCCCGATTGGACCCGCTCCCAGTATCAAAATGCGATCTCCAGAACGAAGATTCAAATCCGCCATCCCCTGAATGACGCAGGCTAATGGTTCGACCAACGCTGCATCTGCAAAAGCGGTTTCATTGGCGATTCGAAGCATGTTTTTTTCCACGATTCGCGCTGGCACCACGATTCGTTCGGCATAGGCACCGTTCAGGAAAAGAAGGTCGTCGCACAAATTTTCTTGCTGGTTTCTGCAATAAAAACATGTGCCACAAGGTGCAGAATTCGCCACGACGACTCGATCGCCCGTGTTCCAACCCCGGACTCCCCTGCCCCTTTCACAGATCACTCCGCTGAGTTCATGGCCGAACACGGCAGGGGGCACGATCATTCGGGCGTGGTAGCCGCGCTTGTATGTTTTTAAATCGGTTCCACAGGTCAGGGCAGCTTCTATCGTGATGCGAACTTCCCCTTCTTCCAGTCCTGATTCCCTGATTTCCTCAATCCGCAGATCCTCTTTGCCATACAAAATTGCTGCTCTCATTTTTTTCTAAACCCGAGCTGTTTCACATTCTTCAAGTCTGTTCGTCCCTTTTTCCTTCCCAATAACTCCTCTCACCTGTTAATCAACACGCCGCCGGTTCAATTGCACTATGGATTTTCTAAAAAACATTCTGGACTACATTCTGCACGTTGACCATTACTTGGATCAACTTATCGGTGCCATGGGTCCATGGATTTACGTTCTTTTGTTCGCCATTATTTTTTGCGAAACGGGTCTGGTGGTCACTCCTTTTTTACCTGGCGATTCCCTGTTATTTGCGATTGGAACCTTCGCGGCACGCCCGAATGGGCTCAGCATTTCCATTATTATTTGCTCATTATGCATCGCAGCAATCCTAGGCGACACCGTTAACTATTGGGTGGGCCGGTTTTTCGGGGCGAAGGTTTTGGGCCTCAATTCGAGATTTCTCAATAGAAAACATATCGAACGCACGCAAGTTTTCTACAATCGTTATGGGGCTAAGACAATAGTCCTAGCACGTTTTATTCCAATCGTTCGAACCTTTGCCCCCTTCGTGGCTGGGATTGCTAGCATGAATTACCCCAAATTTATGTCCTTCAAT
>CAMBHS010000122.1 GCA_945867235.1 Akkermansia muciniphila
AGGAAAATGATCCTTGAGTTGCGGAGAATTGAGTCCGGCGACTGGGGTTCGCGGCTCGGGTTGGGTATTATTTTTAATGGCGATTAGAACTTGGCGGCTGAGCTGGAATACACGACCGACTTCATCCAGTGGACACCGCTGGCAACCAAAGGAGTCGGGGTAAAGGAATTGTTGTATTTCGAAGCACTGACCCCGAACACCCCCTACCGCTTCTACCGAGTGATCAAGCAGTAGCAACGCTGTGGATTAGCCCTCATCAACTCCAACAAATCTCGCGGCCTGTAGCCTTTATTTGGGGGGCGTGGTGAGTTTACACTCATAGAAATGCGTGCTTGCTCTTGGGGTCTGAAGGTTCGTACGGTGTGAATTGTGAATCGTGTTGGCATAGGATATGACGTGCACCCACTTGTGAGCGGTCGCCGCTTGGTATTGGGGGGGGTGGATATTCCCCATGACAAGGGTTTGGAGGGGCACTCTGATGCCGACGCGCTGCTTCATGCCATCGTCGATGCGGTTCTCGGCGCTCTGGGTGAATCCGACATCGGAACATTTTTTCCTAATAGCGATCCCCGATGGAAAAATGTCGCGAGTTCTCTTTTCCTGAAGGAGGCCGCCTACCAAGTGCAACGTTGCAACGGACAAATTATCAATATTGACGCGACTGTCATTGCCCAAGCACCCAAAATTGCACCTCATATCCAAGAGATGAAAGCGGCGATTGCCGCTGCGTTGGGCATCTCAGTCCGCCAAGTGGGGATCAAGGCGACTACCAACGAGTGGCTTGGTTTTATTGGACGGGGTGAAGGAATCGCCGCGATGGCGGTCGCAAGTATTCAACTACCGGAAACACATGGCCAAAGCTGAAATTAGTTGGAAACAACGCTCAGAGGACGGAACCAAACGCGAGGTGTATGCACAGCATGTAGGGAATCGTTGGCTGTTTTACTGTCGCGAGCAACGGTTTGACCAATGGGAGCCCTTGCCGGAACCGCCCTTGGAAGATTGGCTCGAATTATTGGACTCGGTGCGTCGCCGGATCACGCGCCGATTGCAAAAGCCAGAGGAGGAATTGCGTTTGAAAAAATCGATTCTTGAGAGGTTTCCAGGGACTGACTTAAGTGCCTAGGTGGACATGTTGAGCCATGAAAACAGCCCCGCTCATTCTCGTCACTGCCAGCACCCAACGAAACGGGGCTGAGTTTTACGATTATTCCATCAGCCTTTCCGACCCTTATACCAAAGCGGTTATCAGCGCGGGCGGATTGCCTTGCGTCCCCCCTTGCATGGCAGAGCCGAAACTCATTGCTGAGTATGTGCGACGATGTGATGGGATCATGATCACCGGCGGCGATGATATCCAGCCCGAGCTTTACAATCCCAAAGTCCCTAAACCTCTCAAATCCACCTGCGGCGAACACGATCCTGTGCGGGATCTTTTCGAAACAATCCTGATCCAAGAAGTTTTTCTTCAACGCAAGCCGTTGCTCGTTATCTGCCGGGGAATGCAGATGCTGAACGTTTGTCTGGGGGGAACCTTGATCACCGACCTGCCCACTCAACGTGCGAGTTCGTTGAATCATGGCCGTCTGGATTTAAAGGATAAAATCGTCCACGAAATCGACCTGCACGCGGGTGCGTTGATGACGTCGGTACTTGGGCTCAGCCGGATCGGGGTGAACAGTTCCCACCATCAGGCCATCGACATTTTAGCTGACAGTTTGAAGGTGACCGCCGTGGCAGACGATGGGGTGATTGAAGCGATCGAACTCAGCGACGGCGAACGATCCCGTTTACCCTACATGATCGGGGTGCAATACCATCCCGAGCGGCTATTGGAGACAGAGCCGATTCATTTTGAATTATTTCGAAGCTTCACTGCAGCATCCGCATTGTATCGGGATAATAAATAAAAAATGAAACCGATAAGCCAGGAAACCATTGATTCTCTTTGGGACGAACTCCATGGGGAAGATCAAAAACTATTCGAAGCGACCGTAACGGAATTCACGGAGAAACAACCTTTTCTCTTAGCCTATATTCTTTCTCGCGCGACGACCGATCCCGAACTCACGAATCTGCAACGCCCGGATATTTTCCTCCTTGGGACTGCCGTTTACCACGTGTTTGCCTCGCAAGAAAACCCGCCGTCCTTAGTGGATGAAGCGGTGATCGAGGCTAAGGAACAAGCCAACGTGGACCTGCTCGATTCGGTTTCTGAAGTTGAAATGGATGAAATCATGTCAAAATACGGACAGGAAACTTTGTTTGCGGAGGTGGTTCAGTATATCGCCCAAGCACAGGATGACATTGGCAAGGCTCGCGATGAACATGAATTCTCCATGGATTTGCTCCACTTCAAAACGATGATCGACTGTCTGGATCAATAGCCGCCTGCATCGGCGAGGATCGTTTCCAATTTTCGATGATCCACCTTGCCGGTACCTAGCTTGGGAATTTCTCGCACGCAACGGAGTTCGCGCGGGATACTTAAATTGAGAAGTCCTTTGGCTACGAGCACCGATCGAATTTCTTGGATCGTCATTTTAGATTCATTCGTCACCGCAAGTAATGATTCCCCTTTGTCGGGGTCAGGCCGGGAAATAACGGCGCATTGACAGCGGAGTCCATACTGTGGGAACGAGCCTGCCAACGCTTCCTCCACAGCCGTGAGACTCACCATTTCGCCGCTGACTTTTGCAAACCTTTTCAGCCGACCGCAGATTCGCATGAAACCTTCAGAATCGATTGAAACGATATCACCCGTGTCATACCACCCCTTCATTTTCAAGAAGGTTTCATTGGCCTCGGGGTTCAAATAGCCCTTCATCACATTGGGGCCACGGACAAATAATCGCCCTCCATCCGTCACGCCTTCGACCGGTTCGAGTCGGGCTTCCATTCCAGGAAGAATCCGCCCCACCGCGCCGTGCTGAGGTTGAAGAGGAGTTGTTAAAGCAATCGCAGGTCCACATTCGGTCGCACCGTATCCTTCAAGAATGCGGACGCCAAAACGTTGAGCCCAATAATTTGCGGTGGATTCATTCAGTTTTTCAGCGGCAGCAAATAGGTAACGAACGCTACGAAAATCATAGGGATTCGCTTTGCGGGCATAACCGTTGAGGAAGGTGTTCGTGCTCATGAACACCGTGCACGCGCTATCATAAATCGCATCGGGGATCACGCGGTAATGCAAGGGCGAAGGGTAGAGAAATACATACATTCCGCGGAGCAACGGAAGCATCGTGCCCACCACTAATCCAAAACTATGAAATAGGGGTAAACAATTGAAAACCCGGTCACGATCCTCCAAATCGGTGATCGCGATGAGTTGTTGGTAGTTGGCGATGATATTGGCATGGGTCAGCTCGACCCCTTTCGGAGTCCCTTCGGATCCGCTGGTGAAAAGGACGACGGCGGTATCCGACGCTTTTAAGGGTTGAGAGGCGAGCTGAGGACGGATCCGCTGCCGCACCAAACCTGCCAGCTTCTGTGCCAGAGTCACGCCGAGGCGAACCTCCTCCAGATAAACAAACTTCAGCCCCGCTGCCTCGAGAGGACCGATATTCAAATGGGCTTTCGCTAGAAATTGACGCGAGGTGATGATCTCTGTAATCCCCGCGAGTTTCGCACAGGCCAGCATGATCACGGATCCGGAGGTGAAATTTAATACCGCAGGCACCTTGCCCGCCACCCACAAACTTAAAAGCACAACGGGAGTTGCGTTCACCGCGGGTAGGAGCACACCGACTCGCACCGACTTAGGCGATAACCACGCGGTCCATTGTCGGGAAAGGAGATCGGCTCCCAACAAAAACCGACGGTAATCCATGGTTTGCCGGGAGACATCTTCGAGGATTGTTTTTCTTGGAAAAACCCGAGCCACCGCTACAATCGCTTCGGGCAATGTTGCCGGACCGAAAGTCCTTTCGACCTCAAAATGCTGGGCAACCATCTGGTCTCGCAGCCAACGCGTCAGTCGCGAACGAGATTGGGAAGTGCTCATCTCCTTCATTTCTGGCACCTCTAATAGCGGGCTAAAATGAACGGACACTTTCGGAAAAAACTGCTTTTTGTTGGAGTTACGCGAATAAAAAACCCTTTGAGCACCGCGTAGGTGACACGTGATCACTGTCGCCTTCGTTTTCAAAAGCAGAAATCCAGTGCCATCAAACAGTTTCATCAATGAACCCGTTAAGGAAAGGCGACCCTCCGCAAATAGCACCAAACGCCCCCCGGTTTGAAGAAATTCCGTCATGCGTTTCACCGCATAAGGCGATGAGGGATCGATCGGAAAAGTAAACCGGTTGATCATCAAAGCCCGATGAAACGGCGAAGTCTCCGCTGTTGTGCTGGATGTAACAAATTTCCAATCGCCTTCCAGGAGCACCCAGAGAAACAGCCAATCAATCCAAGTGACATGGTTCGGAACCAATAGAACCGGACCTTTTGTGATCAACACATCGGATCCATGTGCTTCAAATCGGAACAGTATTCGCAATAATGTGTGGAGAATAATTCGCAATAAAGGAATCATATATTGAGGCTAGGCTCTGGCGCGATCCACGCAAAGGAGAAAACAGGCTCCAATCGAGTTACCTAAGCGGTTAAATTATCAATAACCATCGACAATTCAGCGGTGGAGAAAACTCGACGACTTCCAACCTTCATCGAGTTTATAAACCCCAAATTATTTTTCCGTCGGTTTTCCTGCAGATTTCCATCCGTTAAAACCGGGTGCTAAATCCACGAGTGATTTAAAATTTAATCTACCCAATTTAGTGCAAGCCCGGGCACTGCGCCCTCCTGCCGCGCAATGAATAAGGTAAGGCAAATTGGAATCCAATTTTTTAGCCTTTTCCTCAAAATCCGGCTCATTCACATCGATGTTGATCGCTCCCGGAATATGCCCAGCCGCGAATTCCTCCGGAGTACGAACATCCAGAATCGTGGCTTTTGTGGCGAGACGCAGTTTGTCGAACTCCTCGACATCCACTCGGCGCACACCCACTCCGATGAGAGTCGCTGTGGCCTTCGGTGCTTTTTCGCCCAAGCCCCACATCACCGCATTGTCCAGAAGCGTCGTGAAACTGGGTTCCTTGAAATCATCCGGATGCCCTAGGGATGTGTAAAAAACACGACTTTTCCCATAGTGATGCGTCCAAGCCACCGGCTCCGAAGGCTGTCCACTAATAGTCCCTTGAAGCAGAACCTGACTCCCCGCACCGAGCGGCGCATTTTTATAAAGTGATCCTGCGGAAGTCCAGCTATTGACCCCTTTCAAAATCGGATGCTCACTCGGTTGTATCGAACGAATGGCTGGCTTGAAATCGTTGGAATGATGATTTTGGTAATGTCCCCCCAGAACTTTGGAATCAAATTCGACCCAGTTTTCAAATGCGTGACTGGCAGTGCGTATCCCGATCATCGGTTTTCCTTTCGCCAGATAATCCTTGAATCGATTGAGTTGAACCTCGGGCAAAGTCATCCTTCGCATGAACAAAACGACGAGATCAGCATTTTCTAAAACCTCCAATCCCGGCACGGTTTGAATTTTTGGATCCTCAGGGCGCATCAGCACAACCCAGTCCACATCGGGGTATTTTCGCTGGAGCGATTGGCTTAAAATTGGAAGTGTTTCCCGAGAGTGATACAAGAATTCTGCGGCTACCATCACGACTTTGGGACGGTTACCGTCCGCGATTGCGGAACAGATCAGCAGGATTCCGATAGCGATTGATTGAACCCAAATCTTCGGCGGGGTTTTCATAATAATTGATGGTGCTCCTAGGTTTGACCGATAACCTGCTTGTTGTCGAATGAAAACAGGGCGTGAATCGCCCCGAATATAATCCTGTTACAGGGAGGAAACCACCGGTAATATGGTGACCTAATTTGAAGCGATTCTAATGAAAAAAATTGAGGCCATCATCAAACCATTCCGTTTGGAAGAGGTAAAGTCAGCCTTGGCGGCCGTGGGAGTGGAAGGGATGACCGTGACGGAGGTCAAGGGATTTGGTCGCCAAAAAGGGCACACGGAAATTTATCGTGGAAGCGAATATACGGTGGACTTTTTGCCTAAAATTAAAATCGAAATCGTACTGGCTGATGCCCATGTCGAGGATGCTGTGGGTGCCATTATCAAAGCGGCTAAAACCGGTAAGATTGGCGATGGAAAAGTGTTTATTTCGAATGTCGAAAACGCGATCCGTATTCGCACCGAAGAAAAGGGCGATGCCGCAGTATAATCGCGTTTTTTCTTCACAGACTCGCGGTCGTGGACCAAAAAAGGTTGAGTTTCTGCAATAATCCACCCACCAAATCCGAAATAATTATTTCGTCACAGTGCCCCTGAATTCTTCAAACCTTTGCACCTTAAAGGGCAGCTCCTGGATCGGTCGAATATACGTAAAACAGGTTGATTACAAAGGGCTTCCAAGCTTTGTGAATAACGGGTGAATAATAGCGAATATGTTTCCCTCGCCATGAGCGTCAGATTGACCTAAAAAGGAGATCGAAACAAATCGTCGGAATCGTGTGAAGTGTCACTGTGTCAAAACAGCAAGAGTCGCCCGATAACAGACTCAACTATATGAATCACAATAAGTTACACATGATAAATCTGCACGAAAACAACTCAAAAACAGTTTCTCACAATTCCGTCAATATCTTAATTTCGATTCAGACAAGTAATTGCCTTTGCTGCAATATGGTTGTGTGACTTAATCTAGTGAATAATTCAGTGCCTACTACGGAAATAACGACGAATGCTTCCCTTGAAGCGATTTGGCAAGGAGCGCAACAAATGCTGCGATCCTTATTGAACGAAGAGATCTACAAATTATGGTTTTTTCCAATAAAAGCTGTCGAGATTCAAGATCAGGTCGTCACCCTTGAGGTATTAAACGATTTCTGTGAGATCTGGCTCTCAGAAAATTATTTAAGCCTACTGGAAGACGCCCTCACCCACG
>CAMBHS010000123.1 GCA_945867235.1 Akkermansia muciniphila
ACCGGCATGTGCTCCATGCGAGGCTTAAAAAAGCAGGCACAGCATGGAAAAAACAAAACGCCAATAGTTTAGCTCAACTCAGAGTCCTTAGAGCAAACCAGCAATGGGAAACTCTTTGGAATTAATCACCCACTTTTAATCACACCCAAAAACAAAGGACTGGGAAAGTTTGAATGGAAGAATCCAACTTCGCATTGTAACGTTGGCCATGCTGTTGAAATTAAATCAGAGAAACTCCTTCATCGGGTTCCGACTCCTCGGTTGTGTGGTTTTACCGTTGGCACTTCGTGCCGAAGGGGTCACCACAGATAAAAGTTCGTTCACTTTCTTCAATCCCACACCGGATCAACTCATGCGGGAAATGTCCACGGATCGGCCAGACAAAACCGAGAGTCCTCACACGGTGGATGCGGGCCATTTCCAGATGGAGAGCGATCTCGTGAGCTATTCGTACAACCACGATTCTGGTGTCAGGGTGGATGACTGGGCTGTTGCGCCGATGAATCTCAAGGTCGGGTTGTGTAATCGCGTTGACCTTCAGGCTATTGTTGAGACCTACCGACACATTCGCACCCGTGATAATTTAACAGGAATCCCGATCCGTCAAAACGGCTTTGGGGATGTGACTACTCGCCTAAAGATCAACCTCTGGGGCAACGATGAGGGATCAACCGCGTTGGCTGTCATGCCTTTCCTGAAATTCCCGACTAACCAGGACCAAATTGGGAATGATCATGTCGAAGGGGGGGTGATAATTCCGTTCGCCGTCGATTTGCCGGCTGGGTTCAGCCTCGGGTTGATGACGGAATTTGATTTCAATCGGAACGGCGATGGGGCTGGCAGCCACGTAGAATTCATCAACAGTGTCACGCTCAGCCATGACATCATCGGAAAGTTGGGAGGCTATGTGGAAATCTTCACTGCCGTCAGCTCGGAGCGGGATGCGGACTGGGTCGGCACGTTGGACGTAGGGCTGACCTATGGGTTGACGGCCAATATCCAGCTGGATGCCGGGGTGAATTTTGGACTGACCGACTCGGCGGATGATCTCAATCCATTCGTCGGTCTGTCCTATCGATTCTAACCACCGTCACCAGGGCCAACGCCCCTCCACGATGGGTTGGGTCACCAACAAACTGGGATCCAGCACCACGTGGCGAATTTTTTCTCGCTTCCAAGTGTAGGTAATATGGACTAGGCGATCGTTGGCCTGAACCACTGCGGGGTAGGAGAACTCGCCTTGGGGATCATTTTCCAGCGTCAGCGCAGCGGCCCATTTTTGTCCGTCTTTTGAGATGGCCACATTCATGACGTTGCGGTTGTTCTCGGTATGATTGTAAACCAGTAAAGCGCGACCATCGCGCAAAACAACTCCGTCGATGGCACTGTTCGGGTTAGGGAGATCCGTGAGCAGGGGGCGATGCCAAGTGAATCCAAGATCGTCTGAAGTGCTGCTGTAAATGCTGCCGTTTTTGCTGCGACAAAGTATTTGGAGTGGTTGGTTGGGCCAATCCAAAATCGTGGGCTGGATCAACCCCACAGCCAATGGACTATTAAGGGATGTTGTCCGCGTCCAAGCACCGAGAGGATTTTTTGTGCGCTCCATATGGATGCGCCAACCTTCATTTTCACTACTGGATCCGCAGAGAATGGTGCCATCGTTGAGTTGAATCGGCTTATTGCGAATGGGCCCAAAAATATTAGATGGCAACCGTTTGGATTTAGACCAAGTGCGGCCATTGTCATCGGAAGTCTTTAATAGTCCCCACCAATCGGAAGGTGAAGGGCCTTCTTTGTAAAAAAGATAGAGCGGACCATCCTTGGCTCTGAAAAGCACGGGATTCCAAGTGGGGTAGCGAAGATGATCCTTCTCGCGGATTCCATTGGCGACCTCAACGGGTTCGGACCAGCCTTTTCCTTCGTTGCGAGCGAGGTAAATGCTAACGTCGGGGGAGCGTTCCTTGATGCCGCCAAACCATGCGGCGAGTAGGGTTTCCTGGGATTCGATAATTGTCGAAGCATGGCTGGAGCGTGTGGGCGGAATATCCGCGACGAACTCGCTCAAAACCAGACCTGGCTGACTCGATATCGCCGGTGAATTCTGAGCCCAACCCGTTAAACAGATAGCAAACGCCACCCACAAAAATGTAAATGTCCTCATTTTCAAAGAAATCCTACACAAAGAATAGGCTCAGAGCCCCCGCGAGGCAAGAGCTTGGGGAAGATTTTTAACGGGGCGATTTTTTGAGGATTTGTCGGACATCGACGGCGTCCATGCCAGCAGCAATAATTGCCTGCATTCCTAAATCGGTATCCTCATAGCCTCGACAAAACTCGGGAGCCACACCGATGCGGCGGGCGGCCTCAAGGAAAATATCGGGAGCCGGCTTTTGCCGAGTGACATCTTCGCTGGTCACGATCGCGTCAAATAATTGTCGAATGCCAAGGTGTACCAGAACCTGTTCAATAATCAGTTTTTGTCCGCCTGAAGCCACGGCCATCGGGATTTTTCCGTGATTTTCCCAAGCGACATTGACGACCTCGGAGATCGGTTGGACCTGATCCAACATGGGCAGATACTCGAGTTCTTTCTCGTGCGAAACGGCGATAGGATCAAGGTTGATATTCTGTTCAAGACAGAGCAACTGCACGATGTCGCGCGAGGGCACGCCTCCCAAGGCATAAAACCGATCCTCTGGGAAGTGGAGTCCATGACGCGTGGTGACGCGGTTCCAAGCGATCCAATGCATCGGCATGGTGTCCGCTAAAGTGCCATCACAATCAAAAACAATTCCTCGAATCATAAGCGGTCAAAGTTCTAACGCGGCCAGTTTTTCCTTCAGATCGTTCGCCATCAGCGGTTCAATCATGTCGTCGATGGCTCCGTCAATAAACGTAGGCAGATTGTAAAGGGTCAACTCGATGCGGTGATCGGTCACGCGGTTCTGATGGAAATTGTAGGTGCGGATGCGTTCGTTGCGTTCGCCCGTCCCGACCTGAGCCTTGCGTTGGGCGGCATATTTCGCGTGTTCGTCAGCCACCTTTTTTTCGAGAAGCCGGGAACGGAGGACGGTCATGGCTCGAGCCTTGTTTTTTTGCTGCGAACGTTGGTCAGCACAACGAACGGTCAAGCCGCTGGGCCTGTGTTGAATCTGCACCGCCGAATCAGTGGTATTGACCCCCTGACCGCCAGGACCAGAGGCACGACAGGTGGTGATTTCCAGATCATTTGGATTGATCTCTATATCCACCTCCTCCGCCTCAGGCAGCACGGCGACGGTGGCGGTGCTGGTGTGGATACGACCTTGGGCTTCGGTGGCTGGCACTCGTTGCACTCGATGCACGCCACTCTCGTATTTCAGCAGCTTATACACATCCTGTCCGGTGACATTGAAGATGACTTCCTTAAGCCCTCCCAAATCAGAGGGACTCGAATCAAGCGTTTCAATTTTCCAGCCTCGCCCTTCGGAATACCGCGAATACATGCGGTAAAGATCGGCGGCGAAAAGAGCCGATTCGGATCCCCCAGCACCCGCACGGATTTCAATAATCGTGTTGCGAGAGTCTGTCGGATCCGGCGGGAGAATGCCCTGTTGCAACCTCATATTCAGGTGCTGCTCCTTTGCCTGCAGTCGGTGCGACTCTTCGCGGGCCAGTTGGCCGAATTCGGATTCTGCGGGCTCGGACTCTGCGAGTTGCTGGTTCTCAGCAAGTTCAGTCAGCGTTTTGAGGTAGGCAGAGCCGTATGCGGTCAACTCCTTGAGTCGGGCGTATTCTCTGGAGAGTTCCTGCGACTTCTGTGGATTGTCGAAGGCACGGGGGTCGCTCAGACTGCTTTCCACCTCGGCAAAGCGGCGAGCGAACCGGTCAATATGGGGCCTGAGATCGAGTGCTCCCATGGAAAAACAGACCGCCCGCCTGATGAAATCACCCAGCGGGCGGTCATGAAATGGAGACTACTTCTTTTTCTTCGCGGATTGGGTGGCGGCAGCCGCAGCTTGTGCCGCTTGCGTCTTGATCAGACGTTGTTGGAATTTATCCACACGGCCCGCAGTATCTACGAATTTTTGGGTCCCTGTGTAGAAAGGGTGGCAAAGATTGCAAATGCCAATCAAAACACTTTTGCGGGTCGAGCGTGTCTGAATCACGTTGCTGCAGGCGCAACGGATTTCAGCATCCTGGTAATTTGGATGGAGGTCAGTTTTCATTCAAAGAGCGTGGATAATTTCATCGAAGCGTCCATTTGACAAGCCGTAAATTCATCCCATTGCACAGGATTTCCGATTGGGTTGGTTATTGATAGGTGTTGGCGAGTCGTTTTACGCGAGGGAACAGGGGAGAACTGGCGGGGGTGCGAGCCTGGACTTCCGCAAATACCCTTCTGGCTTCGGACAGGTTCGAACGGCTGATCGCGATGACATAGTCGAGTTCGATATCGCCTAGTCGTGGGTCTTGGATGGAGGACCGGTACCGGGTGAGAAAGGTGTTCAGAGCCTGCGGACCTTGGCGTTGAGCTTCCGCGAGAGCCGGTTCAAACCGATCTGGCAGCCCTTGAAGCGGTAACGGTGCTGTTGGTGCTGCCGTTATTTCTCCTCGCCCTTTTTTGGTGATTTCGTCGTATTTCCCGATCATGTTCCTGGCTGCATAGAACAGTCCAACCACGATAAGAATGGTGATGATGGCTTTCACGGCTCTTCCACGCGTTCAATTTTGGCACCCAACATTTTAAGTTTGGTGTCGATGTTTTCATACCCCCGGTCGAGGTGGTAAATGCGATTTACCAGTGTTTCGCCTCGGGCAACCATGCCAGCGATTACAAGAGCTGCCGAGGCGCGAAGGTCGCTCGCCATAATGGGAGCACCACTCATCGGTCGGCCTCCTTTAACGATAGAGCTTGGTCCTTCTATAGCGATATCCGTGCCTAATCGGGCTAATTCGCTCACATGCATGAATCTGGATTCGAAAATACGTTCTGTCATGATGCTCGTTCCCGGTGACAAAGCCATGAGCACCATCATTTGAGCTTGGGCATCCGTTGGGAATCCGGAGTAGGGCATCGTGGTCACGTCCACAGGTTTCAACTCCGAGCCGCGTTTGATGACGATATCTGGACCGCGCCGATCGATTTTTACCCCGGCCTCGCGGAGTTTATCGATGACCGCACCGAAGTGGTCGGCTCGGGCACCTTTCAGCGTCACTTCACCGTTCGTCGCCGCTGCGGCGATGGCAAATGTGGCGGCTTCGATTCGATCCGGGATGACCTCATGCTCCGCGCCATGAAGTTGGTCCACTCCATGGATGCGGATGGTGGGGCTTCCGGCACCGGTGATTTTTGCGCCCATGGCGATGAGAAAATCGGCGAGATCGGTGATCTCAGGTTCGCACGCTGCGCTTTCGATCACGGTAGTGCCTTTGGCAAGGGTCGCCGCCATCATGACGTTGGCCGTGCCGAGAACCGTAGGCCCGGCGCGACCTCCAAGGAAAATATCTGCCCCTTCCAATTGAGGTGCGTGGGCGACAACGTAGCCCGATTCGATCGTGATTGTGGCTCCGAGTGCTTCGAGACCTTTGCGGTGTAAATCAATCGGGCGGGAACCGATCACGCACCCTCCGGGAAGAGAGACGCGGGCGTGATGGAGACGTGCCAGCAAAGGCCCGAGAATGCAAATGGAACCGCGCATCTTTCTGATGAGATCGTAATCACCCACCCCAGTCAGGCGGGCGGCTTGTATGGAAATGGAATTACCATCGATGCTCACCGTGGCTCCAAGAGATTTTAAGATGTCCCCCATGAAGGAGACATCCGTCAGGTTGGGAGCCCGATGGATGACGCATTTTTCGGCCGTGAGCAACGTGGCGGCCATGATGGGAAGGACGGCGTTTTTAGCACCACTGATCGTGACCTCACCGTGGAGAGGCACTCCCCCTTGAATAAGCAGGCTGTCCATGAAATTACAGAAAGATCGGGAAGGTTATTCTACGTGCATGGGGTTGACCGACACCCTCCATGGGTGGCCACCAGCATTCGTTCGCGGTGAGAGTAATCACTTTCCACACTTTCGACAACCCAGTTGTGGTCGATGAAAATTCCACGCAGGAGAGGGGCTTGACCATCCCCGAATTCAACCATCAACCGCCCGTCCTGCAATAAGTAATCACCCGCTTTGGCGGCCAGTATCCGGTAAAAATCGAGACCATCCACCCCACCGTCCAGCGCGTTTTTCGGATCGTGATCTTTCACTTCGGATGCCAGAGTAGCGATCTCTGCCGTTGGAATATAGGGAGGATTAGAAATGATGAGGTCGAACTTCTGATCTGATTCCATCGCATCAAATCCTGACCCGGCCCTGAACTCGATTCGATCCATCAATTGATGCAGAGCGGCATTTTCATGCGCCAACGATAGTGCCGAAGAAGAAATATCCAAGGCAACCCCACGCGACTCGGGGGCGTTTTTCAACAACGCTAGAGCGACACAGCCGGTGCCAGTGCCAAAGTCGAGAAACCGAGGGGCGGGTCGATTCCGCAGCCAGTTCCAGGCCCGTTCGGCGAGCAATTCAGTTTCCGGGCGTGGAATGAGAGCCGAGCGGGTGGTTTTGATTTCCAGCCCACAAAAAGAGGTGGTGCCGAGCAAATGCTGCAACGGTTCGTGTTGACCCCGGCGACGCACCCAATCCCGCATTTGATCCACTTGAATGGAGGTCAAAAACGTTTCAAAATTGAGGTAAAGCTTGAGTCGCGGCATCTGTAAAATCTGCGCGAGCATCAATTCCGCTTGCAGCCTTGGCGAGTCCACATCGCGTTTGGCGAGGAACTCGGAACTCAACTTCAATATTTCAAGCACAGATGGCACCCGTTGACTCATGTCTTCCCCCAGTTCTACCACAGTGTCCGGAGGGTGTCAGTCGCAGAGCAGGATAATTGTGCCAACGCGGGTGCCTCCCAGAACACGGTATATTCCGGCTGC
>CAMBHS010000124.1 GCA_945867235.1 Akkermansia muciniphila
ATTCTCTAGTACGAGAGGACCGAGAATGACGCATTTCTGGTGTGGCAATTGTTCCGTCAGGGGCATCGTTGCGTAGCCATGTGCGGAAGAGATAAGCGCTGAAAGCATCTAAGTGCCAAGCTCCTCCCAAGATACGGTTTCCCGGATCGTTAAGATCCCTAAAGACCCCCGGCAGACTACCGGGTTGATAGGTTGGGCGTGCAAGCGGAGTAATCCGTTCAGCGGACCAATACTAATCGGTCGTGCGGCTTGATCGCTCTTTTGTCTTTGAGTTGAGACTCTATCCGAATAGGAAAAAGTTTCAAACTGAAGACAAAAGACATCACAAGCATCACAATTTCCAACACACTCATAAGTTAGCGGTGTCTGTCACAGGACACCCCAGCTTTAAGTTGTATCAATGAAATTGCGAATCCCGGTTGTTACAGTTTCCTAGTGACTGTTACTGTGTGTAATTTTCAGTGAACACCCTACGCGGGTCATACCGCTCTAGGCTCCGTTCTTTTTATAACAAGTTTTATTGGTGGCCATAAAGGTGTGGTCCGACCCGATCCCATCCCGAACTCGGCCGTCAAACACACCCTTGCCAATGGTAGTGGTTCTATAGGTTCCGCGAGAGTAGGTAGCCGCCAGTTCTTTACGTCCCTTAATCCCCTTCCCCACATCTTCTCACGAAGATTAAGGGATGGGGATTTTTTTTGCCTTTATGGAAACTGATAATCAATCGATATACAAAGAGGCTTGATTCTTAGGGGGATTTCGTGAGGCTTTGCGCTATCTGAAATACATGAGAAATAATTATTTGGTTTATTGCTGGATGGCGTTGGTTTTTTATACGGGATTGCTGCCCGGACGCGCTGGTGAACCGAAGCTTGTCCTCGCCATTGTGGTGGATCAATTAATGTCCGATTATTTGGAACGGTTTGCTCCTCATTTTTCTACGAATGGTTTTCGGCTTCTCATGGAACGTGGGGCGATGATGACTTTCGGAAGGTATAATTATGTTCCTACCGTTACTGGGCCTGGGCATGCCAGTTTTTTGAGTGGGGCAGGGCCGTCGGTGCATGGGATTATGGGTAATAGTTGGTTCGACAAAACGACACGCAAAGACGTTGGATGTGTCGCGGACTCCTCGGTGCAGGGTGTCGGTACGACGAACTCGGTGGGTAAATCGTCTCCTCATCGTTTGATCGGAGCGACAATGGCGGATCAAATGAGACTTCATTTTGGTTCGAAGGTGATCAGTGCATCGTTAAAGGATCGAGGTTCGATTTTGCCGGCTGGAAAAAAGCCAACAGGAGCGTATTGGTATGATTCCCATACTGGGCGATTCATCACGAGCACTTACTATATGAAGAGTCTGCCTTATTGGGTGGAAGAGTTTAATGCACGTGAACTTCCGGCGAGCTATGAGGGGCGAATTTGGGAACGATATTTGCCTGAGGAATTTTATCGGAATAGTGATTTGGGCGTGGGTGAGGGTAAATTGTCTGGTGAAACCAATTCGCTTTTCAACCACGTGGTCGCGGTTTCTACCAATGGATTTGACACTTTTGCCCCGACCCCATTTGGGGACGAATACACATTGGAGTTTGGTTTGGCTGCGATTGATGCGGAGAATTTAGGGAAGGGGAACCATCCGGATTTATTGTGTTTGTCTTTTTCATCTCTGGACGGATGTGGCCACACTTTCGGCCCGTATTCGCAGGAGGTTCAGGACATGGTGGTTCGTTTGGATCGACAGTTGGAGAGGCTGTTCAATCATTTGGATAGGACGATTGGTATGGATAAAGTCACCGTGGTTTTGACTGCCGATCATGGGGTGGCTCCGACTCCGGAATATGCGAAGGCCATGGGTATGAACGGGAACCGGGATGGGGCGCAATTCATGACAGAGTTGATGACACGCTTGGGTGATGCATTTGGTGCAGGTAAATATTTTTTAACCGGATCAGCGACATACGGAAATCTTTATCTGAATTACCAAACGTTATATGAGAAGCAGCTTTCTCCAGCAGTTGTGATGGCGTTTATTCGTGATTACTCGTTGAGCACGGGTCTTTTTCAAGCCTGTTACACACGCGAGCAATTATTGGAGGGACGGGTGTGGGGATGGATCGGGGAATGTGTTCTCAATGGATTTAATGCGGAACGAAGTGGGGATATCGTATTGGTGAACAAACCATTTTCTCTGCCTGGCACTTCAAAATCCGGCACCGCGCACGGTTCGCCGTATGCATACGACACGCGAGTACCGATTCTGTTTCACGGGCAAGGCTTCAAACCGGGGAGGTATGCGGATGAGTTTTACGTCACCGACATAGCCGCAACATTGGCGGCCGCATTACGCATTCTAGAGCCGCCGGGATCGATCGGCAAGCCTTGTGTCAGGATCCTTGCCGAACATTAAACCGAACTGAGGCTTGGGAATAAGTCTGCAGGAGAGTTGTGTGTGCAGGTTGTTCCGTAAAATAATTTCGTCGATTAATAAATCTTCGGATTTGCATTGCGAATCCTGAAGCGTTCAGGGATATTCCTTTCTCGAAAGTGTGCCACACTTTTTCGTGACGGAGCGTAGCTCAGCCTGGTAGAGCACTTGGTTTGGGACCAAGACGTCGCAGGTTCGATTCCTGTCGCTCCGACCACTTTTCAATTATTTTTCGAGAGTTTTCCTGATTGATTTCCACACTTTTCCGACCGTGAGGGATCACAGACTAAAGCCCAACGACTTTTGAACGGGATTCTTCAGCCATGGATTCCTTCCAGCTGATAATCCGTTGGAGGAGGGCGGTATCGTTGGTGGCAAGAATTTGAAGAGCCAGCAGGCCGGCGTTTTTTGAATTGCCGATCGCCACGGTGGCGACGGGGACGCCGCTCGGCATCTGCACGATGGAAAGCAGGGAGTCCCATCCGCTCAGGGTTTTGGATTGCACTGGAACGCCAATTACGGGAAGTGGGCTAACACTGGCGAGCATGCCGGGCAGGTGTGCGGCACCTCCAGCACCGGCGATGATCACCTTCAATCCTTTGAGGTGGGCATTGCGCCCGTAATCGAGCATGTCGTTGGGTGTGCGATGTGCAGAGAGCACGAGCGTTTCGAAGGGGATTCCAAATTCAGAACAGATTTCGGCGGCGGCCTTCATGGTTGGCCAGTCGGAGTCGCTGCCCATGACAATGCCGATAACGGGTTTTGAAATGGAATCACTCATAAAATCAAATTTTAGAATCCCCAAAACGAATTAGTTTCGCCGCATTTTGCGCCAACTCAAAAGCAATGTCCAAACTTGCGCCCATCGCGGTGACGTGTCCCATTTTTCGAGAAGGAGCACTGAGAGACTTACCGTAAACGTGAATATGTGCGCCGTCAATTTGCAGGGCTTGCCCAATTCCCATCGGGTAGCCGTGGCCGTTGTTCATCCCAAGCAGGTTGATCATCACGGCTGCAGGGGCATTGAGTGTGGGAGAACCCAGCGGCCATCCGAGGATGGTGCGAATATGGTTTTCAAATTGCGAACATTCGCAGGCTTCGATGGTGTAGTGGCCGGAGTTGTGAACGCGGGGAGCGAGTTCGTTGATGAGCACCTCACCAGAACGGGAGTAAAACATTTCAATACCAAAACTGCCCACACCCTGCATGGCTTCGACCGCCTGTTTTGCTAGAGTTACGGCGCGAGTCTTTACGTCGATGGGAATTTGAGCGGGGGCTTTGACGACGTGACAAATATGATCTTTTTGAATTGTTTCTACGACGGGGTAAATGGCCGAGGCTCCTTCCGGAGTGCGGGAGATCATCACTGCAAGTTCATGGGTGAAATCGACAAAGCCTTCTGCGAAGAGGGCGTGTTGATTGCCCGATAATTCATCCCAGACCTTTTGCGCATCTTCTATTTTCCGCAAAGTGGCGTTGCCTTTTCCGTCGTAACCGTTCCTGCGTTTTTTAAGAACCAGAGGTAAACCTAATTGTGCGATGGCAATATCGAGGGACTCGCGAGTGGGAATATCAACGAAAGCAGGAACGGGTAAACCGGCGGCACGCAGTACATCTTTTTGAATGAGTTTATCCTGCACCAATTCAATGGAGCGCGAAGTCGGACGGACGCAATGCCCCTCCTCCTCGAGTTGCCTGAGGAGGGCTGCATCAACAAACTCATTTTCGAGCGTTACCACATCCACCTGACTGGCGAGTTCGCGCAAACTAGCCAGACTGTTGCTCGACTCGGTGATGATTCGATGGCAGGTCGCCGCCGCAGGACATTGAGGGTTATCCGTCAGGACAATCACCTGCACGCCGAGTTGGGAAGCAGCCTGCCCGAGCATTTTAGCCAATTGACCACCGCCAATGATGCCGATGGTGGGGCTGTGGATATTCCGTGGAGCGCGAGGCGTTGCGTTGATGTCTGACATTGGACATCAATTTAAGCAGGTGAGAAAAAAACGGGCGAGAGTAAATTCCAAGAGTGCAGAACAGATTTGGTCATCGAAACCTGTTTTATCTTTATCTGGTATCGCACGAGGCGCATGCTGGTTCTCGCGTGAATTTGAAACATCGAGTCCTGATCCTTGGAGGGTGCATCGTATTGATGACCGCTGTGGGATGCAGGAGTGCCTACCAAATGTCTTCCGAATCTTCACCTGAAATGGTGCGGCCGGAATTCCAAATAAAAACCCGAGTTTACATCGGAGCTCCCCCCGATTTCATTTACAAAGAAGAACCTGTCGCGCGATCAGGCAAGCATACGGCTGAGGCGTTATGGGATGCATTTCGATTGTTCTCGCGAGTGTGTGTCGCGGGAAGGTCTCCAGAGACGCTGGATCAGGCGATGGAACAAGCACGAAAGATGCGGTCAGAATATCTCGTGTATCCCGTTATTATACGTTGGGAAGAGCATCGCACTGAATGGACGTTTATTAGAGATCGGCTAGAACTGCGTTTAGAGGTTTACCGAGTGGCGACGGGACGGGTTGTTTATTCAACAGAAGTTCAGGCTCGGGGCGGGATGATGTCCGACGGAGAGGATACCCCCGAAATGTTGCTCACGGATCCGTGTGAAAAATTTGTCCGGTCGGTTTATCACGAGGTCGTGCAGCCCTCAGCATTTCCCTGATCGATGATTAGGTGAACAGCCAGTAAGCCCCGACGCCCATTGCCATCACGGAACTGGAGGTCATCAACCAACGCCAGGCATGTGTGCCCCCCGCTGGGGCGCGTGAGGCGAAGATTCCTATTGTAAAGGCAAAACCCGCCATGGCGGCCAGAGTGCCAATGCCAAAACTTGCCAAATAGGTGATAGCTTCCCATCGTGATCCCAATGTCACCGCAGGCAAAACGCCAATGACATGGGAACCTCCAGCCAACCCGTGTAGCGTTCCGATGGCGAAGGCGGCGTGCGTGTGCAAGTGCCGTGGGGATTGGTCCAAAGTATGAGCGGCATCTGTCCCGTGGACATGGATATGGACGTGGGTGGAGCCGTCATGAGTGTGTGCGTGAGTGTGGACACGGTGTTGGACAGATCGACGCAACCCCCAAATACCAATGCCGATTAAGGTCACTCCAACGAGGCGTTCAGACCATGTGGAGATGAGTTGGATGGGGAGAATCTCCCGAAGGAATAACGAAAATAATCCGATGACAACCACGCCGCCAGAGTGACCCAGTCCCCATCTCAAGCCTGTTTTCCAACTGCGACTCCCTCCCCCGATGGAGAGTGGTGCGACAGCGGTGAGATGATCCGGGCCTGTAATGACATGAATGAAACCAGCGATCACGCCAGCGAGGGTGATTAGCAAAGGGTTTCTTTCTTCAACCACCAAAAGTGGGTGTGATTCAAATTGTTTTCAAACACAACGGAGTGAAGATAGGATGCCGATGGAGCCAAGTAAAGATTGGCGAGCCGTTGGGTGTAAATAAACGGGCACAATTGGAGCAATTCTTGCACTTGATGAGGTCCGTGGTTAATCTTGGGGATATAGTTTATGACACTAACAGAAAAGATTCTCGCTCGAGCCTCTGGTAGGGCTCGGGTGCAAGCCGGTGATAATGTTTGGGTTCAAACCGATGTGCTCATGACCCACGATGTGTGTGGGCCTGGAACGATTGGTGTTTTCAAACGCGAGTTTGGTCAAAACGCCAAAGTATGGGATCGCACCAAAGTGGTGATCATCCCTGACCATTACATCTTCACCGCCGATTCTCGATCCAACCGGAATGTCGATATTTTGCGCGATTTTGTGCGGGAACAGGATATTCCCTATTTTTATGATGTCATCGACGATCCCGATGGGCATTGGGTTTATGACGCGACTCAAGGACCGTTGAAGCGGCAGTATGGTTCCAATTTTGCGGGGGTTTGTCACACGGCACTTCCTCAGAAAGGACACACACGACCCGGGGAGATCCTTTTCGGCACCGATTCCCATACCTGCATGGCTGGAGCGTTTAATCAATTCGCGACGGGGATTGGGAATACGGACGCGGGATTTGTTCTTGGCACGGGGAAGCTATTGCTCAAGGTGCCTGAAACGATGCATTTCAGGCTGGAAGGCGCACTTCAACCTGGGGTGATGGCCAAGGATGTGATCCTGCATTGCATCGGTCAAATTGGTTTCGATGGGGCGACCTATCGCGCATTGCAGTTTGACGGTCCGGGGGTCGAGAGTCTCAGTATGGATGACCGGATGACGATTGCGAATATGGCGATCGAAGCTGGCGGTAAAAATGCGATTTTCGAATTTGACGCACAAACCAAGGCATTTGTGGATCATCGCACCCAGCTGAATGGCACGAAATCCCACTACGAACCCGTGGAACGCGATGCCGATGAAAAATTTGTATTTGAGTATACCGTGGATCTCTCGAAAATGGAGCCTACCGTGGCTTGCCATCCCGATCCAGGCCAACGCAGACTGGCCCGTGAACTGACAGGAATTAAGTTGGATCGCGCT
>CAMBHS010000125.1 GCA_945867235.1 Akkermansia muciniphila
TTCCTCTAGGTTTTTACGTTTTCGTGATACTGAATAAAAAGCGTTTAAATCATCAAACGCCCAAACGGAGTTTCCTTCTTGAAGCAATCGTTCACACAAATTGGATCCGATGAATCCCGCACCCCCAGTTACCAAAACGTTCATACACAATTCTTAGCAAATCAAACAACTGTTTGGCAAATCAGGAACAAGAAAATGCCTCAAATTTAAAAAGCCGTATCTTTCGGCTTGGATTCGGAACGCAGCAAGCCGCATGATTCTCACGATGAATGCGCCGCTCCTCACATTGGAATTGCCCGGAATCACAAAAATTAAGAGTGGAAAAGTTCGAGATATTTTCGACCTAGGCGACAGCCTGTTGTTCGTCGCGACCGATCGAATCTCGGCCTACGACTGCATCATGCCGAACGGCATTCCCCTCAAAGGCGAAGTATTGACTCAGATTTCCCATTTCTGGTTCGATCAACTCAGGGACATTGTCCCAAACCACAGGCGATCAACCCCTGATCAATCACTCCCCCGAGTTTTGGAACCCTTTTCCGCGCTACTGAAAGGCAGGAGTATGATCGTGGAAAAGGCTCAACCCCTCGCCATAGAATGTGTTGTTCGTGGGTATCTCGCGGGTTCTGGATGGAAGGAATACCAACGATCCCAATCTGTGTGTGGCATTAGCTTGCCCGCTGGCTTACAGGAGTCAGAGGAGCTTCCCGAGCCAATTTTTACTCCAGCGACCAAGGCCGAAACCGGTCATGACGAGAATATTTCCTTCGCAGAAGCAGAAGCCATTGTCGGTGCCGATCTTGCAACTCAAGCGCGCCAACTCAGTCTCGCGATCTACGATAATGCCCGCCATTTTGCGGCTCAGAAAGGCATCATCATTGCCGACACAAAATTTGAATTTGGTTTGTTCGAGGGGCGATTGATCCTAATCGATGAAGTATTGACTCCTGATTCATCCCGGTTCTGGCCCAAGGAAAAATACGTTATTGGGAAAAGCCAACCAAGTTTCGACAAGCAGTTTGTGAGAGATTACTTGGATAATTTGGGCTGGAATAAACAACCACCCGCACCATTCCTCCCAAACGATGTAGTCGACTCGACGCAGGCCAAATACCTCCAAGCGTTCAAACTCCTAACTGGCAGATCGCTCTAATCATCAATGCAAACGTTGGTGGAAGATTTTTTGCAATATATACGCCACGAACGCGGTCGCTCTGAACGGACTCAACGAACCTACGCAGCATTGTTGGGAAAAGTGGTTATTTGGCTTGAAAACCTAGGCTTAACAAATTGGACACAAGTCGAACTCAAACACCTCACTGCCTATCTACTCCACGAACAATCACGCATGGTCGACATTCCCAATGTAAAGCGATCCCTCAGTAGCAGCACACTATACCTTGAAATTGCAAGCCTCCGGTCGTTCTTCAACTATTGCGAAAGCGAAGGGTTGGTGGAGTCCAATGTCGCGGAGAATCTCTCCCTTCCGGCGCGGTGGGAGAGATTGCCAAAAACATTGACCCACGAGGAAATCACTCAATTGCTTGAGCCGTTTCATCCTGAAACCCCGCACTCGCTCTGCGATGAAGCCATCCTCGAGCTTGCTTATGCTTCTGGATTACGACTGAGCGAACTGAGAACCATAAGGCTAGAACAGCTAAATTTTGAAGCTGGCTTTGTGAATATCATTGGAAAAGGCAACAAGGAAAGAGTTGTACCTGTCGGCAGCAAAGCCATCAATTCCATCGAACGATATCTCCGAGTCGGACGTCCAAAACAAGTCGGTCCAAAATCCCCAGGGGTAGTTTTTCTCACCTCCCGTGGGACAGCTTTCGGTCAAAGCACCCTGTGGTTAAGAATCAAACAACGCGCAAGTAAAACAGGGATCAGCCGTAATATCACACCTCACATGTTGAGACACAGTTTCGCCACTCACCTGCTGGAACATGGTTCAGATTTACGAGTGATCCAAGAGATGCTGGGGCATTCCTCGATAAGCACTACTCAAGTTTACACACACGTTAGCGGGCAGCGTTTGCGCGATGTGCATCGCAAATTTCATCCACGAAGTTAAATGGATCAACACATTCAATCTCAAATCCGATGGTTTGTGGCTCACACTCGCCCTCGCTGCGAAAAAAAACTCGCGAAATTCTGTCGCGACGAAGGCATCGATCCTACCTTGCCTTGTTACAAAAGCGTTAAAAAGCATGGAGGTAAAATCGTGGAATTTAAAAAATTATTGTTTCCCAGCTACCTTTTTTTACAAATGAGCCCTCTCAAGAAAAGAGTGGTATATCAAAGTGATTATGTGGCAAATCTTCTTGATATAGAGGATCAGGAGACGTTTAAACAGCAATTGGGGGATATTCTTCGCACCTTGGAAATGGATGTCGAAATGCAAGTCGAACCGCAAATCACGGAGGGATCTCTTGTGCAGATAAAATCAGGACCGTTTCAGGGTATGGAAGGATGGGTTGAAACAAGGACAGGTCGAATCGCGGTCACACTCCGGCTGGATTTTATTGGTCAATCTGCCGTGGTTAAAATGGATGCCTGCGATGTGGAGTTGGTCACTTGAGACATTTTTCAGGCAGCGAACGCATGACTTCCACCATAGCCATGGCTGTGTGAGCCGCTTCGATCCCCCGATTACTATCCTTTTCAAGACAGCGAGCTTTCGCTTGTTCACGGTTCTCGAACATGAGAACTCCGTGGACTATGGGCACCCCTCCATCGACCTGCAACTGTGCCAGAGCGTGGGTCACACCCAATGCAATATGGTCGGCATGCGACGTGGCACCTCGCAGAATTGCCGCAAAACAAATAATCGCGTCGTAGGCAGGATTTGATCGAGTCAATCGACCCACCACAACAGGAATCTCAAATGCCCCAGGCACTCGCACCACATCCACATGAACAACCCCCGCCAACGCGAACTCCGCTTTAGCCATGCGCACCAAGGCGTTCGTGTAGGTTGAATTATACCTCGCCGCTACGATTGCAAACCGTGCAGGCACCTCGAGCTTAACCTTCGTCCGTTGAACCTGTTTGAGCATAGAACGCCAATTGTCACTGATTTCTGGGTCCTCAGATTAAATGACCCATCTTTTTCTTTTTTGTTTCGAGGTATTTTTTGTTGTGGTGGTTGGGTTTTGTAGTAATGGGAACTTGTTCGATCACCTCAAGTCCGTAGCCCTCCAATCCAACTATTTTTTTGGGATTATTTGTTAACAGTCGGAGCTTTTTCAACCCAAGTTCTGTTAAAATTTGTGCCCCTACCCCGTATTCGCGTAAATCCATGGCAAACCCCAATTTGAGATTTGCCTCAATCGTATCATATCCCTGTTGTTGGAGTTTATAGGCCTTAATTTTCGCTGGAAGCCCAATGCCCCTTCCCTCCTGACGCATATATAAAACAACTCCCGCACCCTCATCATTAATCAGCTTCATCGCCTGTTGCAATTGAGACCCGCAATCGCAGCGGCGTGAACCGAAAACATCCCCCGTGAGACACTCACTATGGACGCGAACCAATGGGGCTTCAGACTCGGAAAGATTTCCTTTAACCAACGCGATATGATGCTGCCCATCGATCTTTGATTGGTATAAATGCAACGCAAAATCACCGTGATCAGTCGGCATATTCACGACTTCAATACACTCGACAAGCTTCTCTCTTGTGCGACGGTATTTGATCAATTCCTCGATGGTGCCGAGCTTAAGCGCGTGCTTCTTTGCAAACTTTCGCAACTCAGGAAGTCTCGCCATGGATCCATCATCGCTCATGATCTCGCAAATCACGGCGATCGGACGACAACCCGCCAAGGTGACCAAATCAACAGCGGCCTCGGTATGCCCGGCTCGTTGCAGAACTCCACCTGGGCGGGCACGCAATGGGAAAACATGACCCGGCTGCACTAAATCTTCAGGCAACGCCGTCGGCTCAGCCATCACCCTGATAGTTTCAGCACGATCCGCAGCACTAATTCCCGTAGTGATCCCTTTGGCAGCATCAACAGTCACTTGAAAATCTGTTTTGAAGGATTCGCGATTCTGCGAAACCATGCGCTCAATCCCCAGTTGTTTGAGTCGCTCAGAAGTTGTCGGCACACAGATCAACCCCCGCCCATATCTGGCCATGAAATTGACCATTCGTGGGGTGACCTGCTCAGCAGCCATGATCAAATCACCTTCATTCTCGCGGTCAGCATCATCCACTAGGATGACCATGCGACCCTTCTTCAAATCTGTGATGATTGATTGTATCGAATTGAATTTGGATTTCATTCAACGTATCGGCCAACAGTAAACATTCAATTTAACCAAGCATTACTGCAGCGTGTTGTAAAGCCTCCTCCAACCTTGCACTGTCTTTTCCGCCACCCCGAGCACTGTCGGGACGCCCCCCCCCTTTGCCTCCAACAATAGACGCAATTGTCTGAATTATTTTACCGGCTTGCACCGTTTTTGTGAATGCTGGAGTAACCGTTGCCACCAACGCCACGACTCCATTCATATGACTTCCCAACACTACAACCCCCTCGAAACATCCCTTCAACGCATCTGCGACGGATTGCAATATTTCTCCGTCCATTTCGCCTAGATTTTTGATAATTGCTGGCACACTCCTGTTGAGTTGCGTCCCCTCACAGAGCTCTTTGGCAATGCTTGCAGCCTGTTTTTGTTGGGCTGTTCTAAGTTTCTTTTCGAGCTCTTTTTGCTGCGAAAGGATGGCCTCCATTTTCTTTTCTAGTTCGCCGACTGGAGCATTGAGCTTGGTGGCAATACTACGGATGAGATCAAGTTCCTGCCGCGCAACATTGTAAGCTGTCAACCCAGCTACCGCTTCGATACGACGCACTCCGGCGGCAATCGCGTTCTCACTCATAATCCGAAATAATCCAATTTCCCCTGTGGCTTTGGTGTGAGTGCCGCCGCACAACTCCATCGAGTAACCATTCAGTGAACCAACGGTTCCACCAACCTGGACAACGCGCACAATGTCCCCATATTTGTCTCCGAAAAACTGCATGATGTCCGGCCGTCCTTTGACAGAAGCAAGCGGCTGTTCCGTCCATGTCACGGGCGCGTTCTCAAGGATGCGCTCGTTTACCAGAAGCTCGATATCACGAAGTTGATCGGGTGTTATTGGGGCACTATTGAAATCAAACGTCAATTTATCGGGTCCAACAAACGACCCTTTTTGTGACACCTCCTTGCTGCATACCTCGTGCAATGCCCAGTGCAAAAGATGTGTCACAGTATGGAGTCGTTGGATGGCGTTGCGTCGCTCAACATCAACTCTCAACGTAACAGTAGAACCCACAATCGGTGCATCCTCAGTCTCCAACAGATGCATCCAGATGTTGCCGCTCTTCTGGGTGTTCACCACACGCCAAAGTTGTCCTTGACCGGCGAATTCTCCTGTATCCCCCGACTGCCCTCCCATCTCACCGTATAGCGGAGTCACGTCACAGATCACGGCCGTTTTTTCTTTAAGGCCAACCACCTCTAAAACGATTCCTTGGGATTCTAAATTCTCATACCCCACAAATTTGGTTGGAGTGGCGGTCTCGACGTTACTCAGACTGATGACCTCTCTTTTTTGCGATGCACGAGCCCGCTGACGTTGCTCTTCCATCAGTTTTTCGAACCCAGCGAGATCAATGGTGATCCCTTTCTCGCGAGCCAGCAACGCGGTCAAATCCACTGGGAAACCATAAGTATCATACAGATCGAAAGTTTGCTTTCCGGAGAATTCTTTTACTCCCTTCGTCGCGGAGTCCCCATTTTCAGCGTTCGAATGCGTATACGAATCAAAAATTGTCAAACCGCGATCCAACGTTTTATTGAAAGCCTCCTCCTCCATTCGGATAACGCGTTTCACAAGTTCGCATTTGCTGCGTATATCGGGAAATATATCCCCCATGGTCGAACCTAGAACATCAACCAGTTCAAAGAAAAACGGCTTATAAAATCCAAGGGTTCTGCCATATTTAACGGCCCTTCGCAGAATACGACGCAGCACGTAATTGCGGTCATTGTTCCCGGGTTGAATCCCATCAGCGATCGCGAAGCTCAGCGTGCGAATATGGTCCGCGATCACACGAAAAGCTACGTCAATTTTTTCCTGCTCGGTGTCGCCAGTGCTGCCTGATTTTGGAAGGGTAGAACCATATTTTTTACCGCTCAACTGTTCGAGTCGATCAAAGATGGGACGGAAAATATCCGTCTCGTAATTCGAAATTTTGGCATTCTCAAAATCCGAAAAATGCTTCGTCCCTTGTATGATGGATACAACCCGCTCAAATCCCATGCCGGTATCCACGTGTTGGGAGGGCAGGTTCGAAAACGTTCCATCCTGATTAGCATTGAATTGTATGAATACCAGGTTCCAAATCTCGATGCATTTTGGACTACCCTGGTTGACCAACGAACCCCCAGTATCGCCATTCGGGGTAAGGTCAATATGCAACTCAGAGCATGGTCCGCAAGGACCTGTCTCACCCATCATCCAAAAATTGTCTTTTTTATTGCCGTGAACAATGTGGACGTTCGGATCAAGACCGGCTTCATTAAATTTCAGTGCCCATAAATCGAACGCTTCTTGATCAAATTCGCTCGGGTCTCCCTTGGTTTTATCAGGATTATACACTGTGGCGTAAACACGGTTTACTGGAAATTTCCATACCTTGGTAATCAACTCCCAAGCCCAGTCGATGGCCTCCTTCTTGAAATAATCTCCGAACGACCAATTACCCAGCATCTCAAAAAAAGTGTGATGATAGGTATCGAGTCCCACATCCTCCAAGTCGT
>CAMBHS010000126.1 GCA_945867235.1 Akkermansia muciniphila
ACTCAAAGCAGGCACGGCGACGAAACTCATCCTCAATATGATCACCACGCTCACGATGGTGGGTTTGGGCAAGGTCGCGAGCAACCTGATGATCGACATGAATCCATCCAACGAAAAACTTCGCGATCGTGCCGTCCGCATTCTGCAACAACTCACCTCGTGCGAAGTTGGATCGGCTCGGGAGACTCTTGAAAAAAATGGTTGGGATGTAAAAAAATCCTTGAAATCCTTGAACCTTAATCCTTAAGGAGACGCGGAATAACGCCAAGTTTCCGAATTTCAGCCCTACGCAGATAGTGACAGCGAGAAATAAACGTTGACCTTGTCGCACATCCTAGCACACGCACGGCGAAGGTTGAAATGCCATTGCGGTCTCATCCCTGCTTCAACCAATTGATTTTGACTTCCTTCTCCAACGCCTTGAACTCCGGGTCGCCCGTGACGAGTTGGACTTTCTTCTCCTTGGCCAGTGCTGCGGCGAAAGCATCGGCCAGACTGACCTTGAAGCGGGTCTTAAAATCGGCCGCACTGTCGGCCAGTGCCCGCGTGGTGGAGTGGAAGACAATCGGCAGACCTTGCAGGATTTTGGCGGCTTCGTTCCATGCCTTCAGACCGTCTTTCTTCGCGATGGAGTATTTCAGCTCGGCGTAATTCACATCGGTCATGTGCAACGGTTCATCTTTGCGACTGGCGTGAACAAGCAGATTTTCTACCATTTCGGCTCCGGCTTCGTCCCGAAAGTAGGCAATCAGTGCGAAGCTATCCAGCACTCTACCGGGCATGACGATCCTCCAATTCATGTCCCGCCTGCTTGTGCCGGGCCCATTCCTCCGCGAGCGGCTTGTCCCCCAGATTACGCTTGAGAATTCCGCGTCCGCGCTTGATGAGTGCGGCGGTAACCGGCTTGAGGAGGATGCCATCCGTCGTGGCCTGAACAATGCATTTGGTGCCGTCCTCGATCTCAAACTCCTTGCGCAGCCAGCTAGGGATTACGACTTGACCCTTGGTTGTGAACCGGACGGAATCCGTTTTCAACATCTTACTCATTAATGATAATCCTACTTACAGTGATAATTCCGTCAAGGCTTCAAAAGTAGGAAAACAGACCCAAGATTCCAAACAAACTATTGAGCCCAGCGATACTACCCGCTTCGATCCCGATGGACACTGCACAGCACACGATAAGGGGGTGCACTCAATCCAAATGGGATCTTGATGCACCCGTCACACCGCTGGGACAATTTGTTTTCTTCTGTCAGTTTCGGACCGCAGGAGGGTTGTATTCTTCGCCAAAATCCACCATCGCTGGTATTGAATCGTGCGTGTGCGGGCGGAGCTTTATTTCAAATGGCCGGATTTAGGTAGAACGCCCGTTTTCCGATAAACCGGAACTTTGGCTCGGTGCTCTACGGAAACAGATGACAGGCTACGGTTCGGTCTGATCCGATGGACTTCAATTGTGGCACCTCGGTTTTACATCGCCCTTCCGCCATGGGACAACGGGGATGGAACGGGCACCCGCTCGGAGGATGAATCGGAGAGGGCACATCACCGGCAAGAAAAATGCGTGAACGCTTTGAGTCAGGATCGACCACTGGAACTGCGGAAAGCAACGATCGGGTGTAGGGGTGAAGCGGAGAACGGCACAGGCTTTTGGACTCGCCCTCCTCGACAATCCGACCCAGATACATCACGAGGATTCGGTGGCTGATATGTTCCACAACCGCGAGATCATGCGCCACAAAAAGGTAGGCCAGACCGTGCGCGTCCTGGAGGTCTTTGAGCAGATTGATGATCTGTGCTTGGACACTCACATCGAGCGCGCTGACCGGTTCATCACAAACGATCAGTTGCGGTTGAACCGCGAGAGCGCGGGCAATGCCAATGCGTTGGCGTTGTCCACCGCTGAACTCATGCGGGTAACGGTCTGCGTGCGATGGATCGAGCCCAACATCCTTGAGCAATTTGTCCACGCGCTCCCGCCGTGCGGCTCGATCCGGTGCAAGGCGGTGAATGTCCAACGCTTCACCAATACACTCCAGCACTGTGAGCCGGGGATTAAGAGAGCTGTAGGGATCTTGAAAAATCATCTGGAATCGCTGACGGCGAGAGCGCAGATCGGTCGCGCTCAACCGGGAAATGTCCTCACCGTTGAACAGGATTCTTCCGTGGGTCGATGGAACCAGTTGGATCACGGCGCGGCCCAGTGTGGTTTTTCCGCAACCACTCTCGCCGACCAACCCCAAGGTTTCTCCTGGCGCGATGTTGAAAGTGACACCGTCCACCGCGTGGACAAATTCCTTACCGCGACCGAGCAACCCCTTTCGGACTGGAAAGTGGACTTTGAGATTTTGGATTTCGAGAAGATTCACAGGGAGCCGTTGGCGGGTTGATTAAGGTTAGGAGAATCCCATAAGGGACATCGCACCTGGCGGGAATTCGCAAGCGTCATGAGCTCCGGCGGTTCGGTGGAACAAGGGGGCTGCGCTTTCGGACATCGCGGATGAAAACGACATCCGCTGGGGATGGAGCCCAGATTCGGCACGGTGCCGGGAATAGTGGTCAACCGAGTGACATCACGCCCGAGCTTTGGGACAGAATGAATCAACGCCTGGGTGTAAGGGTGCAAGGGATTCTTGAGCACATCCCGCACGGGTCCGACCTCGACAATCTGACCGGCATACATCACTGCTAGATCATCGGCAATATCCCCGACGATCCCGAGGTTGTGCGTGATGAGCAACACGGCCATCCCTAATTGCTCGCAGAGGCTTTGCAATAGTTCGATAATCTGGGCTTGGATGGTGACATCCAGTGCCGTGGTGGGTTCATCGGCCACCAACAACTTGGGTTGCGAGGCCAGTGCCATCGCGATCATGACCCGTTGCTGCATGCCACCCGACATTTCGTGGGGATAATTCTTCAACCGCATTTCCGGTGCCGGAATGCCAACCAGTTTCAAGAGCCGGATCACCTCCGCATCATTGGCCTTTTCCGGTCGATGGTAGGTGAGTGATTCCTTGATTTGCGCCCCGATCCGAAACACAGGGTTCAACGAGGCGCCGGGCTCCTGAAATACATAACTCACCACGCCGCCGCGGATCTTCTGAAGCTCCCCGGGGGGCATCTTCAACACATCGCGGCCTTCCAACAAAATCTCCCCACCCACATAACGCACCGGAGGGCTGGGCAGGAGTTTGGCGATCGAAAGAGCCGTGACACTTTTTCCCGAGCCGCTCTCGCCAACTAGGCAAAGCGTTTTGCCCGCTTCCAATTTCAGCGAAACTCCATCCACGACCCGGTGAGGACGATCCACCGTGCCAAATTCGAGTTGCAGATTTTTAATTTCGAGCAGCGGCATAAAAAATATCCGAACGCGTGGTCATCAGTTTTTCCATGCAACAAGTTCGGTGTTTCACTATGTTTTATGTGCTCCACAGGTGTCAGCATTTTTTACAGGAACTGCCGGGCGGCCTGAGCGTGTCTGTCGCAAGTTTTGACGAATGTAACTTGAAATAAAATTCTATGAAAGCGATTCGTGTTCACCAGTTCGGAGGTCCGGAGGTTTTGGCATTGGAGGAGATTCCGATTCCCACACCCGCAGCAGGCGAGGTTCTGATCCGCGTCCATGCCGTGGGTGTGAATCCTGTGGAGACTTACCTTCGGTCAGGATCGAATCCAACTTTGGCGCGACCCTACACCCCGGGGAGCGACTGTGCGGGTGTGGTGGTCGGAGTGGGGTCTGGCGTGACTCGCGTGAAGACTGGGGATCGAGTGTTCACGAGCGACACGATCACAGGGTCCTATGCGGAGTTCACTCTGGCGTCGGAGGAACGTGCCCATCATTTTCCTGACCGATTAAGTTTTGCGGAGGCCGCCGCGATTCCAATCCCCTACGCGACCGCCTACCGGGCCTTGTGGCAGCGGGGGGCGGCACGGGCGGGTGAAACGGTTCTTGTCCACGGCGGTTCGGGAAGCGTTGGGCTTGCATCAATCCAGATGGCTCGTGCCGCAGGGTTGAAAGTTTTCGCCACAGGCGGAACCGAGGAGGGTCGCGATCAGGCGCGTCGGGAGGGGGCTCATTTTGTTTTTGATCATCACGCTCCGGACTATTTGCAGGATCTGTTGCGGCTGACCGAGGGGCGGGGAGTGGACCTCATTTTAGAAATGCTTTCCAATATAAATCTGGGAAGAGATTTGACCGTGCTGGCTCCCCGGGGTCGCGTGGTGGTGATTGGTTCCCGTGGGAAAGTGGAGATTAATCCACGCGATACGATGAGCCGAGAGGTCGATATTCGGGGACTCCATTTATTCATGGCCTCACCAGAAGATCGCCGCACCATCTACGCGGGAATTGCCTCGGGATTGGAGAACCGCACGCTGCGACCCATCGTGAGCCTCCGTTTTTCTCTCGCCCAAGCGGCTGAAGCGCATCGCGAAATTCTCTCTCTCGGTTCGATGGGAAAGATTGTTCTCGAACCTTTGGGATAAGTTTCCCCACCACCGCCGAGATCACGCCAAAGGATCTTCCGAGGGGTCGGCACTGGAGAGTCCTGGGGCTTTGAGGAGGTTGGCGCGAAGTATTTCAGGCGTCACCTCGTTCTCCCATCGGCTGATGACCAGCGTCGCCACGCCATTGCCGACGAGGTTGGTCAAGGCTCGACATTCGCTCATAAACCGGTCGATCCCCAGCAGGAGCGCGAGCGATTGAATCGGTATGGAAGGCACCGCCGCCAAGGTTGCCGCGAGGGTGATAAAGCCCGCACCCGTAACCCCGCTCGCTCCTTTGGAAGTGATCATGGCCACGGCGAGCAATCCGAGTTGATGGGGAATATCCAGAGGTGTGTTGGTTGCTTGCGCCAAAAAAACCGCCGCCATGGTCATGTAGATATTTGTTCCGTCGAGGTTGAAACTGTAACCCGTTGGAATGACTAATCCAACGGTGGCACGATGACAACCGAGCCGGCGCATTTTTTGCATCAGACCCGGCAGAGCGGTTTCAGATGAACTGGTGCCGAGCACAAGCAGGAGTTCCTCCTTGATGTAAAAAATAAATCTGAAAATTGAAAAGCCACAGAATAAGGCGATGGAGCCGAGCACTAAAACCACGAAAGCTCCCGAGGTGATATAAAATGCAGCCATCAACGCGAGGAGTTTTTGCAATGATGCCAACCCAAAACTGCCCACGGTGAAAGCCATCGCTCCCAAGGCTCCGATCGGTGCCGCCTTCACAACCACTCCCATGATTCCGAAAAAGATCGAGGACACGGAATCCACCATGCGCAAAATCGGAGCCCCTTTCGGACCGAGAAATGAGATCGCCGCGCCGGTGAGGAGAGCCAGCAACAGCACCTGCAACAAGTCCCCCGCCACAAACGCCCCTAGAAAAGAGTTGGGGATGATGTTGAGGAAAAAGTCGGTCGTGTCCAGGGCTTGCGCTTTTTGGATATAGCTCTGTGTTGCCTTGGAATCGAGCGTGTCGGGGTTCACATTGAACCCTGCTCCGGGCTGAAAATAATTCACCACGAGCAACCCGATTACCAACGCGAGCGTGGAGACGGTCTCGAAATAAACCAGCGTCTTGATCCCGAGACGTCCAACTTTTTTTAAATCTCCGAAAGAGGCGATCCCGTGGACGACCGTGCAGAAAACAATGGGCGCGATCAGCATTTTCACCAACCGGATGAACGCGTCTCCTAGGGGCTTGAGTCGGATCCCGAGATCGGGAAAGAAATGTCCGAGCAAAATCCCGACGATGACCGCCGCGATAACTTGGACATAAAGAACGCGGTGCCATTTCCATGGGCGACCCGTTTTTGTGGGGGTTGGATTGATCATCCCTTCCTTAAGGCGAGGCACGTCCTTGCGATGGATAAATCGTGGAATCCGGGGTCTATTGGCTCTCTTCCATCGTCACACCATCCATCCGGTAAATGCCGGTGAGATAGCCGTTTTCCCGTGTTTCGCCGACTTCCAGTTTCCCTTTCAAGATCACGGGAAGATCCATCACCGGTTTGACTCCCGCGCCGGTCATCTTCACGGTCACCCATTCATTGATCTTGGGCACCTTGCCGTAACAGCACATCGATTGGTCGCGCATGAGGAGCATCTCGGTGACTAATCCTTTTTCCACTTTGAGAGGAAGCATGAAACCTTTGAGGGCGATCGATTGACGGTCAAACGCCTTGATGTTGGCTGGGATTTGGTCGGGGATATTCGTCCCGTTGGTGGTGGTCAAGGCGGTGTCGTTGACTTCGTAGGGAAACGACGCGAGTTGATCAAAGCCCACCACAGAAAAACCTGGTGAGGAGGGTTCAGGAGCTTTTGCGCTTCCTGATTGGGTGATGTTCGTTACCAAGGGAGCTGTCGCTGGAGGTTTGACGGCGCGAATTGGTTTTCCACGAATCGGGGTGCCGGTGATGATCGCGGGTTCATTTTCCGCCCGTGCCAGATTGTGTTGACCGAAGGGCACAACGAAAACCCACGCCGTGAAAACTAAGGCGAGTTGACAGCAGAGGCTCACCCGACTCGGCGGCACCATGGGATCACGTGGAAGCATGAGTCAATCCCTAGCACAGGTCTGGCGTTGAGGCGAGCAGGAAACCTCTCAGGGACGCGAGAAGGGTGTGATTAAAAGTGGGTGAAAGAAAGCTGCAGTTTTTTGAAGAATAGACTTGTACTATTGAGACTAAGTCTCAATTAGAGTAGGGATGCGAAAGAACACATCGCCCCATATCACGGAACAAGAACTTAGTTTCATGGAAAACCTC
>CAMBHS010000127.1 GCA_945867235.1 Akkermansia muciniphila
GGAGGAACGGACGGGTTTAGTCGCCAACATCCTCTGAAGGACGCCAAGATTCGGGCAAGTCTGGATGAACAGCGCAGATTCGCAAGACACACTCCGTCCAATCTCGAAATGTTTCATCGGCACCTCATTGCATCCAGTCTCGCTTGGGATGCGGCTGCCATGATGCCCAACGATTCAGAGGAAACAGCACAGGTGCTGCATACCGGAGGCAGTTGGATCAAATACCGTGATCCTTTGGAGGCGGATCATTTTTACAAATCATTGGTGCGCCGCTGCCGGAAGACGGAACTGGGTCACGCGTCCGATTTAAAAAGATGGTTTGTAAAATTAGATGAAAAAGGGGACGTGATTTATCCCGTAAAACGAGGGAAGCGCGTCCTTCTTTTGGCTAGAAATCAGGAGCCTGTGCCTGAGAATGTTGAAGCGATAGAGAATCGTCTGGCACCAGAGACTCGACCAGAATCTCCAGTTGACCCGTGAACCTGATGGGGTCAGGAACCTTTCCATGCCTCTTCGTAAAGAGCTTGGAAATCTTCTTTCTGCACCGGCCTAGGATTAAATTTTGCTGTCCATTGTTGTGCTGCCTCTTCCGCCAACGTGGGAAGGGCTTGGAGAGGCACTCCGGCAGCAGCCAAAGAAGGAGGGAACCCCGCATCATGGATGGTGTGGGAGAGACTGCGGATCAACGCGACGACTGCGTTGGCATCGGAAGTATGATTACGGCTGATGCCGGCAGCCACCGCCAACTCTGCGTAGGCATGGGCGGATGCAGCGTCCTGTGCATTGAATCGCAGGACTGCCGGAAGCATCAAAGCGACTGCCTCCCCGTGGATGATCCCGAAATGAGCAGTCAACGGATTTGCGGCGGAATGCGCTGCCCCGAGCATGCTCGTTTCGATGGCCATACCCGCCAACGCTGCTCCGAGCATGACTTGGCCTCGTGCCGCAACATTTGTGGGTTCTCGCAACGTGGTTGCAAGGTGTTTAAAACAAAGGGCGAACGCTTCTCTCGAATACATCCATGACAAAGGATTTTTCTTTGTTGTCACGCTTGTTTCCAAGGCGTGAGCCAAGGCATCGACTCCTGTGCAGGCGGTCACACGTCGCGGCATGGACAATGTCAATTCTGGATCCAGTAACGCGATGCGAGCCGCGGCTTTTGGATCGCCGCAGGCCATTTTTTGGTGAGTCACTTCATCAGCAATGAGGGCGTAAGATTGGCACTCACTCCCCGTTCCCGCAGTGGTCGGAATGGCGATCATGGGGAGCATCGGAAGCTGCGCTTTATTGACGCCCCAATAATCCAGCATCCGCCCGCCATTGGTCAGAACAAAATTGCAACCTTTGGCCGTGTCCATGGAACTCCCGCCACCCAATCCGATGATCGCATCGATATTTGCGGATCGAGCCACTTCCACCGCACGCTGAACATCGGCAGTGGTGGGGTTTTCATGCACCCGATCAAAAAGAATTACCTCAACCTGACTCGCCTCGAGTAAATTCTGCACGCGCCTTGCATGACCTGCTTTGACGATGCCCGGATCCGTCACGAGGAGCACCCTCTGTGCGGGCAGTTCACGCACCAGAGTTCCGATGCGTTCGATTTCACGCACCCCGAAAATCAATCGTGTTTGCCCGCGTTGATCAAACGGAATGAGCAACGGCGAAGGGGCTGCGGAGGGTTCCGGATGATCTGGATAGCGCATGAGTCTTGAGGAACGGGTGGATTCTCCAACTTCAGTGATTCTTCACCCTCGATCGATAGATCGTCGTTTATAGAGGAACTCGAACATGTTCCCTTCATGCGGTTGATCCCACGAAATCTTCATCGTGCTGATGGGTCCCAAGTTCAGTCGTTCAATCAGGGAGGATTCGAGGAGTTCTTCTGTAAAACGGGTGTCCTTGGTAATCGCGGTCACAACTAGTGACGGCCCAATTTGCTTGAGCATTTCTGATTGCGGCACTTCGACAACGCTCGCATAGGGGCAAAGGTATTCCCGATTCGCCAAAGGGTGTTGAAAGGAGTCGCAGCGTATGATCGTGGGCCGCAAATAAACGCCTCCTTCAAATTCGACTCGACGCGGACCGTCGCGGAATGGGGCTGTTGCATCCTCTGCGCCAGGAGTTTTCAGTCCCTCCTCGATCGCATTGTTGATGAAGTCGGCCATTTTGACATTCGCAAATCCGGAGAGTCTGGCATTCTCATCCGTTGCCGCCAATGGGGTGATAGATCCCAGTTTTCTACCCAGAGCCTCCGCAATCTCGCGACCATACTTCGGCACCACCACGGCTGAAGCATTGATGCAACTGCGACCTCCGTTATCGGCGATGGAACCGGCGATCAAGTCGATGAAATCAGGCCACTGTTCAATCATATCCGCACCGATCAGCACTTTGCTAAATCCGGGGCCATGCACCTGAACTGCGGGATTTGCGGCGTATTGTGCCGTGGTGTTTCGATCTCCGAAGATCAACGCGCGTCCACAGGATTTCAAGATTTCAGCGGAACCTTCGTGGTCGGTCGGATAAAAACCAAAAGCTTCCGAGGGACAACCTGCTGCGATGAAGGCTTGGATCAGGCGAAAGGGTGTCCAGGGTTCTTCGCGTCCGGGCTTGATGATGACAGGAATTTTGAGAGGGATTGCCGGAAGCCAAAGCGAGTTGACCGCAGGGGAGTTGCTAGGCATGACCAACCCGAGGGCTTGGGTGGTCGGAAAATAGCTCACTGGGGAACCCGATTGCTCCCCGTAACCGCGATCAATGACCGACAGATCCAATCCGCGTGTCAACCCGTTCAGGACGGTGCGCATGCAGGTGAGGGCTTGATGGATCTTGACCATGTTGCGCCGAACCATGACATGTGGAAGCCCGCTCGTTTTTGAAAGGTTCTCTATATAATCCTGCGGAGATTGTGTGTGGCCTTTGTCGCCCAGCGGCAACACGCCATTCATAAAAAAGTCGCCTGCTTTGATGGAGATTTCTATCAGTTGCTCCACCGTAAACTTCTTCAGAGCCGCCCTGCTTTCCGAGATGCGTGCCAAATCTTTCCGGATGATCCCTGCGTTTACTTGACTGATCGAGACCAGACTCTCGCCCGTGCGATGGTCAACCAGTTGGTTCTTGTCGAGGCTTTCATAGGCCTTGCCGCGTCTTATCGCGGGCATATGCGGTTGTGTCATGATTAAAAAATACTGTCCGCCAGAGCATGACCGGCGATCGATCTCAAATTCACTTTTAGCGAGAACCGACTGCTCTTATCAGTTGCTTGTGCAGGACTTACTGTGAGCGAGAATTCGGCTAAATGCAAGATGAGGCAGATTCTGTTTCCAGCAGAGACATACATCCATTTCCTAGCAAATCTCCTTCCACCTCATCGCGGCTAGTCGTAGATTGTGAAGCAATGAACATTCAGGTTGCTGTCGTATGCGATGCTGCCGCCGATTACGGGGGCAAGTTGAACATTCTGGGTGCCTTTGACACCATATTCGCCGCGTCTTTCCCGGCGACCCATCCGCAATGTGCGATCGCGTTGCGTTTGGTGTTTCAGCGCATCGAGGAAGGCTCGCATAAATTGCGATTGAACTTTGTGAATGAAGATGGACGATTTGTCCTGCCCAGCATCGAGATTCCTGTGGAGGTTGTTTTCCCGGGTGACGTCAGTGATCTCGTTCGCAACTTCATTTTTAATATCCAGCAATTAAAGTTCGATCAACCCGGACAATACGCGATCGACCTAGCATTGGATGGTCGCCAAGAGGCTTCCATACTGATTCGTGTCCAACAACAGCAGGGAGCCAGCACTTAGGTTCACTCGGACTGACGCTCCTCATGACGGGCACGGAAATCATTGGAATCGGAGTCGCGGGAATTGCAGCCGGTTTGATCAACGCCGTCGCTGGAGGTGGGACGTTGATCACGTTTCCAGTGCTTTTAATTTGTGGGACGCCCCCCATCATTGCCAATGCCACAAGCACCGTGGCGTTGGTCGTTGGGACATCGGGCAGCTTGTTTGGGTATCGCCATCAACTGTTACCGGTTCGCCAATGGTTGCTCCGATTCATTCCGGTGAGCTTAGCGGGTGGACTATTAGGAAGCGTGCTTCTGACTTTATTTCCTGAATCCATCTTCAACCGCCTTGTTCCTTTTCTCATGCTCTTTGCGACATCGCTTTTCTTAGCTCAGGGCGTTTTGCGACGATGGTTTTTATCGGAAGTAAACCCAACCGGACCAAAAAAAATATTCTGGGGTGCGATTATTTTTCAATTTTGGATTTCAGTTTATGGAGGTTATTTCGGTGCGGGTATCGGAATTCTCATGCTGGCCACGATGGGGCTATTGGGTCTTTCGGACATTCACCAAATGAATGCGCTGAAAACCATTCTGGGTTTTGGAATCAATCTGGTGGCGGCTCTATTTTTAGCGCAGGCTGGATTTGTTGACTGGGGAAAAGCAGGCATTCTTTGCATGGGCGCCACTGTCGGTTATTTCCTTGGAGCTCATTATTCCCAAAAGATTCCACAGCACCGCGTGCGTCAATTGATCGGGCTGATCGGAATCATCATTACACTCGGGCTTTTTTGGCAGTATTTCGGATGAACGTGAGATCGATCCGGTTGCGCTGAAGCCAAATCAAATCAAGCCTTCAAACGAATTTGAAAAGTGGCCCCTTGCCCTGCGATGACGTGTATTCTTTTCTTCATAAACAAATGGGGTGACTATTCTTTCGACAGTTTGCATCCAACTCTCATGAATAATTTGACGCCCCCACCTGATGGCAATGTTTCCTGCGCATTACATTTTCGTAATGCACGGGCGCACGAGTTCACTCTCCATCCAACGCTCGCGCCGGGTTGGTATAGAACCAAAAGGGTCTTTTTGGGTGCGTTTTTTATCTTGATTTGGGTGTTTTCTGTAAATGGAGAGACCGAGCCTTACCCAACGGTAACGAGCAAGAAGGGGTTGCAAGTGCAGATGGTAGATGATGCGGTGAGTCTGGGAATCAAACATGCCGCACTCAACTGCGATCTTGCTGGATTACTCGAACTGACAAACTCCGCCCATTCCATTTCTCATACATGGCAAGGGAAACCCTACTTTTTTCGTGAATCCACGGTTTCGCACATGGATCAGCAGATTAAACCATTGGCAAGTGCTGGAGTCCTCGTTTCCCTCATAATCCTCGTTTACGAGAGCCAGAATCCAGAGGTCAATCGCCTCCTGATCCATCCTGGGTATGATAAAAAAGCCCCGAATCGGCTCGGTGCTTTCAACACTGTTACCACGGAAGGCAAAGCGGCGTATCAAGCCTGCCTAAGTTTTCTTGCATCGCGTTACGGGTCTTCTAAATCACCCCACGGGCGAGTGGTGAATTACATTATCGGCAATGAGGTTAATTCCCATTGGTTCTGGAGCAACATGGGTCGGGTATCGATGGAGCAATTTGCAGATTCTTATCTGATCAGCGTTCGGGCTGCGGACGAAGCCGTCAAAATGCACGACAAAGCCGCACGCATTTTTGTTTCGCTCGAGCACCATTGGAATATCCACTATCCAGGAGGCGACGCGTCCCAGACATTCGCTGCAAGACCGTTTCTTGAGTATTTTGCGAGCAAAGCGCGTGTCGGGGGTGACTTTGCGTGGCATGTTGCCTTCCATCCTTATCCAGAAAACCTGTTTGAGCCCCGCACATGGCTGGACAAATCTGCGACATTCGATCCCGATTCTCCGCGCATCACCTTTCGCAACCTTCCCTTATTGACACAGTTCTTGGAACAACCAGCACTAAAATACAAAGATCAACCCCGCCATGTCATTCTGAGCGAGCAAGGATTTCACGCCAAAGCGGGTGCGGAAGGAGAACTCCTGCAAGCGGCAGCGTATGCGTATGCCTACAAGCAAGTTGAGGCATTGCCTTCAATTGATGCATTTATACTCCATCGTCATGTCGATCATTCGCACGAAGGCGGGCTGAATTTGGGGTTGTGGGAACGTAAGGCTGACTCAATCGCCACCCCTGGACGTCAGCGAAAAATTTACGAAGTATTTCAAGCCGCCGACACAACGAATCAGACAGAAAAGTTCTCTTTCGCACTTCCGATCATAGGAATCACTTCGTGGGATCAATTAAAAAACCAGAAGCTGAAGAAGTAGCGATATTGAAAGGGGAAGGACAGGGAAAATGGGGTGGCCGACGGGACTCGAACCCGCAACAACCAGTACCACAAACTGGGGATCTACCATTGATCTACGACCACCATTTCCAGATGACAACACTACCAAGAGACCCATTACAGTCAAGAAACTTGACCTCAGAATTTGAATCGGCTTGATCAACGCAAAAAACGAGGATCGGGGATAAACTTTTTTAGGAAAAAACGCACTAAAATATCGACATTAATTAAGGTGACGGCAAAAAGACCGCAAACATTGAGTAAATCTCGGTGTAAATGAATCGATTAAGTCCGTATTTTTTATTAAAAAACTATTGACCGGAATGTCAAAAGATGTGAATATCAAGACACACACGGAAAAAACAATACCCAAATGAGAACCAAAACACTACTTCTGACAGCTGCTCTCACAGCAGTTGGCATCGCCACATCGATGGCTCAGGTTTACTCGGTAAATGCAGTGGGCTACGTGAAAACGACGCTCAAACCGGGATTC
>CAMBHS010000128.1 GCA_945867235.1 Akkermansia muciniphila
CCGCCCACCGGCTGGACATTGTGCTGGCGGACGAACCCGCGCCCAGTTCGCTCCCAATTAAAGTATTCAATCATCTGCTTGGCGAATGTGGCGTGACCTTCTGCGCGGAGCGGAAACTGGCCGCCACCCTCAAGCGCAAATTTCCAAAACCACTGAACGATGCGCCGGTTCTACTCCCTACGAGCAACACCGCTCTGCGCCAATCGCTGGAGAAATGGTTTCAAGCCGAAGATCTTCGCCCGCGTCTGATGGCGGAATTCGATGACGCCGCCCTGATGAAAATCGCGGCGGTGGACGGGTTGGGCTTCTTCGCCTTGCCGACCCTGGTAGTCAAAGAAGCTGTCGCGCACTACGGCTTCGAAATCATCGGGCGCACCGAAGATTGCCGTCAACAATTCTACGCCATCAGCGCGGAACGCAAACTGACGCACCCAGCCGTCTTAGCCATCACGTCGCAAGCTCTGTCGGCGTTGTCAGACTGAGCTCTTTCTCTTGCTGTCGGTTTTCACGACCAAACAGCATACAGTATTGAAAATTAGTATAGAACGTGACCCCAATAGCCTTTATTTGGACAAGGGCTGATGCTTCACCATGAAGATGGTGGAGCCGAGGGGATTCGAACCCCTGACCCCCACAATGCCATTGTGGTGCTCTACCAACTGAGCTACGACCCCGACCAAGGCTGGAAATCTTAGAGCAGGTTGATTCAAAGTCAAACGCAAGATTCGATAATTGATCGGTCTTGCAGGCGATCACTCGATCCTCAAGGTCGATTGGATTAGTAGGTGAAGACGGCCCTTGTTTGGAGTAGGTTTTGTGGCATGAAAATTTCGAGGATAGGAATCTTCATTTCCGCACTACCTGGAATCATTTCCCTAGGTTTTTACTACTCATTGGCAATTCATATGCGTCTGAGTCTCGGAGCTTGGCCGACCAGCATCGGGGAACGTGGTTTTCCTTCTGCATTGATCACTCATGCGGCGATTGAGTGGAATTACTTTTGGCTGCTATTACTTTTCAGCATTTCAATTGTTCCCGCCGCTATATTGGTCTGTTTATTGACGCCTCGCTGGCGGGGATTCGCGAAGTATTTTGTCTTCCATACCATGGCAGTTCTCGCCTGCATCGGGTTGATGTGGCTTGCACCTAAACCGTTTGTTCATTGGTGGTTGGACTGAGATTTTTCAGAATCATTGGAACCCAAAAAACTTTCCGCCTTGGTATGTTAGAAAGGCCAGCACCCATGCCAAGCCCCCCATATATACCCATTGAAAAACTGGCCATTTCCACGAGTTCGTCTCGCGGCGCACAATCGCCACGGTGCTCACGCATTGCAGGGCAAAAACATAAAACACCATCAAGGTCACGCCGACCAATGGGGTGTAAAGTTTGGTCCCATCGGGTCGTTTCTGTTTCTGCAAATTATCCGTGAGCGTTTGACCAGATTCGCTATCGGTGTCTCCAGATCCCACATTGTAAACCGTGGACATAGTGCTCACAAAAACTTCACGCGCGGCGAATGAAGCGATGATGCCGATGCCAATCTTCCAATCGAACCCAAGTGGCGCGATTACGGGTTCGATCAATTGACTGAATTGACCTGCAAAACTGTGACGCAACTTCTCACCGGCTTCGAGATTATCCAAGTCGGATAAGGCCGATGCTTGGGTGGCTTTTTCCACAGGACTAGCATTAACGGACGCGTTGATTTGTTGGATTAGTTCAGTTTTGCGTGCAGCAAAATCGCTTTCAATTTTTGGCTGACGCGGGTAGGAGGACAGAAACCACAGGAGAATACTGATCCCGAGTATCACTGTGCCGGCACGTCGAAGAAATAATCGAGCCCGATCCCACATATGACGCATCACCACCTTGAGCAATGGGCGTTTATAGGGAGGCAGTTCCATGATTAGGAGAGGAGGCTCCCCCTTCAGTAAGGTTCTCTTGAGGAGCCACGCCATCGCTAATGCGACAACAATCCCCAATAAATACATCGCGAGCATTGTTAGGGCCGATAATTTCAAAAACCCAAGAACACTTCGATTGGGGATGCACGCAGCGATAAGGAGGGTGTAAACAGGGAGTCGTGCGGAACAACTCATCAGCGGAGCGACAAGGATGGTTGCCAATCGATCTTTCGCGCTTTCGATCGTACGGGTCGCCATGATTCCGGGGATGGCGCACGCAAAAGAGCTGAGCATCGGAATAAAACTTTTACCGTGGAGACCTACTTTGCTCATAAGTTGATCCATGAGAAATGCCGCACGCGCCATGTATCCCGTGTCTTCCAGCAACCCGATAAAAAGAAACAGAAAACATATTTGTGGGAGAAAAATGATGACCGATCCCACACCTCCAATGACACCATCCACAAGCAGGCTTCGTAGATCCCCCGGAGCCAGCAGGTTTCCAACGAATTGCCCCACACCCGTCACAATGAATTCGACCCCTGCTTTGGGATACTCCGCCAGCGTGAATATGCTCTGAAACATCGCTGTCATGATCGCGAGAAAAATGATGATGCCCCAGAATTTGTGTGTGACTACACGATCAATGCGATCGCTAATAGTTTCAGCGTTGGCATTGGTTTCCGTGCAGCAGGAATGGTAGATCCGACCCGCGACCGCGTATCGAGCCTCGATGGCCGCGCCTCGCCAATCGATGTTGGCTATTTCAAGGTTCTGACGGCACGTCGTGAGCAACTCTTTGAATGCTACTGGCAGAGAAGCCTTGTTGCCACTGGCTTCATCACTCAAGAGCAGCAAGGATTCTGCTTGGCAACGCGGTTCACTCAGAGAGGCTGTGGTGGATAATATCGCCGCGAGTTTTAGAACTTCTTGCCGGAATAATAGAGGCAATCCGGGTTGCGTGAGGTTTTGAACTGAGGTGGGTTTTCTGAAGGTGCAGTGATTGATTATCTGGGAAAATAATTCCGACATGCCGACACCTTGGCTTGCGACGAGAGAGACAACAACGACGCCAAGTTCTTTGGCTAATAGGGCAGCATCGATAACTAGCCCATTGTCGCTCGCGACATCCACCATGTTCAGGGCCAGAAGTGTGGGATGCCCTAATTCAATGGCCTGAATGGCATAATAAAGATTGCGTTCAAGATTCGAAGCGTCCACCACCACGACGACGAGATCGATCCTTGGAACCTCAGGGCAGTGTTCCAATAGGACGTCACGAGCAATTTCCTCATCTAATGATTGGGGCGAGAGGGAGTAAGTGCCGGGAAGGTCCAGAATTGTGATGGTTCGTCCGCTCGTCACCCCTAGCATCCGACCTTCTTTGCGTTCGACGGTGACCCCGACGTAGTTACCGACTTTGGCTCGCAATCCTGTCAACGCATTGAAAAGGGTGGTTTTGCCGCAGTTTGGGTTGCCGGTCAACACCACCTGAAAGGGGGCAACACTTGGGGAGGAAGATACACTAGGCATGGAAACGGCGAGGTAAACTTTTTAATGCAAATCGGATAAAGCCACGAACACCTGATCGGCTTCATGTCGCCTAAGGGTTAAATGATACCCTCTCACCTTAATTTCAACAGGATCCCCCAAAGGGGCAAATCGAATGAGTTCCAATGTGGTTCCGATGAGCAACCCCATCTCCATCAGGCGCGGCTTGATCGCATTTGCCAGTCGAATTTCGCGAATGACGGCTTTGGAACCCGGTGTTAATTCGGACAGAGGTTTGAGGACTTCGGACATGGGTCAGGCGGCCTTGACGAAGGGAATGGGTTGCACGAGAATTCTACCTGCGAGCTTGGAACTGATGGCAAGGCGCACATTGCAAACCTGGCAAATAATGCTCGATTTTTGGCTGATCAATTTAATTTTTTGCTCCTCACAAAAGCCCATTTCCCGCAAACGATGAGTCACCTCGGGCGGGGCTGTGAGCTGTTTGATGCGCACGGAGGTGCCTTCACGCACTTGGTTTAGGGGACATACCAAGGGCAGACCGCATTCACCCGATTCCTCCAATGTTGGCATTCCATCGCTCACTAGAGTTATTGTTATTACGATTGAGACTCAGTTGCAAGAAGGAATAGATTCATCCTACGCCTTCTAGAGTTACCGTTATTTGGTTGAAATGGGGGCTTTTTGCAACTCTGTTTCAACCCAACGTGCCAGCAGCCATAAGGCATCGGAAAGTCGATTGAGATACACGAGAATATCGCGATTGTTCATGGCTCCAGATTCCTGTAAAAACGCGATCCTTCTCTCTGCTCGACGGCAGGCGGTTCTTGCAACGTCCAAAGCTGCAGAGTTTAGATTGGCTCCGGGAGTAGCCCAACCTTGGAAGGATACTTTTTGGCTCTCGATTTCCCTGACCAATTCATCAAGCTTTACGATATATTCCTTGGTCAGAATAGAGAAACCGCCTTTGATATAACGGGGCAGGTCTTCTTCCAAAGTGGCGAGTTCACCCATTAGAATAACTAAGTCTTTTTGCACGGCCAAAACATGAGTGCTCACGAAGGGGTTACCCGCTGTGGCACGAACCAAGCCGAGTGCTGTATTCAATTCGTCAACCGAACCATAGGCTTCGACCCGCGAATCGCTCTTCGACACACGGCGATTATACATCAAGCCCGTTGTGCCATGATCACCGGTTTTGGTCGCAATGCTCATTTTAATGACCAGATTTCTGGCTGGAACTGCTTTTACCAGAGGTCCCCTTTTTGCCACCGCCGCCGGAGGCTAGGATGACTCCGCTTAACAAGCCGATTCCAAAAAAACCGATATACATAAGTGCAGCGGGTTGGGTTACAGATTTTTTAAAAACCAATGGCAGACTGAAAGAAATGGTCCCGCGGTTGTTCATTCCGATCATAACGAGAAGGATTAGAACAAGGATAAGAAATAGGGTTTTAAGAACGAGTTTGGCATTCATATTCGATGGGATCTCAATTTAGATTCGAGTAGGGAGGGCGTCAAATCTGGATGCAGTTTATTTGAAACCTATGAGAAACCGCGCCGCAGAACGAATCAACCTAAACTAGGAATTTACTGCCTTCAGAAAGGCTTTATGAAGCTCCTCAATATGCTTAGTAAGGGTAAAATGATTCAGGAATTTGTCCCTGAAAAGCTGGAACATATCCGCCTCTGCGAGATGGATAAATGCAGCAGCTATTTGTGATGGGTTTTTGGGTTCGACCAATCCGGGATATTGCGGTGGATAGAATTCGGATTCCAAACGCCATGAACTGGCGACCATGGGAAGACCGCAGGCCATCGCCTCGATCAGAACCAATGGCACAGCCGCTTCCGCCCAGTAATAGGTGGGAAGACAAAAAATATCAGCTTCCACAAAAGCTTTATGTTTCGATTCACCGCCCAAAAATCCTGCATAGGTGACATCTCCTTCCAAGCTCAATTCGCTGATCGTGTTGTAGAATAGTTTTTCTTCCTCAGGATTCAAAAATTGCCCAGCAACTTTTAATTTTAACTTAATTTTTTTCCCATCGGTGCATTTTTCAGTATTGGCAATGTGGATCGCATGCAAGGTATCCATCAGTCCCTTTTCTTTGCAGCACAGGGAAAGGTAAAGCACGTTGATCTCGCAAGTGTTGTGCGTATTCGCCATGCGCTGACGTAAACGCTCGATTCGAAGGGGTAAAATATTCGAGGTGAATTCAGGGAATGGATCAGAAATTCCATTATACACCAACGCCTGGTGTTTTGGATGAAACTTCGCAGAATCAGGAATGTTCACTTGGGACACGGCAATGGAAAGGTCTGCATGATCAAGGACACGATGGCTCAGCCATCGTGTAAAAGGGGATTGTGTTTTTTCCAACCAATGACCCAGACCTGCTGCATGCCAGTGTAGAAAAATTCGTTTAAAAAAAGGCCGACAAATCAACAGGATGATCCAATCACGGATCAATGGATTTTTCAGAGCGGGGGAAGGGACGTAATAAAAATTCTCCACTCCATGACGGATCCGAAGAACAATGGCGGCAAAACAATATCGGATAATTAGGAAGGCTTTTTGCCAACGAAATTGACCGATGTCCGCCATGTCTCTGGAGAAATGCGCGTTCACATGGTGGCAGGTAACTCTAGCTTGGGTGGTTTCGGGCAAGCCAAGCTCTGCCTCTGTTTTAAATCCATCCAGCAACAATTTGACCATGTAGCTCTGTCCATGGTGAGGTGGTGGTGTATGTGCAAAAACCAGCAGCTTCATTTTTCGTTTCCAACGTTGCCCGAAAAAAACTTGGGCGTCTGTTCAAAAATAGTTAGAGTGATGCTTGATTCAAATGACGTAGCATGGAACCTCTCAAGATCAATTCTGGAATGACCGTGGCCGCTTGGCGGGGTCCCATGAATTACGCTTTGCCTATAGAGGTTCGGTCGGCAGTTCACGCGGCGTTAGATTCGTTAGGTTTGCCTGATGATTTCATCCTTCCGAATCATCGTGTGGTATTGAAACCGAACTGGGTCAAGGAACATGACGAACGTAAGCCGGGATCGCATCAATGGGAACATGTTGTCACTCATCCAACCGTGATCGAGGCCGTGGCAGATTGGGTTGGGGCACGGTTGAAAGGACAGGGAACGGTGACTATTTGCGATGCACCCCAGACCGATTCCTCATTTCGAACGTTGGCCGAGTACTGCGGGTTTGATGCGATGATGAACC
>CAMBHS010000129.1 GCA_945867235.1 Akkermansia muciniphila
AGGAAAATGATCCTTGAGTTGCGGAGAATTGAGTCCGGCGACTGGGGTTCGCGGCTCGGGTTGGGTATTATTTTTAATGGCGATTAGAACTTGGCGGCTGAGCTGGAATACACGACCGACTTCATCCAGTGGACACCGCTGGCAACCAAGGGTGTCCGAGTAAAGGAATTATTGTATTTGACCCCAACCCCACCACCGAGTCCCCTTAAACCGTGCAACGGGGTTCCTCTGCGTTCGGTGTCCACGCTGCAGCCTGTCCGAGCCCAAACCGGCTATAAAGGCGGCACACGCAACTATTCGGGCTGGAAATTAAGGGAGAAGAGGAAGACCGCTTGCGTTTGATGGCGGACACGGCAAACTGCGGTTGGATTTTTTATGCAACGTCTCCTGGTTCTCATTTTCTGGGCGGTGATCGGCAGCTCTGTCATCCACGCACAAACTGCGGGCGCGATCCCCATTGGACCTGGGCAGGAGCTTGAATTGACCAACGCTCTTCACAAGGGATTGCCCGTTCTGCTCACGGGAAAACTGACCCTGTCCCAACCCTTGGTCATCACCAATCCCGTCTCGATTCAAGGTGTCGCCACGGCCTCTGCCATTTTGAGCGGAAATAATAAACATCGGTTGTTTGTCATTCTTCCCGGCGGCAGTTTAACCCTTCACAATCTCACTCTGATTGATGGTCGCCAGACCGCGACCAACATCGAGAATGGGGGCATCCCACTAACCGCCGGCGGCGCAATCTTCAACGACCGGGGGACGCTGCGGATCACTTCCTGCACTCTGTCCAATCACACCGTCTTGGGAGCCCAAGGCGCGACGGGGGTCTATAATTTTAAGCCTTATCCCGGGCAAAAAGGGGGAGCCGCATTCGGGGGAGCCATCTATAATAATGAAGGGTTTGTTCAGGTCGCTTCCTCCATGGTTTTTGGCAATTCCGTTCTCGCCGGATCGGGCGGACCGGGTGCCGATGGTCAGGATGTGGGGCTCGGACAAAGTGGAGCGGATGGCGGAGATTCCGGATGGGCGTCTGGGGGAGCGATTTACTCGAAGGGCGGGGCACTCAGCATCACGAATTCCACCTTGGAACGTAATGCGGTTTACGGTGCTCTCGGTGGGAAACAGGGGGCAGGGGCAGGGTTGCTCGGGTTTTCCGCTCGGCCAGGCTCCGTGAACCCAGCCGCAGGGGGAGCGGTTTACGCCGATGGCATCACGAATTTCTCCATCACGAAGACTCTTTTTGTCGGAAACTCCGTGACAAATGCTCCCGGAAGAATGGGGGCTGCGGTGCAATCTGAAAAACCTGGCGCGGCGGGAAGCCCGGGCGGTTCCTCTTTTGGTGGAGCCATTTATTCGAACACCCGACTTCTGCTCACCGAAACAAAATTCGACAGCAATGTCGCGGGTGGAGGTCCCGGCGGCATCGGGAGTGCGGCTGGCAGTTCGCTTTTCAATCTTATCGGTGGCGCCGGCGGTCGCGGAGGTGAAGCCCTTGGGGGAGCGATTTACAGCGGCGGTCAGGGAGTGGTCGTGGTTGAAAAATCTCTTTTTGTCACCAACTCAGTTTATGGAGGAGAAGGAGGGACGGGCGGGGCAGGGAACACGCCTCTAGCGAAAATCGGCCTTGTGGGTTCACGGGGATTGGCCTCAGGGGGCACCCTGGCGAATCAAGGCGGTGCTTTCTCGCTGATGGATGCCAACGTGGGAGATTCCTCCAGCGAAAACTTATTTGGCACCTTTCAAATCATTCCGTCACCCAGTGGATTTATTTTTTCGATGACAAAGTCCGACGGGTTTTTGACCTTTTCCGCCCCTGCCCAATATGTCGGAGCCGAAGTCCAAATGACCACGAATCTTGGAACCGGTTCCCAATGGATCACCTTGGAGGGGCGCGCCACTCTCACGAACTCCGCCGCGTTTTTTAGAATCCCGTCCCCATCCCCCACGAATCTCACCCACGTTTTCCGACTGAAAATTTAGCCCCTACGTTCTCCGTCTGCATGAAATGGATCCCTTTTCTCGGTGCCACAATCGCGATGGCTGCCCTCAATTTGAACGCTGCCGACTGGCCCCGATGGCGCGGCTCGAACTTCGACGGCATCTCGCCTGAATCAATCCCCTCCGGAGCCTGGGGTGTCGAAGGACCGAAGCAACTGTGGAAGGCCAAGGTCGGCACAGGATGGTCCTCCCTCTCGGTTGCCGGAGGGCGGGTTTTCACGATGGGAAATACGGATGAAGCCGATTCGATTTACGCGTTCGACGCCATCTCGGGCGCGGAATTATGGAAGCATTCCTATCCCTGCGCCTCCAAGGATCCCAACGGTTATCCTGGAACGCGGTGCACTCCCACCGTGGATGGCGACCGTGTGTATAGCGTCAGCCGCCAAGGTCACCTTTTCTGTCTCGAAGCAAAAAGTGGAAAAGTAATTTGGTCCAAAAATTTCGTGACCGATTTCAAGGCGCAGATTCCCACATGGGGTTTTGCCGGCTCCCCTCTCGTGGAGGATAATCTACTCATCGTCGAAACCGCTGGTTCCAGTACTGCGGTGATCGCCTTCAACAAACTGAATGGTGAGGTGATTTGGAAAAACGGAAACGAAGGGGCAGGATACGGCTCTCCCGTTCCCCAAACCTTGGACGGTGTGCGCACCGTGCTAGTTTTCAACCCGGCTGGCCTCACCTCTCGCCGCGTTTCCGATGGCAAAATGTTATGGCATTTTCCTTGGAGCACCAGCTACGACGTCAACGCCGCCACGCCTCTCGTTATTGGCGACAAAGTATTCATCTCCTCCGGTTACGGCACCGGCTGTGCCCTGATCCAGATTGCCCAGAACAAGCCGAAGGTCCTTTGGCAGAATAAAAACATGCGCAATCACATGGCCTCTTGCATTTACCTCGACGGGTTTCTTTACGGCTTTGATGAAGGTGAATTGCGCTGCCTCGATTTCAACACCGGGGAGGTGAAATGGTCCTCCGGCCGATATGGCAAAGGCTCCGCGATGCTCGCCGGAAAAAACCTCCTTGCCTTCAGCGACAAAGGAATGCTGGCCTCCGTCGAAGCCTCCCCCGCTGGCTACAAGGAGCTTGCGTCAGTCCAGATTCTCGGCGGCAGAAGCACGTGGATCGTCCCCGTTCTGGCGAATGGCAGGATCTATTCCCGCAGCTTGGAAAACCTCGTTTGCCTCGATGCCGGAGCGACACAAGCAGCCGCGATCAAGGCCTCTTTCTAGAAACCAGCCGATTATTTGAAGCAATCGGGTCGGGAAAAACGATTGCCATTAATTGCGAAACGATTTCGTAGAAAAGTCCTATTGATATTGACGGGTTCCATTGGCAATGCTTCAGTTTCGCCATGCATTGCTCATCTCTTTCTAGAAAACTGCTTGTACCCCCATCAATAATTGCCCCGAAGCGATTATCATTGGCGGTGGTTGTCATGGTTTTATTGACCTCGGTGAGTGCTTCTGCGTTGGACCTGAGCCGGGCCATCGTGATCGCTCCCGAGGGGCTTTCCCGACTTGAAAAGAAAGCCGTGACGATGTTGGTGGAGGAAGTGGAGAAGCGTTCGCAGGTGCGTTGGGAGGTGCGAACCAATCGCATCGACGAAGGGACGGCAGTGATCGCATTGGGAAAAGCGGGAGATCCCAAAAGTATCGCAGGATTCACGATGGAGATGTCGGAGAATCGTGCTGCCGAAGGGTTTCATCTGCGCGTCAAGCCCCAAGCCCAGGGTGCCGCTGTGACCCTTGTGGGAAATGATCCTCGCGGGCTTTTGTATGGGGTCGGTCATCTGTTGCGCCAACTCCATTTTGGTCCAGGGCGGGTCGTGGTCGCGGATCAACTTTCGATTTCCTCTTCGCCTCGGTATCCCGTGCGTGGCCATCAATTGGGGTATCGTCCAAAAACTCATTCTTATGATGCGTGGGACCTGGCCACGTGGGAACAGTATTACCGTGATCTGATCGTGTTCGGCGCGAACGCCGTGGAATTGGTGCCACCCCGGACCGATGATGACGCGACGAGTCCTCACTTCCCGCTGCCACCGCTTCAGATGATGGCGGGGATGTCGCGCCTGGCGGATGATTACGGGTTGGATGTCTGGATTTGGTATCCCGCGATGGATGCCGATTATTCAAATCCTAAAACGGTCGAGTCCGCCGTGAAGGAGTGGGCCGAGGTGTTCCAACATGTTCCTCGGATCGATGCGATTTTTGTTCCGGGTGGCGATCCTGGGCACACCCCTCCGAAACATCTTATGGCACTGTTGGAGAAGCAGACCAAATCGCTCCACCTCACCCATCCCAAAGCGCAAATGTGGCTTTCGCCCCAAGGGTTCACCCGCGAATGGATGGACGAATTCCTAGGGTTTTTGGTGAATCAGAAACCGACTTGGTTGAATGGTCTCGTGTTCGGACCCCAGGTGCGGATGGGGCTTCCGGAATTACGCGCCGCCGTCCCCACGCAATATCCGATCCGTCACTATCCTGACATCACCCACACAAGACAATGCCAGTATCCGGTGCCGGACTGGGACACCTCCTTCGCCCTCACCGAAGGCCGCGAATGCATCAATCCGCGTCCCGTGGATCAGGCAGCCATCTTCCGCCTGCTCCAACCTCATACCGTGGGTTTCATTACCTACTCCGAAGGATGCAATGATGATGTGAATAAAGCCGTGTGGAGTGCGTTGGGCTGGAATCCAGACACCGACGTGGTTGATATTTTGCGCGAATTCAGCCGCTATTTCATCGGCGATAGCCAAACCGAAAACTTTACCCAAGGGTTGCTCGCCCTTGAGCGGAACTGGCGGGGATCGTTGCTCGCGAATGAGGGAGTGAACACCACGCTGCTACAATTCCAACAAATGGAACGGTCTGCCACGCCGAGCCTCAAGGCGAACTGGCGGTTCCAACAGGGTTTGTTCCGGGCCTATTATGACGCCTACACCCGCAGCCGGTTGCTTTATGAAACCGGACTTGAGGATCGTGCTATGGACAAGTTGCGAGATGCCGTCCGCCTCGGCTCGCAACGGGCATTGAATGACGCAGAGTCGATACTCAACAGGGCGTTGACTGAGTTGGTGTCCCAAGACCTGCGTGCCCGCACCTTTGAGTTGGGCGACGCGCTCTTCCAAAGTATTCAGATGCAATTGAGCGTGTCCCGCCATAAGGCCATCGGCGTCGATCGGGGCGCGAGTTTGGATACGATTGATTACCCCCTGAACAATCGCCTCTGGCTCCTAGAAAAATTCGAAGGGATTCGCCGCCTAAAAACAGAATCCGCACGGTTGCGATCCATCGACGAGATTGTCCAATGGACCAACCCGGGGCCAGGCGGTTTTTACGACGATACAGGCAATGTCGCTCGTCAGCCTCATGTCGTGCGCGGCCTGCCTTTTGAAAAAGACCCCGCGAGCCTGTTCTCTTCAAAGATTGGTTTCGAGGAAGGCGATGTGGTGGATGAACCCGATGAAAAACCTTTGGAAGCCCTCCGTTACTCGTGGCTGGATCATGCCGAATCGTTGGTCGAACAACCCTTGCGCATGCGCTACACGAATCTGGATGCGGGTGCGAGTTACAAAATCCGCGTGACCTACGCAGGCGATGCCCCCAAGCGACCGATCAAACTCGTGGCGGATGATAAGTTTGAAATCCATCCATTAATCAAAAAAGCGTTCCCATGGCGCCCCGTGGAATTCGATATCCCCGCTGAGGCCGTCAAAGACGGAGTGCTCGAATTAAGTTGGTTTCGCGAACAAGGATTGGGGGGCAACGGTCGAGGTTGTCAGGTTTCCGAAATCTGGTTGATCAAAAAATAATTCCGTTTCATAAACACACATGTCTCTACGACCTGACACCCAAGAACTTTGGGAAAATCCCGTCAAAGCCCGATTAGCCCAAGGACTGCCCGTCCTAGGCATCACCCTCACGACCAACAGCGTCGAGACGGCCGCACAAGCTGCAAGCCTCGGTTTCGATTTCCTATGGATCGAAATGGAGCATTCCCCGATCAGCCTCGAAACCGTTCGCAACATTGTCCTAGCGACCCGCGGGTTGAAATCCGTGCCATTCGCCCGAGTCCCTGTGAACGAACTCTGGACCGCCAAACGAGTGCTCGATGCCGGCGTTCTGGGTGTGATTTTTCCATTCACCAGCACCCCGGAACTCGCCCAGCAAGCTTCCGACGCTTGCCACTATCCACCCGTCGGAAAACGCGGCTCTGGAGCCGGACTTGCCACCTTCCGCTGGCCCAGCCCCGAAGGATATTTCGATTTTGCGGATCGCAACGTCCTCGTGGTCGCCGTGATCGAGGAAATTTCCGCCGTGGATCGCATCGACGAAATCGCCGCAATCCCGGGAGTCGATGTCCTATTCGTCGGCCCCAGTGACCTCTCCTTTTCCATGGGGCTCCGCGGTGATATGGAGCATCCCCTGGTTCATGCCGCGATGGCAAAAGTGGTGGAGTCCGCTCAAAAGCACGGAAAAACGGCAGGTCGCCTCACCACAGGAGGTGCGGATATCGCCCGATGCTTGCAACAAGGATTTCGTTTTCT
>CAMBHS010000130.1 GCA_945867235.1 Akkermansia muciniphila
GGATTGGTTCGAACTGTATAATCCCACAGACGTCGCGATCGACTTGTCAGGATGGCGTGTTTCCGACACCGCCACCAACAACACGCATTATTTCCTTCCTAATAACACCTTCGTCAACCCTCGGTCATTTCTCATGATTTGGGCCGATGGAACGGGTGCTGGATTGACTCCCGACGGAGCTGTGCACGCTAATTTTAAGCTCAACGAATCGGGTGAAACGATTTCCCTGTTTTCAAGCACTGGTGCCTTGGTGGATACCGTGCGATTTGGAGTGATGGCTCCCAACATCAGCCAAGGACGGTGGCCAGATGGTTCCACAGGTCTCCTCGCATCCATGAATCGTCCTACTCCTGTAGGTGTCAATTTACTGAATGAGGAGGATGGAATAGCCCCAAAGGTGACTACGGTGACAGGTGGCGCCAACGCCGTCACGCTGACTTGGCAATCTGTTGCGGGGCGGCGTTATCATGTCCAGTATCGCAATTCCATCAACGAACCTGTTTGGCGAAACCTGTCAGGGGATGTGGATGCCACAGGAACGAACGCGCAGAAAATCGACACCACAAGTGGGGCGTCGCCAAGCCGATTTTATCGTGTCATGCTTCTTCCTTGATAAGTTGCTGTCGCAGCTAACCGGTTTATAACGGGTGAATTCAGATCAGTGACGAAGAATTTGTTGGAACGTGTTTGGGAAACTCCAGAAGCGCAAGCCGTGTGGAAGCGTCTGGAGCATGGCGGCGTTTTGTCGTTGCAATGGGTGAGTGTCGCCGCTCAACCGCTTCTTGCGGCGGCATTAAAAATCCGGATTCCCAACCGCACTGTTGTCGTGGTTGTGCCAGGGGTTAAGGAACAGGAGGTCTTCCATCAGGATGTCCAAACGTGGCTGAGTTCGCCAAACGTCGAGAGCGAAACCCTTTTCTATCCAGCCTGGGAAATCTTACCTCACGAGTCTAAATTGCCTCATGCCGATGTGATCAGTGAGCGGTTGCAAACATTGGTCGCGCTGACCGAAAAGACAAAAAAACAGGCTCCCCTCCTCGTAACGACCGGCATGGCATTGATGCAGCGGACGTTTCCGCCCGCGACCATTTCCGAGCGGACTCGCGTGATTACGCAAGGGGATTGCATCAATCCGCTCGACCTTATCGAATGGTTGGAGGAGCAGGGTTACGAATCGGAGGCGCAGGTCACTCAAAAAGGAGAAATCGCGTTGCGGGGTGGAATCTTGGATGTTTATCCATTGACCAGTCCTTGGCCGGTGCGTCTCGATTTTTTTGGTGATGAGATTGAGTCGTTAAGGTTTTTCGATCCGAACACCCAAATTTCTCGTGAAACGATTGCCCGCATTACGTTACCACTCGGGGGAGAACTGGGGCTCCTGAAAAAATGGGTCGAAAAGGATTCTCGATGCACCCTCGCTTCGCTGATCGACTATCTTCCCAACGATACAGTTTTCCTCATTTGCGAACCTCTGCCTCTCGCCCTCCGTGCCAGTGAGTATGAATTGCAAATGGTGCCTGCGCCCCAGTTTTATTTGACCTGGCCTGAGTTCGTTTCCACGGCTCAATCACGGGGGATGACATGGGTGGAGGTTGGGGAATCGGGTTTGGATGGTCTGGAAGAACCGGAACAAGCCGGGCTTCGTTGGGCGTTTCCCAATTTAGAGGCATGGAGACCCCTCGCCGATCGATTGCCTGATGCACCCGTGGCGGAAGCGCAGCGTCGCGAGTTTTTCCATCAATTGCACCGGTGGTTGAGACAACAGTTCGAAGTAAATATTTTCTGCAATAACGAAGGCGAACGCCAGCGTTTCACGGAAGTTTGGTCGGAATATGGCTTGGGTCAGATCTCCGAGAGCAAGGAACCTCAACCATTGCTTTCGGTCGGTTCCTTGAGCCGAGGCTTCATTCAAGAACAGGCGCGTTGGGTGGTTGTCACCGATGCTGAAATTTTTGGACGATACAAAGTGCAGCGACCGCGTCGCTTAAAATCACCCCACGCCGCAGCATCAAGGTCTGCACTAGATATTAATTTTAGCGATCTGACCGAAGGTGACTTTGTAGTTCATCTTCAACACGGCATTGGTCGTTATGCAGGGCTAAAAATATTACCATCCCCACAAGGAAAATCTGCCTCGCGGACGAATGATGCGGTTAAGGAATCGGGTCAAGAATGCCTTGTCATCGAATACGCCTCAACCGAGGTGGGTCAGTCCGCACCGCGGCTTTATGTTCCGGTAACGGAAGCCCATCTCGTCAGCAAGTATGTTGGAACCGGAAAAGCCCGCCCGGCACTCAATCATTTGGGCGGCAAAGCTTGGAGCAAGGCCAAAGCAAAAGCGGAAATATCCATTCGTGATTTGGCGGGTGAACTGCTGGCGATCCAGGCGGCTCGTGAAACTCAGAGCGGTTTTTCGTTTGGGGCAGATACTCCTTGGCAACGAGAATTCGAAGGGTCATTTGTTTACGAGGAAACGATCGACCAGCAGCGAGCCATTGACGCGACTAAATGCGACATGGAAAAACTCAAGCCGATGGATCGATTGATCTGTGGGGATGTCGGTTATGGCAAGACGGAGGTGGCGATTCGCGCAGCCTTCAAAGCCGTTATGGGTGGACGCCAGGTCGCGATTTTGGTTCCCACAACCGTGCTGGCCCAGCAGCATTACAATACCTTCCGCGAGCGCATGGCGGATTACCCTGTGCGCGTGGAGCAATTGTCCCGTTTCAGAACCAAATCCCAACAAAGAAAAGTGCTGGCGAATCTGGCTGAGGGTTCTGTTGACATCGTGATTGGCACCCATCGGCTCATTCAAAATGATGTGGCTTTTAAAGAGCTTGGGCTCGTGGTGATCGATGAGGAACAGCGGTTTGGGGTGATGCACAAGGAAAGGTTTAAATTGCTTAGGCGCACGGTTGATGTGCTGACGTTGAGTGCAACCCCTATCCCGCGTACGCTCTATCTCGCGCTCACAGGTGCCCGCGACATGAGCACAATCGAGACCCCACCCCAGGATCGGCTACCGATTGAAACGTTCGTCACTCAGTATGATGAACGATTGATTCGTGATGCGATCCAGCGTGAATTGAACCGAGGGGGGCAGGTTTTTTACCTCCATAATCGTGTGTTGGATATCCACTCGGTTGCTGCCAAGCTAGCTTCGCTGGTCCCTAAGGCTCGCATTCTCGTAGGACATGGACAAATGGATAGCGACGACCTTGAGGAGGTGATGGCCAAGTTTATCAACGGTGAGGCTGATATACTCGTTTCCACGACGATCATCGAGAGCGGCATCGATATTCCCAACGCCAACACCATCATTATCAATCGGGCTGATCGGTTCGGACTGAGCGATCTTTACCAACTGCGCGGGCGCGTGGGACGTTACAAGCACCAAGCCTACGCCTATCTCATGCTTCCCCGTCATGCCGCACTTCTGAACGATGTGCGGAAGCGAATGAGTGCCATCAAACAATATTCCAGTCTTGGAAGCGGATTCAAAATTGCGATGCGCGATCTTGAAATTCGCGGTGCAGGCAATCTCCTCGGCCCTCAACAAAGCGGCCACATCACAGCCGTCGGTTTTGACCTCTACTGTCAGTTATTAAAGCAGAGTGTCGCTTCTCTCAAAGGCGAAAAAATTAAGCCGCGGGTTGAAGTCACTGTGCGACTTGATTTCCTTGCCTTGAACCCTGGCGAAGAAACACTGCGCCCGTCGAAGCACTCCAAAGCCATGGATCGCGTAGAGGAACCCCAAATCATGGTTCCGCGCGAAACCGCTACCTACATGTCGCATTCTTCTGGGTTGAATCCCAAAGCGACTCCTTTGGAACCGGTCATGCCCCATCCTGCGTATGTGCCTATGTCCTATATTGGCGAGTCGCAGCTACGCATCGAATTCTATAGAAAAAATGCCCAAGCATGCCACCCGCATGAACTTGAAGGGTTGCGACGCGAATTGAGAGATCGATTCGGAAAAATCCCCCCTTCTGTGGAGCTTCTGTTCCTAGTTTCGGAACTTAAACTCATAAGTGCGGAACGCGGCGTCACCGTGTTGGAAACCAATGGAGATAAGCTGATGCTGACACGAAATGGTGATTACATCATGCTCGGTGGAAAATTCCCACGGCTCATGAAAAAGGAACCCAAGGCGCGGTTGAACGAAATCCGGAAACTACTTTTGGCGATTTGAATTGAATTGCCGATGATCCAGTTTATCCCTTGGAATGAGACCTGCGGTGGCGTAATTTGTTTTTGTAGAGTGAGTTAAGCATGAATGCTGAAACGATCAATTGCCAGTCCTGTGGGGCAGCCGCTTCCACTGATGCGCCGAACTGCAACCATTGTGGGGCGATATTGGCGACGGTGTCTTGTCCTTCCTGTTTCGGGATGTTGTTTCTTGGCTCCCGTTATTGTCCGCATTGTGGCCAGTCGGCTTCTCGTGTGGAAAGCGGCACTACCAAAAAACTTTGCCCCGTCTGCTCCGATCCGTTGGCTGTCGTGCAGTTGGACAAACTGGCATTGTCCCAATGCCAGAAATGTCACGGGTTTTGGTTGGAAACAACAATGCTGGAAGGTATTTGCCGCAACGCCGAACAGCAGGCGACGATCCTAACCTCCACCTCCGTGGTAGATTTGACGAACGAGGAAACCGAGCTTCGGTACCGGCGTTGTCCTGATTGCCAGGAGTTCATGGCTCGTAATAATTTTGCCCGTTACTCTGGGATTATCGTGGATACATGTCGCCAACATGGAACTTGGTTTGACCTGCACGAACTGCGCCGCGTGGTGGAATACATTCAAGGCGGGGGATACCTTCGTGGAATGGAAAAGGAGCGTCGAGCCTTAGAGTATGAAAGACGTCGTTTAGAAAACGTTCGTGACTCGGGGGGATCAGCACCGGCTTATGGAGGGATGTCCGGAGGGAGCATGGATATGGATGACCTGGTGTTTTATGGGGCGTTTAAAGTCATCTCCCAAATCATCAAGGCCTGCGATTAGAAGTCGCGGTGGCACGGTTGGCAAAAGGGTTTCATTGGATAAAGAGGCTTCCCATCCGAGTCAATGTGCCTATTGTGGTGTATGAGTTTTAGTCCATTTGGATTATCGAGCGGCATGATGGAGGGGGTTAAAGCCATGGGCTACACCGACCCGACTCCCATTCAATTGAGAGCCATCCCTCTGCTCATGAAAGGTGTCGATGTGATCGGCAGTGCTCAAACCGGCACTGGCAAGACTGCCGCATTTGCGCTTCCAATTCTTTCCCAACTCGGTCAGCACCAGGCAGCGGGTCCGCGATGTTTGATCTTGGAGCCGACTCGCGAATTAGCGTCCCAAGTTGAAACTGCACTGCGTGATTACTGCCGATTTACCGACCTCAAGGTCGTTGTGATTTACGGTGGGGTTGGGTATGGAAAGCAGAATGAGGCATTAAAGAAGGGTGTGGATGTAGTGGTCGCCACACCGGGTCGCTTGCTGGATCATGTCGGGCAAGGTTCCTGCAAATTGGATTTAGTTAAACATCTCGTGCTCGACGAAGCGGATCGGATGTTGGACATGGGCTTTCTTCCAGATGTGCGCCGAATTGTTGAGCGTTGTCCCCGTGAACGTAATACCTCTTTGTTCTCTGCCACGGTTCCCTCGGAAATCGAACGCTTGATCAAGTGGGCCATGCGCAATCCGGAAACAATCGAGGTGGGGGCTCGTCGCTCTCCAGCCGAGACTGTTAAGCATGTTATTTATCCCGTCGCTGAAGATCAAAAAAGCGACCTCCTCCGGGCGTTGCTGGATCGAGTCAAATATGATTCGGTGATCGTTTTTTGCCGGACAAAAAACCGTGCGGATAGAATCGGGGTTCTGCTCAAAAAGAACAACCATGCGGTAGCTATCCTCCATTCGAATCGTACGCAACGTGAGCGCGAGCAGGCTCTTGAGGGTTTTCGCACTGGAAAATTTGAGGTGCTTGTCGCCACGGATATTGCCGCACGCGGATTGGACATCGCCAAGGTCAGTCATGTGATCAACTTTGACGTGCCGCAACATCCCGAGGATTATGTCCATCGGATCGGCAGAACCGGTCGCGCTGAAACAAACGGGGATGCCTTCACTCTGATGGTGGCCGAGGACGCACAACACGTGGCTTCTATCGAACGCTACATCTCCGCACCTATCGAGCGAGTCAAGTTGCCCGATTTTAACTACAAATTTACCGCATTATTTGACGAAAATAAGCCCGGAGCATTGAAGCCCCATGAGCGCAAAGTCAAGCAGGTGCGCCTTTCCGGCGGTTATTATTTCGGCCCAGCCGGTGGCAGAAAACGCCGCCGTTAAAACATCCTAGGCTCTCGATGTGGCGGCCACGGTCTTGCGGATGATTTCATCTAGGCTGGTGCTGGGTCGAAAGCCGGTCAGAGCGTGAAGTTTTCCTATCGAAGGTCGGCGACGTTGCATGTCTTCAAATTCCGCGTTATACGCCTCTTCGTAACGACGCAGAATTATGGGGGATGTCGAGCCTGTGGCCATGACCACGCGTTTCGCGAGCTCGCCGA
>CAMBHS010000131.1 GCA_945867235.1 Akkermansia muciniphila
TGCACCTAGGCGATTTTCCCACCTTACTGTTTGATAAACTTTCTGAAAGTTGGCTTAAGCCACATGCCATTTGTTTCGATGCCTTCTCGCCTGCTAAAAACCCGGCGATGTGGACACTTCCTTTGTTCCGCCGATTGCATCAACTTCTCGATCCTAACCGTCCATGCTCCATGCCAACCTACACCCGTAGCACATTGCTCCGCGTGACATTGCTTCTCGCGGGATTCTATGTCGGAATCGGTCGGGCAACGGGTGAAAAAGAGGAAACAACAATCGCCGCTAATAATCCGAGCCTAATAAATCAACCATTAGATCACCGCTGGCTTAAACGAGCAGAAAACTCGACGAGTGCCGAACCTCTTCACCAAGATGTTTATCGTCAGGCACCCCTCACCGCAGTGTCCCGCGAATTCCTGTTGCATCATCCTCAGTTCGGTTCGAACTGATTTTTCAATCTGTTCGTGTATTCGGCTTACAAAGCAAAGTGATAACAATCACAACGCATAACATCGCCCACACTTCAAAGGATTGGTAACTCCTGCAACCAATGCTTGCGATACGGATGGAATCCTGCGACGAGTAGTTGCAATGTCTTCGGTTTTATCCAAATCCGTCCAAGATTTCGACGCCTTGCTGAATCGTCCTGAACCGTTGCTAGCCCTTGCACCGATGCAAGATGTCACCGACCTTCCTTTCTGGCGGCTCATGGCTCAATACGGTGGCCCGGATGTTTACTACACAGAGTATTTTCGGGTGCATTCGACATCCAATCTTGAAAAACCGATCTTACGATCCGTTACAGAGAATCCAACCGGTCGCCCCGTGATCGCCCAACTGATTGGGAATGACATCCCTGCGTTGGTGAGAACCGCTAAAGAATTACAGCAGCATCCTGTGGCTGCAATTGATCTCAATCTTGGTTGTCCGGCACCCGTAGTTTACCGCAAGTGCGCAGGAGGGGGTCTCCTGCGGGAACCTCAACGAATCGATGCAATTCTGGGTGCGTTACGAGAAGCTATCACTGTTCGATTCACGGTCAAGACGCGCATCGGATTTGATGATCCGGTCGTTTTTGAGGAATTGTTACCCATATTCGCGAAGCATAAAATTGACCTGCTGACCGTCCATGGTCGCACGGTTCGGGAGATGTATCGGAGCGAGGTGCATTACCAATACATAGCCCGAGCTGTGGATGCGCTCCCCTGCCCTGTATTGGCGAATGGAAATGTTTATTCAGCGGCTCGTGGATTGGAGATTTTGAAAATGACCCGTGCAGCGGGATTAATGGTTGGTCGCGGTGCCATCCGGAATCCGTGGATTTTCGAACAGTTTCGAGCCTTACACCACAATCAAGAACCCATCCAACCGCGAGGGGCGGATGTGCTGGATTATATTCGTAAACTCTATGCCGCAGTCCAACCCGACGAGGTGCGAGAAATGGCACAGGTGCAAAAAATGAAGAAATATCTAAATTTCATCGGGCTTGGGATTGAACCTACAGGTGAATTCCTGCACAAAATACGGCGAGCAACACAAAAAGCTGAGTTTTTCAGGATTTGTGAAGATTACCTAACGCATGACGAACTCATGCCATTGGTTCCCTATAGTTTTTCATTACCACAGGCGGATATCCTCGCGGGAGAACATTGTTAAAACAATGCGGCTAACGCGAACCTCCTTATTCCTACCTGAATTCATGCATTGCATCGGGTGCTTAGCACCTGTTATCAACTCGTTATGTTGAAATTCGGTTCTCGAAGACGCTGGATCAAAAACGCTGCCGCCATCGTCGGATGCACCTCGGTGCTTTCTGAGATGAAAATGGCTCAAGCCATCACCCCTTTTGATCACAAAGGTCCCGCACGCCTACGCTTGAGCCTTGCTGCCTATTCGTTTCGGAATTACTTCAAGGACATCGATCACAACCGCGATCAGGAAACCAAAGAATCCAAACGGATCGATATGTTCGGTTTTATTGATTATTGCGCCGCAAACGGCTGCGAAGGAGCCGAGTTGACGAGTTATTATTTTCCCAAAGCGCTGACTGCCGATTATCTACTGAGTGTCAAACGGCACGCATTTCTTCGCGGGGTCACCATATCGGGAACGGCTGTCGGCAATACTTTTACCCATTCCGATCCCGCCAAAAAAGCGAATGAAATTGCATCCGTAAAGAAATGGGTTGATTGGGCAGCGGTATTGGGTGCTCCTCATATTCGCGTGTTTGCAGGATCTCCGCAGAAAGGTCAAACGATCGATCAAGCAAAAAAAGTGTGCATTGAGTCCTTGGAGGAATGTGGACAATATGCCGGTGCTAAAGGCATATTTTTAGGGATTGAAAACCACGGTGGAATCGTGGCAAATCCCAACGATCTCCTCGAAATCGTCAAAGCCGTGCAAAGCCCTTGGGTGGGAATCAACCTCGACACTGCAAATTTCCATACCACTGATGTCTATGCCGACATCGCGCAGTGCGCCCCTTACGCGGTAAACGTCCAAATCAAATCAGAAATCCACCCCAAAGGACAAAAAAAGCAGGATGCAGATTTCGCGCGCTTGGCTCAAATTCTCCGCGAGTCGAAATACCAGGGTTTCGTTGTTTTGGAATACGAAGCCCAACCCGATCCTTACGATGCCATACCCGAAATTTTGAACAAATTGCGCAAGCAGTTGAATTCCTAATTCGGTCGTAGTCGTAAATCTATTCTGGAAGTGGTTTGCCCTTTGTTTCTGGGGCGAACCAAATCACGCAAAGTCCGACGATATAAATCAAGGTGATAACTTGACCCGCACGGGCATAGCTGCCGTTGAAAAACTGCACAAGGCTACCGCTCGCAATCGCTCCAAAAGCTGCGAAAATACGGCCGGAATTATAGCAGACACCTTGACCTGTTGCGCGAATACGGGTGGGAAAAAGCTCGGGTAGATAAAGCGGGAACCATCCATAAAACGAGGCCGTACATAGCCCTGCAAGGAATGTGATGTACACGAACATGCTGTTGTATTCGTGCATCCATCGAAATAAGAATCCACAAACGAGAAGCGACGCGAGACACAGGAAAAAGTAAGCAGGACGGCGTCCGATGCGCCCTCCTAAAAGTGGCCCAATCAAGCAACCGACCACGGCTCCGAATGAGGATGCCATTTGCACGACCGCCTTCGCCCCCGGTATTTTGCCTCCCGTCAATTGGTCTGCCCAAAGCGGAATCCATTGAATCGAGCCCCAAGTTCCAATCAATGCAATGGAAGCAAAAACGATACCGAGGCAGGTGGTTTTTATCATGGAGGAACTAAAAACCTCTCGAAGGGGATTTGTGATTTGTTTAGCGACAGCGCGTTTCCAGCGTTCAGACTCGGGCACGCACAACCGAATGAAAAAAACCAACAGTGCAGGAAGTGCACCGACAAGGAATAACCAACGCCACGACTCGACGGTCACATGAACCACGGTTGCCAACCAACTGACGAGCAACATTCCTAAATTAGCGGCGGCACCAATTAAACCCGCGAGGATTGGTCTCCAACGTTCGGGCCAGCATTCCATCACCAGAGCAACCCCTAAGGACCATTCTCCCCCCATTCCAAGTGCGGCGACAAAGCGGGTTATTGCTAGATGCCAAGGGGTTTGTGCAAAATAACCGACAGCTGTGAACAGGGAATAAACTAAAATGCTCCAGGACATGGCACGGATCCTCCCTATCCGATCCCCCAACCAACCAAAAACAAATCCTCCCACTGCGGCACCGAGTAGAAAACATGCGGTAATGTTTCCCATCCACTTTGCGACACCTGCATCGCCAACGCCGAGCATGCTCTGCAATGCAGGACGAGCCACCACCGGAAACAGTCCTATTTCAAACCCATCAAATAACCATCCTAAAAATGCAGCGACCAACACCATCCACTGTCCTTTGGTGAGTTGAGTTGGTGCGGTGTGAAGTGAATCACTGTGGAGGATGAGTTCAGTAGAATTAGGCATGGGATGTGACCGTTCATTTTCGAGAATCTGACGGTTTTGACCAGCATAAATGTTCGTGCAAAAAGTCAAAAGTTCCTTGGCCATTAATCGTGTGAGGACCTGAAAAACTTTCTAGCCGACAATGATCCGGCAGTTCTAACTTTCCAGCGTAAAGAAACCGCACCTTTCCATATTCAGCAAATACACGCTCGTCTGGAGCCACTCCATCAAAATGACCTCGCTCCACCATGAAGGGTCTGGGAGCGATCAAAGCTGCCATTTCGGCATAGTTAAAAGTGTGACCCAGATCCCATTCGAAAATTTCGTATTCCCCACCCCACACATAACTGTAGTTGCTTATTGTTGAGGTATTCTTCCATACCCAGTCATTAAAATCAGCGGAACAAATGGAGAGACAATAATCCGTGAGCAAAGCTGGAACACGCATCGCTGTCTTGCCTCCATAGCTAAGTCCATAAAAAGCCAATCGACTCGGATCGACGCATTCCAATGTTTTGAGCCAGTCTAGTATCTGTTGATGTTGTGGGGTGATAACGGAAAACAACGTCTGACCCACCATATTTGCCTTGCGTTGGATTGTTCTAAATCGATCCTCGAATATGTATAGATTCTGCGGGGCAAAAACTATAAATCCACGATCCGCCAAACGCGCTGCAAAATCGTGATAAGCACCTTCATCGCCTTCAATCACATTCTTCGGACGCCCTTCCAAACCATGTTGACAAACGATGACTGGACGCCTTTCTCCCTTCTTCAAATCTTTAGGTAAGAGGATTACCCCATACGCGATGACATCTGGAAAGACGTCCAACGTGACTTCGAAACCCGTGAAACCGGGGGTGTCATAAATTTTTCTGGAATGCGCATTGAAGGGTTCTCGAGGTTTATCAATTTGCCCTATGACATCTCTTAAGAATTGGTTGCGATAAGGAATTGTCGATTTCTGGTAGGCATCTACGGAACTGAAATCGAGGTTCTTCATATAATCACGTCGAACATCGCCTCCTCGTTCGAGCAGGTCCTGTGTATGACGATCGATCTGCCTTATTTGATCCGACATACGGCGTTTTTGATCGGATAATGGTCGCAATAGTTCCCATGGTTTTCCCAAAGCACCTAATTGAAGTTCGGGATGCAGCGATCTTAAAAAGGCACTTAACATCGGTTCGCTCCCATAGGCGCCGCGTCCGTCTCCCCCACTAACAATGAGATGTGGCGCTGGTGATTTTGGCATTGCCTCCACCATTTTCTGCAACCGAGAAAATTCACTTTGCACAGAAGACAAGGCAGGCGTCATCAGCACACTGGGTGCCCCACCTTCTCCAGGTATGATTAATTCTGGCCCGTGTGCCGCTTCGACGAGCAAGGTGCGAGGGGTAATCAATCTCGCGACCTCCGCGTCTCCGAACATACTTAAATACCCGAATAGATTGCGGTCTATCGGTTGATGCCAACCAATACGTCGATCCTCAAAAAAACCGCTGACACCTACCACATCGATGCGTGTTTCCAATGCTCCGGCGAGTAAGGAAATAAAGCCTCCTTCTCCGTGCCCAACTAGTCCGAGAGGTCTTTGCCCAGCGTTTTGGGCGAGCAACCCATCCACCAACGCAAGAACCTTCATGACTTCGTATCCGATGAGTTGACGCCCCATTTCGAACGCGGGTCGATAAAGGAATTCACGGTTCGTCAATTTGGCGTTTCGGCGTTGGTTGCGGGTTCGATCAATGAGTAAAGGCACATAAACTCGACAACCGCTTTCCGCCAGACGACGGGCAAATTGACTCTCTGTAGGGACCCCGGGTGTTATGCCACAAAGTTGCTCAGGAGAAATATCCGCGTCGGGCAACGCAATGACATCGGCTCGCACTTGGCCATCCTTGGGGATGAGAACTAAACCACGCCCCTCCACTTCACCAAATGCCGACCAGCGAATTTCAAATACGTCCACATTCGATCCTGTGGCTAACCGTTCCGGCTCGCCGTGAGTCATGACGACTTGAGTCCTTTGCTGTCGTAGAATCTCATCCTTCGCACCTATCATTTTAGCCAACCGGAGACGATTGGATTGAGAAGGACGTTCCCAAGGCAATGGCGACGAGAGGTTAGGTTTCCAGTAAACAGATCGACCCGTTGAAGATTCATCGATCTGTCGAAGATAAAATCGATCGACACCAGCAACGAGGTTGGATGCAATATCTCCCTGCAATTCCAAGGACAACGTCCCGGGAACCCATTGATTAGTCCATCCTAACAACTCTGCACGGGATGAAATCCCAACCATCAACAATCCAAGAATCCAAAGAAATGTTTGAGGAGTATTCATGCGAGAGAATCGTGCATTGGGCGAGGTTGAGTCTGCAATTCACCAATTGTGGTCTAGGAAGATTGTTTCTTGGAAACCTCCCCTAATACTTCTCCCCGTAACAAAGCAAATTGCCGATGAGCCAGATAGGGATCTACTTGAGCTAATAAAAACCATGCCCAGTTTTCATGCAACCAATTCAGGAACGTGTGTGATTTCCTCCATTTTTCCAACGTGATCTGTTCACTGTGCGAAAG
>CAMBHS010000132.1 GCA_945867235.1 Akkermansia muciniphila
TTGTCTGGACCGCCACGATCGAATCTATTCAACAAAAACTCACCCGTTGCCGCCAAACTCTCGAGCAAATCCAGCCCAACTGCACCCAACCGCGCAATAGAAGAACCAAGAAACCCCTGTCCAGTTAATTCTTGGACACTACACTAGTATCCAAAGAATTAAATTATAAACCGTCCCCTGAATTGGTGATCACTTCAAACACCCCACCTGCCTACTTAGTGCAAACGCAGGACGATTCTGTCGATGTAGCCAACGCACTTTTTTACGCGAGGGCGTTGCAAGTAGCCAAAGTGCCTACCGAATTGCATTTGTTTGCCAAAGGCGGGCACGGTTATGGACTTCGCCCGACCGATCAAGCCGTCACCCGTTGGCCTAAACAAGCTGAAGAATGGATGCGTGAATTGGGTTTGTTATCATTGAGTAATAAGAAAAATCCTTAGGCTGCGTTCCAAGTAAGTTCATGTTTGGATCCGTCCAAAACGGTGTTTCCACCGATGGCATGTAACGTGAGGTTTACACCCGAGGAATGAAATTGGGCACTCACCCATCCGATGGGTTGGGTATCCTTAAAGTTATATCCCACTGCGGGAAGGTTGATGAGATGTAGACCTTGGCGCACAGTATTTTCCCAAACATGTGAATGGCCGTAAAAAATTGCTTTAACGTGCCTGCAGGAACTAAGGACTGAAAATAATTGGGCGGCGTCGATGAGATTTCCGCCACCAACCCCGAGCGTGTGATGAACGAAAACCACCACGGGGCGATCGGAATTTTGACCTAAGTAACCAGCCAACCACTTTAGTTGAGGCTCTCCCAATAAGCCCGGAGATTTGTTGACGATATCCAAGGAGTCCAAAACTATGACGCGAACGACGGGGTGTTCGACAATGAGAACATGTTTGTCAGTTAGGTTGGCTCTTTTTCCCAGTTCCTTTGAAAATGCTTGGTGGAAATTTTCTCGATGATCATGATTTCCAAGCCCTATATAAATCGGAGAGGTTCGTGCGATCGGTTTGATCAATGCTGCCAATTCTCGGTAATCCTCTGGCAACCCGACAAGCCGGGCGGCATCTCCATTCAGAATGACTGCTTCAGGATGAGTGGAGATTACACTCGGAACAATCTTTTTGAGGTTTTCCCATGGGTTGAACCCACGATGGCCATTGACGCGATCCGCGGGGATGTGTGTGTCCGATAAAAGAGCGATTCGGAATTCATTCGTTGGAGACGATGAAGATCGATTTTCCGTGTGTTTACACCCGCTGACAATGCTCGCTGCACCGAGGGTGGATACCTTCAGAAACGAACGTCGGTTAATGGGTTGATGGAAAATAATGGGCATGAGACAAACCTTTTTATATTCAGTCTACAACGTCAACACTTTCATTTTCTAACTGAATAAATCTACTTTCCTAGGGTCAGAGTTATGGTTAGTTTTTATAGAAATCCATGAAAAATAAATTCCTGCTCTCTTTAGGATTGGCCGCACTGGCGAGTTTAACTTCGGTGCAAGCTCAATCACCCGCCAAGGTGGAACCCGGCTTTAAACCTCTTTTCGATGGTAAAAGCCTCGCTGGTTGGAAACTCATGCACAAAACTGGAACCGGCTATGAGGTTCGCGACGGCATGATCATTTGCCCTAAGGACGGCGGTGGAAATTTGTTTACTGAAAAAGAATACGAAAATTTTATTTATCGTTTTGAATTCAAGCTTTCCGAAGGAGCCAACAATGGGATTGGAATTCGAGCTCCCTTGGAAGGTGATGCAGCGTATGCTGGGATGGAGGTGCAAGTTCTTGATGATGCATCGCCCCAGTATGCCGGACTGCAACCAGGCCAATATCATGGTTCGATTTACGGGGTCGTGCCAGCAATACGTGGGGCACTTAAAAAAGCAGGTGAATGGAATTCTCAGGAAATTGTAGCCGACGGTCGGAATGTAAAAGTGACATTGAACGGCAAGGTTATCGTTAATGCCAATTTGAATGACGTGACGGATCTGGCCGCTTTAAGGACACATCCCGGACTGTTGCGCGAGAAAGGGCACATCGGATTTTTAGGACATAACGCCTACGTTGAGTTCAGGAATCTGCGCATCAATGAATTAGCCCCGACATTTACTAAGGATAACACGCCTCCTCCTGGTTTTAAGGCGATGTTTAATGGCAAGGACCTGAGTGGTTGGAAAGGATTGGTGGATGACCCTATTAAACGATCAAAAATGACTGCAGAAGTGCTCCGGGTGGCTCAAGCCAAGGCCGATCAAAGAATGAAGGATCATTGGAATCCTGTGGATGGCGTCCTAGTATTTGATGGAAAAGGGGACAATTTGTGTTCGTCCGTGGATTATGCCGATTTCGAAATGTATGTTGACTGGAAGATCACCGACAAAGGGGACAGTGGGATTTATTTAAGAGGCAGCCCTCAAGTCCAGATTTGGGATATGACGGATGCTCGTCCTAATCCAAAAGCATTGGGATCGGGTGGTCTTTACAACAACCAAAAAAATCCAAGTGGCCCCATCGCGAATGCAGACAATGCGGTGGGACAATGGAATACTTTCAGGATCCTGATGACGGGTGACAAGGTGACGATTTATCTCAATGGGCAACTGGTTGTAAATAATACTACTCTTGAGAATTACTGGGATCGCAATATCCCCATGTATTCCAAAGGAGCTATAGAATTGCAAAACCACGGCAATACCTTGTGGTTTAAAAATGTCTATGTAAGAGAAATTGCCACTAAAACTGGGGGGCAGTAATCCCCCATTCGATTGTCGCTAATACAGGGGGCTCTGGAATCATTTTTTCTGACATGAATGCCAACAATTTGACCAACCGGAGGCGGTTTCTCGCAGCATCCACCGTTATCCTTACGGGGGGTGCTTTCCTCAACCTGACGGCGCGTCCTGTGCCTCGACGCGTTTCGCCATCGGACAAATTGAACATCGGCGTCATCGGCGTCGCGAATCAGGGGGCTTACAATTTAGATAATGTTGCAAACCAGAACATTGTTGCTTTATGCGATGTGGATTCGAATTTCCTCACGGCGGCCTCCCAGAAACATCCGTCGGCGAAGAAATACAGCGATTTCCGGCACTTGATCGATCAAAAGGATATTGACGCTATTGTCGTCGCCACTCCGGATCATACCCATGCGATCGTGACAGCGATGGCCTTAAAATCAGGCCGGCACACCTATTGCGAAAAACCACTGACACACACGCTTTCTGAAGCACGGTTCATCACCAACCTTGCGAAAAAGCAAAAACTCGTCACTCAGATTGGAACCCAAATTCATGCCGGAGGAAATTACCGCCGAGTCGTGGAACTGATTCAAAGCAAAGCGATCGGGGATGTGAAGGAGGTTCATGTTTGGGTGGGTTCAAGTTATGGAAATGTAAAACGGCCCTCTGAAACTCCGTCCGAGCCATCGACTTTGGATTACGACTTATGGATAGGACCGATCGAAAAACGACCTTACCACCCGGATTATCTTCCATTCAAATGGCGTAATTGGTGGGCGTTCGGAGGCGGTTCCTTGGCAGATTTTGGATGTCACTTTCTGGATCTGCCTCATTGGGCCTTAGGACTAACGCACCCCTTGGAGGCTGAGGCCGAAGGACCCCCTCTCGATGTTGAGTCCACTCCAACTGCTCTCACCGTTCGATACAAATATCCAGCGCGTGGAAATCTTCCGCCCGTCGATCTGACTTGGTATCACGGAGGACGAAAACCATCCCAGTTGTCAGCAGAATTGGCCGCCAAATGGGGATCCGGCGTGCTGTTTATCGGCTCCAAAGGCGAACTCCTAGCAGATTATAGTCGGCACATACTATTGCCGGAAAAAGATTTCTTGGGCTTTATCCCACCTGTAAAAAGTATTCCTGATTCAATTGGGCACCATGCGGAATGGATTCTTGCGTGCAAAACAGGCGGAACGACCACCTGTTCCTTTGATTACTCAGGTCCACTCACAGAGGCGGCTCTCTTAGGGAACCTCGCCTACCGTGTTGGACAACGAATTGATTGGGACGCAAAACACCAAAAAGCACGGGGCAATGCAGCGGCGGATCGATTGATCCAACATCAATATCGCAAGGGTTGGAAATTGTAATTTGGTTTGATCAGGAAACTCAAAAGGAACCTTCCCTGTTGGGTGAGGACTAAAGCGTGTTACTGGTCGATTTCCAATTCAAGATTCAGTCGCGTACGAGTTTCGGTCTGCTCATTGCGTATTTCTAGATCCTTGAGTTGCACTTTGTTTCCAGTTTTTCTTACCCCAAGAATCGAGAATATTTTCAGGAGTTTTGAATTTTCGTCAAAAATCTCCACGCGAATCGGTTGTTCTGCTTCTATGTCAATCCACGAAACCACCCGACTGTATCGGCTCTGAGGTTGAGGTGGGTTTGTTGACTCTACCACTCGACAAGAACGACCTTTACGCATCTCAGTTCGCAAGATTTTTTGATTTGGCCAATGGAAAAAATCTAAACCGAGATCGAGAAGCCAGAATTCGGTTTGAGCAAAAGGTTTGTAAAGATTAGTGCAAATCAGATTCTGAAAAGTGCTGTTTGTTTGATCCAAGCTTGACCACTGGTAACTATTGGGACGATCCACATAATGGTGAACCGTTAATCGTTCTGCCATGATTCCGCCTGAAGTTTGTGTCTCCCATTGGGTGATCCAATGATCTTTAAAGGGTTCCGTCAAAAATTTGACAGGAATTTCGCGTCGTTGGTTATCGACCAATCGCAAAGAAAGATATCCATAAAATTGAGTTTTTTTTTCCGGCACTCGCGACGTTAATTCCCGCATGAAAGTCCGACCATCGAGTTCAACTGCTGATCGTGTTGAGGGAATTAGGTCTAATAAACAAATCGCGAAGAAACTGAAGAACACCCTGATGATCATAATTATCGACCTCCGAAGTTACCTAATAGGTGGCTGCCGATAGGTGTGGTCATTTGAGTTTCAAAACAACCTGTTTATTGCCGTCTTTGCGGGCACGAAAAATAATGGAAGATTTTTGACTGGGCGGAGAATCATGATGGCATCCGCAGTGCGTATCTCGTTTGAAATCGAACGCACGAGATTTCGACTTAAACCGAGCATAAATAAACGAAGCGATGGTCAACCCGACTATGCCAAGTGCTGCTGTTTGCTGCCAATCCATAGGTAAAGCATAAGGGCTGATTGGTTGAAGGCAAATCTTTGTGAAGGGTATTTCAGTCTGAAAATGAGGAAATTGTTAGGCTAATATTTCCTTCAATACTTCACCGTGCACATCGGTAAGACGTCTTTCGATCCCGTTGTGATAAAACGAAAGCCGTTGGTGATCGAGACCGAGAATATGCAAAATGGTTGCATGAAAATCATACACAGTGACAATTTTATCCACTGATTTATAACCAAATTCGTCGGTGGCACCGTAACTAAAGGGAGCCTTCACCCCAGCCCCCGCGAGCCATGCAGTAAAACCTGCAGGGTTGTGATCACGACCGCTGGCACCGGCCTGAAAAGTGGGCATGCGTCCAAACTCCGTACACCAAACGACCAAAGTGTCCTTGAGCAGGCCGCGTTGCTTGAGATCGGCAAGAAGTGCTGCTGTCGGTTGATCTAAAACCTCCCCATGCACCGTGTATTGATCCTTCAATACTTTGTGACCGTCCCAATTGCTCGTTCCTTCTCCTCCCACTTGGTATGCGCCGTTGAATAGCTGTACAAATCGGACGCCTTGTTCGAGGAGGCGGCGAGCCAAAATACAGTTCTTTGCATAACCTGCTTTGATTTCCTGGGTGCGGTTTCCGATGGAATCAGCTCCATATAGTTTTAGAACGTGAGCGGGCTCGGTCGAAAGATCGCTCACTTTAGGAACCGACAATTGCATGTGAGCCGCCAACTCATAACTGGAAATGCGTGCTGCCAGTTCAGTATCTCCAGGATATTTCTCAAGCCGGTGCAGGTTGAGACGAGCGATAAAATCTCGTGTGACTCGATCTTTTTCAGCACTTATCTTGCTGGGTCGAGAGAGATTTCGAAGGGGTTGGGTGGCATTAAAATCTGTCCCTTGAAATGCGGCTGGAAGGAATCCCGGATTCCAACAATTACCAGCGGACTGGGGAACTCCCCGCGGGTCAGGGATGGCCACGAATGCTGGAAGGTTTTCATTGGGACTTCCTAAAGCATAGGTCGTCCACGCACCAATGCTTGGAAACCCATCAAGAGTAAATCCTGTGTTCATGAAATTTTCACCAGGGCCGTGTGTATTCGTTTTTCCCGTGAGGGAATGTATAAAACACATTTCGTCCGCCATTTCTCCCAGCCGTGGGACTAAATCTGAAATCATTTTGCCACATTTTCCGCGAGCCCGAAACCCCCATGGACTTTTAGTGAGAGCTCCCTGAGCTCCTTGGAAAGTCACTAATTTATCGGCCCCAGGCATGGGTTGACCATGGCGTTTGATCAGTTCTGGTTTGTAATCGAACGTATCGAGATGACTACATCCCCCTGCCGAAAAAATCATCAGCAC
>CAMBHS010000133.1 GCA_945867235.1 Akkermansia muciniphila
CTTGCTGCGGTGTTCCGTGCGCATCCATCCAGCGGGCGATCTCTTCCCTGTCCTTGTCGCTCAAATGAATGACGGGTGCTGTTATCGGCATTCCCGTTGATATAGAACCAGCCCGAGATAGTCCATTTATTTGTTGGACACTACACTAGGTGCTTGGGCCTGGAGCCTGAGCCGAGCTATGGATTATGTGGAGTCGAACCCACGCATCAACTCCAAACGTGTGGCGGTGATCGGCTTCAGCCGGTTGGGCAAGGCCGCTCTTTGGGCGGCAGCACAAGATGAACGCTTTGCCATGACAATTTCCAACGAATCCGGCGCGGGCGGCGTCGCGTTAAGTCGCCGGATTTTCGGTGAAACCGTGGAAAATCTGGCGACTGGTCTGGGTCGTTGGTTTGCTCCCAATTTTGTCCCCTATATTCATCGCGAAAACGAACTTCCTGTGGACCAGCACGAACTGGTAGCTATGCTCGCGCCCCGGCCGCTATTGATTACCAGTGCGCAGGAAGATTTGTGGAGTGATCCCAAGGGCGAATTCCTGGGCGGCCTAAACGCCAACCCTGTTTACCACCTCCTCGGCGCAGAAGGCATGACCCACCAGGAATGGCCCCAACCCGGACAACTTGTTAACAGCAACATCGGTTACTTCATGCGTCCCGGGGCACACGGTGTGAACGCTGAGGACTGGCATGCGATGCTTAGTTTTGCAGACAAGCACCTCCGATCCAACATGGGTCATTCAAAATAGGATCGACAGAATTATGCGATTGAATCCAATTCTTTTTCTGGCGTCGAACAGGAGTCGTTGCTATTTTAAATCCATTCATATGATAACCTTCTCACGATTATTCTTACGCTTGGCGGTGAGCCTCAGCCTCCTCGCTGTAACCCCTTTACAAGCTGATGACGGAATTGACCCAACCTTCAAGCCTCTCTTTAACGGTAAAGACCTGAATGGTTGGGAAGGAAACACCAATTTTTGGTCGTTCAAGGACGGAATTGTGGAAGGCCGAACCACGGCTGAAATCCCAACCAAAGGCAACACGTTCCTGATCTGGCGTCAGGGAAACGTCGATGATTTTGAATTGCGAATGTCCTACCGAATTGTGGGCGGTAATTCTGGCGTCCAATATCGCAGCAAGGATCACGGTAATTTTGTTGTCGGAGGTTACCAAGCCGATTTCGAAGCTGGGGATACCTACTCCGGAATCCTTTACGAGGAACGCGGACCACGCGGCATCATGGCCGAACGCGGACAAAAGGTGGAATGGGACAAAGAGGGCAAGAAACAGGTGCTTGGTGCTGTGGACGATGCGAAAGCCATTCAAGCAGGGATAAGAAAAGAGGAATGGAACGATTACACCATCATCGTCCAAGGAAACCGTTTGATCCACAAAATCAACTCGATGACCACGGTGGATGTCACGGACAACGATCCGAAAAATCAGGTGTTTGCCGGCGTTCTGGCTCTGCAACTTCATGCGGGCCCTCCAATGGTCGTCCAGTTCAAGAATGTGCGGATGAAACGGCTGAAGTTAAGTGATGACCGCAAAAAAATTGTCCTCGTCGCAGGCAAACAGAGCCATTCCAAGGGGGAACATGAATTCAGTGCGGGCGTCCAGTTGCTCAACAAATGTTTGACCGGACTACCGGGAGTTTTCAGCACATTTTACCTGAACGGATGGCCCGCTGACATCACGGCATTTGATAATGCGGATTCCATCCTGTTCTACGCCGATGGCGGTGGAGGGCATCCCGTTATTCAACCTGAGCGTTTGGCTATCTTGGAAGCACTCGCCATGAAAGGGGTGGGACTTTCTTTTGGACATTACGGCGTGGAAATTCCCAAGGATCGCGGCGGGAAGCAGTTTTTGAAATGGATCGGTGGATACTTTGAGGAACATTGGTCCGTCAACCCGACCTGGGAGGCCGCTGTAACATTCCCTACCCACGAAGTGACCCAAGGGGTGACCCAAGGAGACGTGGCCGTGATGATCAAGGACGAATGGTATTACAACATGCGCTTTCGCACCAGGATGAAAGGCGTCGAAGCAGTGGCCATCGCAACACCCCCAGACTCGACCCGCGAAGGAGCCGATTCACCCCATGGCGGCAATCCCTTTGTGCGCGCCCAGATCGGCAAGGAACAGCGGGAAACCCTAGCTTGGGTGTCGCACGGTGCCAACCGCGGTTTTGGATTTACAGGCGGCCATTTTCACAAAAACTGGGGCAATGAACAATTCCGCAAATTAGTTCTCAATGGACTCCTCTGGACCGCTCATGTGGAAGTGCCAGAGAACGGCGTGGAATCTGTCGTAACGCCAGAAGATTTGCTGAAGAATCTCGATCCTAAAAAATAATCAAACCACCCATCGCTGGTTTTCCCTATGCATTTCTTCCCTAAAAAACCCGCGCTTCCACTCGTTTGCAGTGCGTTGGTCGCAGCCTGTTCCCTCATGGTTCAAGCGGCTCAAAATGGGTCTGAAGAGGCGGCCAAACAGATGAAATCTTTGATTCCTGGGGTCGGGCTCGAAGCATCGCTTTTTGCGCTGGAACCCATGGTGGTCAATCCCACCAATATCGATATAGACGCCAAAGGTCGCGTGTGGGTCACGGAAGGGGCGAACTATCGACTGTTCCAAAAATGGGGAAAACTCCGACCCGAAGGGGATCGCATTCTGATCCTCGAGGACAGCAATGGGGACGGAAGTGCCGATAAACAAACCGTGTTTTATCAGGGCAATGACGTCAACGCGGCACTGGGGATATGCGTGCTTGGGAATAAAGTGATCGTTTCGAGTTCCCCGAATGTTTTCGTCTTCACGGACGAGAATGGCGATGGCAAATCCGACAAGAAAGAGGTTCTCTTCACCGGAATCGCGGGAGCCGATCATGACCACGCAGTTCACGCCTTTGTTTTCGGACCGGATGGAAAGGTGTATTTTAATTTTGGCAATGCGGGCCGGAGGTTGCTATGTCCCGATGGTTCGCCGGTGAAGGATCGGTTCGGACGCGAAATCACCGACCAAGGTCGCCCCTACCGTCAGGGAATGGTGTTTCGCAGCAATCTCGATGGGACAGACGTCGAGGTTCTTGGTCATAACTTCCGCAATAATGTCGAAGTTTGCGTGGATTCATTCGGTGGCATGTGGCAATCGGATAATGACGATGACGGTAACAAAGGAGTTCGTATCAATTACGTCATGGATTTCGGCAACTTTGGTTATACCGACGAAATGACCGGCGCAGGCTGGAGCCAAAAAAGAACGAATTGGGAGACTGAAATCCCCAACCGCCATTGGCACCTCAACGATCCCGGGGTCGTTCCCAACCTATTGATAACGGGAGGCGGATCACCCACAGGCATCCTTTTTTATGAAGGCTCCCTCCTTCCCGCAGTTTACCAACGGTCGATCATCCATTGCGATGCCGGCCCTCGCGTCGTGCGTGCTTACACACCGAAAGCGGCTGGGGCAGGTTACAACGCAGAAACCGTGAACGTCCTGACAAGCAGCGACAATTGGTATCGCCCTTCTGATGTTTGCACGGCTCCCGATGGATCGCTCTTCATTGCGGATTGGAATGATGCCGGCGTCGGCGGACACAACATGGCTGACCAAAAACTCGAAGCCATGACCGGTCGTATTTACCGAGTGGCACCGCAAGGCAGCGGCCCCAAATCCACGGTGCCAAAACTGGATCTTGATTCAGCAGCAGGGTGTGTCACCGCTCTCCAGTCCCCAAACGGGGCGACGCGTTATCTCGCATGGACAAAACTGCACGAGATGCAGGGCAAAGCCGAGAGTGCGCTCAAGAAACTCTGGCTTGGCAATGACCAAGATTTACGTGCACGTGCTTGGAATTTACTCGCTCGCATTCGTGGCTCCGAGGAAACCTATGTCAACGCAGCCGCGAGTGATAAAAACGATTCCATCCGTGCATTGGCCTTGCGTTACCTGAGGGTCGAAAAAAGAGACTCCATCGCCCTCGTCAAAAAATTGATCAAGGATGCCTCCCCCCAAGTGCGCCGCGAATGCGCCCTTTCTCTACACCGCAATCCGTCGCCTGAAGTCCCTCAATTGTGGGCCGAACTCGCCAAACAACACGACGGCAAAGACCGCTGGTATCTCGAAGCCTTGGGAATCGGTGCCAATGGGAATGAAGACGCCTGTTTGGAAGCCTACCTGAAAAGCGTAGGAGATTCATGGAACACCGTGTCGGGTCGCGATGTGATCTGGCGCTCTCGGAGCAAAAATACTCCAGCGTTTTTGGTGAAAATCATCACTGATAAAGCCACTCCTGAGACCGAAAAACCGCGCTACCTCCGCTCATTGGACTTCATCAAAGGGCCTGAAAAAGACGCAGCCTTGGTGGAATTACTCACGGCTGAAACCAAGTAATCAACCGACGTCATCGATTCAGGATTCCGCCAATTTATCGAAACTTTCCTCGATAAACGTGGTGTTCTGAATGCGGGTTAACTTGGCGTAAAGACCCTCTGCATCGACAAGTTGAGCGTGTGTTCCGCGCTCAACAATCTCCCCTTGTCGCATGACGAGAATCTGATTGGCGTTGCGGATGGTGCTCAAACGATGCGCGATAACAAAGGTCGTGCGTCGGTGCATCAACCGTTCCAATGCCTCTTGGATCAGTCGCTCGGTTTGGGTGTCCACACTCGCGGTGGCCTCATCCAGAATGAGAATAGGAGCGTTTTTCAGCAAGGCACGGGCGATGCTGACGCGCTGTTTTTCTCCCACGCTTAACTTCACCCCGCGTTCCCCAACCCTTGCCTCATACCCGTCGGTGAGGCGCGTGATAAATTCATGGCAATTGGCTGATTGCGCGGCGGCGATCATGTCCGCCTCGGTCGCCTGCAGGTTGCCATACAAAATGTTCTCGCGGATGGTTCCGTTAAACAGGAACGCCTCTTGGCTGACCACGCTGATCTGTTGTCGCAAGGTTGCGAGTGAAACATCCCGGATCGATCGCCCATCAATGCTAATGTTACCACCGGTCAATTCATAAAATGCAGGCAACAAATTGACCAAGGAAGATTTTCCAGCCCCTGTCGGACCCACCAACGCGATCATATCTCCTGGCTGTGCGGTGAACGAAATTCCCGCGAGCGTCATCGCGCTTCCCTCATAAGTGAAGTCCACTTTGTCATAAATGATTTCACCGCGAACGCGCTCCGGCCATTGTTCCGACTGCAGGGGGCGTGTCACCCCCTCTTGGGTGGCATCCAAAATGTCGAAGACGCGTTCACCCGCAGCACGCGCCGCTTGCAACATTTGATTCAAACCATGCAGACGGGCCACAGGTTCATAAAAAAAAGCCAGGAAAAACAAAAAACCCACGAGATTACCCAATGACATGCGCTCATCTAGGACGTGTGTCCCACCAACCCAAAGCACCATCGCCATCCCCAGTGCTCCGGCAAACGCCATCGCCGGAGAATACCAGGCCCACACGCGCATCACCGCCAATGAGCCCTTACGGAGATCGTCCGCTCGTTCTGAAAAACGTGAATCCTCGTGTCCTTCTCGCGAGAAGGCTTTGATCTGTCGCACCCCTTGGAGATTGTCCATCAGCAAGGCGTTCATGGCACTGGAAGCTTCGCGTTGCAACCGGTAACGCCGGTGCGCGGTCAGCGTGTAACACAGTGTGCCGACCGCAAGCAACGGAAGCGGAATCAACGCCACCCATGCCAAAACAGGATTGCGAGAGAACATAATGATCAACACCCCGATAATGCTTAACACGGCCACCGTGCCTTGCTCGGTGCCATCGATCAACACCCGTTCTACAGCGTTCACATCCTCGATCACACGCGTCATCAAGTCGCCCGAGGCACGTTGATCGAAATACCCCACGGGCAATCGCTGCAACCTCGCGTAAACCTCGCGCCGCATATCGAAAATAACATTCTGTTCGAACGTATTGTTGATCCAGATGCGAAGGCTGTTGAAAAGGTCGCGCACCAAAAACGCACCGATCAACCCCAGCATGGCACGGGTCAACAGTTCGGGATGATGACTCCGGATGACATCGTCGATCACATACTGGGTCAACCACGGGAAAGCAAAAGAAGCCGCCAAACTCAGTATCGCACACCCCATCGTTGCCGCCGCCAGCAATCGGTAGGGTTTCAAATAAACCCAAACACGAGCGACAACTTCCCAAGTGGTTCGTGGGCGAGTTTCAAATGTTCGAACCTGGGGGTTGCGTGGCGTGGAGGAATCGGTACCCATAGGATAATCACCTCAGGAACGTGACCGGACTGTCGTGGTAATCAAACACAAACCCGCAGGCATTGGGGAATTCCAAGCCTGCGGATGCAATCTAAACTTGGAACATTTCTTTTTTAAGCTCGATGCGAATGTTTTTCATCGTCGCTTCGTGCCCCTTAATGACAAGCATGTTGGCAGCAAATCCCTCCTTATAC
>CAMBHS010000134.1 GCA_945867235.1 Akkermansia muciniphila
GTTTATCTCGATGAACATCCCGGCAGCATGAATGACGCTGGTTTCTTCAACCCTATGGGCAGCGGTCCTTCGGCGACAAGCTGGGTGGATATGCCTGGGAGTTACCACAACGGGGCGGGCGGGTTTTCCTTTGCTGACGGTCATTCTGAAATCAAGAAATGGCGGAAATCAGCCAAACAAAAAGCCGTCGCTGATGCTGGGTTCAACGGCACGATGTCCGGCAAAGACCCCGATGGTCAATGGATGCGCGAGCACACAAGCCGCGTGAAGTAAATTTAGGTTCTCGGTTAGTTGGAATCGCAAAACCCGCCCTTCAAGGGCGGGTTTTTCCGTAGGATATCATACTATTTGTGGCCTGTGTTCCCTAGATTGTGAGCGTTCATTATTCATGACACCCAGCTGGAAATCTTATCTGCACTCTCTCCTGATCTTGGGGCGCATCTCCAATCTACCCACCGTGTGGTCGAATTGCATCGCGGGTTGGTGGTTGGCGGAAGGCGATTCCATCCCTCTTTTACTCATTCTATGCGGTGCCGCCACCGCTCTCTATTGCGGGGGGATGTTTTTAAACGACGCGATGGATTTTCATTTCGATCGCCAATTTCGCCCCGAACGCCCGATCCCTTCCGGTCGCATCCCGCTTTCCCATGTCCGAACTTGGGGATGGACCCTTCTTTCGGTGGGTGTTGTTCCACTGGCTTTTTTCTCTCTCAATACCTTGGGTTTCGGCATCGCCCTCGCTCTTTCCATCGTCGTTTACGATGCCTTTCATAAATCCATCTCATGGTCTCCTGTCCTCATGGGTCTTTGCCGGTTCTTCCTGTTTCTCATGGCGGCAAGCACTGGGCCGGAGGGAGTTACGGGTTTTACGTTATGGGCTGCCACCGTTCTCGCCGCCTATATTGTTGGCCTCAGCTATGTTGCAAAAAAGGAAAGTCAGTCCGGTCCCCTGCGTTATTGGCCTTGTCTCTTGCTGGTGGCTCCCTTCGTGCTTGCGTGGTATGCCAACGCGGCGGAATTCGCTCGTCCCACCCACGTCATGATGCTCGCCGCGGGTCTATGGATCGTTCAGTCCCTCCGGAAAACCTATGGATCGAACCCGCCCCAGGTCGGCCGCACGGTTTCCCAACTGCTCTCCGGCATTGTTCTCATTGATCTCCTCGCCCTCGCTGGGGGTCCCCCTCATATCGCCATCGCGTTAATCGCGTTATTCTTGGTTGCCCAGCTTTTCCAGCGCTTCATCCCCGCCACTTAATCCCCGCGTTGCGAATTTCGCCTTTCTGTTTATACTCCCCTTAGGCCTCGAGCCCTTTTATGAATTTATCGCCCGCTCAACTTTGGAATCGTTTTCAACAATTTCACACCGATTTCCCTACCCTCGGCCTCAGTCTCGACCTCAGCCGCACCTGCGTTGACCATCCGGCGATCCATTCGTTACAACCGCTCATCCAAAAGGCTTTTTCTGCCATGGCAGAACTCGAATCAGGTTCTATCGCAAATCCTGATGAAAACCGCATGGTGGGGCATTATTGGCTCCGTCAACCCGAATTAGCCCCTTCGTCAGATATAAAAAATTGCATTAATGAATTAAAGACTACAATAATACAATTCACTAAAGATATTCACGCAGGCATAATTACTGCCCCCGCCGGATCGTTTACCCACCTGCTCCTGATTGGAATCGGTGGGTCCGCGCTTGGTCCCCAATTTGTCAATCAAGCCCTGCGCTCCGGATCGGATCGCATGGAAGTCTCCTTTTTCGATAACACGGATCCCGACGGAATGGATTGGGTGCTCAGTCGATTGCAACCCGTTTTGAGCCGAACCTTGGTCGTCGTGATCTCAAAATCCGGTAGCACTAAAGAGACTCGCAACGGAATGATCGAGACGAAACATGCCATGGAAATGGCGGGTCTTGATTTTAGCAAACAGGCCGTGGCGGTTACCGGCGTAGAGAGTGAATTGGATCAATTGGCACGAGCCGATGGTTGGATCGCCCGGTTTCCGATGTGGGATTGGGTGGGCGGAAGAACCAGCCTCACTTCGGCGGTTGGATTGCTCCCAATGGCATTGCAAGGCATTGATATACAGTCATTTATGCAAGGTTCCCGTGATACAGACACCGTGACGCGTGCCCCCAATTACACGGCAAATCCAGCGATGCAACTGGCCGTAGCGTGGTATCTGATCGGCGAAGGATGCGGAAAAAAAGACATGGTTCTCCTTCCCTACAAAGATCGGTTGGAGTTGTTTTCCAAGTATTTACAGCAACTCATCATGGAATCCCTGGGTAAGGAACTGGACCTAGCGGGAAACAAAGTTCACCAAGGGATTGCTGTTTATGGGAATAAAGGAGCCACGGATCAACATGCCTACATTCAACAGTTGCGCGACGGATTGAACAATTTTTTCGTCACCTTTATTGAAGTGCTTCAGGATCGCAAAGGCGAAAGCATCGAGATCGATCCCGGGTTCACGAGTGGCGATTATCTCCAAGGATTTTTTCTCGGCACCCGGGAAGCACTTTATCAGAATGGCCGCCAATCCATCACCCTGACCATTCCCGCAGTCAACGCCTATACGATAGGCATGTTGATAGCCCTATACGAACGAGCGGTCGGTTTTTATGCCCAGTTGATCCAAGTCAACGCGTATCACCAACCGGGGGTCGAGGGTGGTAAAAAAGCCGCTGGCAAGGTTTTAGAGATTCAACGACGTATTTTCGAGTTCCTGAATGCAAATGCCGGGCGTGACTTTACTCCAGAAGAGATCGCCCGTGGGATCGGAGCCCCGGACCATGCGGAAACCATTTTCAAGTTAGGCGAGCGTCTGTCCTTTTCGGGGAGGTTGGGCAAAATCGACGGCCCTGGCGCGGCTCAAATTAAATTCCATCAACCGAAAGCAGCCGGAGCGAAAGTACCATGAATGTTCCACGTGGAACATTTGTAACTCAATGACAATCGAACTCACCTAAACCCAATGTTTGTTCATCCAATAACTTATGATGTCATCGTCCTAGGTGCGGGACATGCCGGTGTGGAGGCGGCGTTGGCGGCTTCCCGAATGGGGTGCCGGACATTATTGCTTTCCATCAATCTCGATACGATTGGGCAAATGTCCTGTAATCCGGCGATTGGCGGCTTGGCGAAAGGGCATTTAACACGCGAGATCGACGCTCTAGGAGGCGAGATGGGGAAGGCGACCGATATGACGGGGCTCCAGTTCCGCATGTTGAACACTAAAAAAGGGCCCTCTGTCTGGGCACCTCGAGCGCAATGCGATAAAAAAGCCTACCAATTCCGTCTGAAGTGGATCTGTGAACGTCAGGAGAACTTGGATTGCAAACAAGGCCAGGCGAACAAATTATTGCATCGAGACGGTCAAGTCTTCGGAATTGAGACCACATTGGATGTCCAATACCTCGCCAAAACCGTAATCATCACCACAGGCACCTTCCTGAGAGGGTTGATGCATATTGGGTCGAACCAACAACAGGGGGGGCGAGCGGGTGAATCGGCGGCTTTGGGTCTGTCGAGTAGTTTGCGTGAGGTGGGTTTGGAGTTGGGACGCCTAAAAACCGGTACCCCACCCCGTTTATCACGGCGTTCCATTGACTTTAGCAAATTGCAAAGCCAACCGGGAGATGAACCCATTCCCTATTTCACCTATTGGAAGGAGGATTTGTTCCACGTGGAACATTCGGGCATCAATCCGATGGATGTGGGTCATTCAGCGGGAAAATACCCTCCCGGTTCCATTTTAGACCGTATCCAAGGGCAACTTCCCTGCCATATCACCTTCACATCGGACGCCACGGCGACCACGATTCGTGAAAATATCCATAAATCCCCCATGTATTCCGGGGTGATCGAGGGGATAGGCCCACGCTACTGTCCTTCTATCGAGGATAAAATCGTGAAATTCCCCGAAAAGGAACGCCACCAAATCTTTCTTGAACCGGAAGGGATCTCCACCGAGGAGATTTATGTGAATGGTTTTTCGACCTGCCTTCCGATTGATGTTCAGGTGCCCTTGGTTCGCACGATTCTCGGATGCGAAAACGCGGAAATTCTCCGCCCAGCCTACGCCGTCGAATATGATTTTGCCTTTCCCACCCAACTCCATCCCTGGTTAGAAACGAAACCCTGCCGAAACCTGTTCTGTGCGGGTCAGATCAATGGCACCTCCGGTTACGAGGAGGCCGGGGCTCAAGGATTGATGGCGGGGATCAATGCCGCGCTGCGGGTCAAGGGTCTGGAACCCCTGATCCTGCGGCGGGATCAAGCTTACATCGGGGTGTTGATCGACGATTTAGTCACCAAAGGCACCGTGGAACCTTACAGGATGTTTACCTCACGTGCCGAATACCGATTGTTGCTCCGGCAGGATAATGCCGACCTTCGCCTGTCCCAGATCGGGTTCGACCTCGGGCTATTGCCAGAGCGCAATTATCGAATTTTTATTCGGAAAACCGAAATCATCCAACGGGAAATGACTCGGATCGAGACCACGCGGACGAGTTCCGGCACTTTGGCGCAAATGCTCCGTCGAACGGAAATCACCTATCGCGATTTACCCAGCCAGGACGACACCCTCTCGCCGGAAGTCATCCAACAGGTGGAGATCCATATTAAATATGAGGGGTATATCGACCGGCAAGAAATCGAGGTCGAACGGTTCAAAACGATGGAGGAAAAGCGAATTCCCGATTGGTTGAACTACGAAAACGTGCCGAGTTTGCGTAAGGAAGCCCGCCAGAAACTAATCCAGATTCGACCCGCGACACTCGGGCAGGCCGCACGGATATCCGGCGTCACTCCAGCCGATGTTTCCTTGGTGATGGTCTCGATGAAACGCGGACCGATCCCCTCGGAAATCCCGATTCAATCCAGCTGCGGGATGGATGCTGAGGAGTTCGACCAAACGACGGAACCGTCCAATTAACTAGGGTTGATTCAGGAAACTCGGGCGGAGCACAATAATTGTAAACTGTTGTTAACAAGCAGTTTAAGGCGTAATTCGACCCGACTTAAATCCTAGGCATAGAGTCATTATGACTCGATCTGAAATCAGAGGGCGTTATTTCGAGCCGAGCCATTGGACGGCATTCGCGAGGATTCGCAGCGGGATAGGTTGGGTGTAGATCGGGTAGGTTTCGTGACCGGGGCGAAAGTAGAACACCTTCCCTTTGCCAACATTCCAGATCGCGCCGCTTCGGAAGGATTCGCCTTTATCCCAGTTTTCCTGGAATAGAACGAGGTCAGGTTTGGGGACATGGAACGGATCATTATACATCTCCGTTTGGGGGATGTCGAAATGGGTAGGGATCCCTTTGGCGATAGGATGCGAGGGGATCAGCGTGGTGACATGGCTGGGTGCCCCGTCGGCGCGGTAATGGGGAAAAACGCAGTTGGGGAGGGTGAGCCGGTAGGTTTTTCGGCCGTCGCGTGTGCCGGTTTCTTCGAGTCGCGGGGTGAGAGGTTCCGTGGTCTTTGGGACGCGAAACCGCTCCGGAGTCACGAGTTCCAAATCGGACAGCTTCAGACCCGGAATTGAGTTGAGGGCATCGGATATCGCCCGTTCGCGCATGGCTTGGACGAAAGGTTCCGCCCAATGAGCGGAGTGCAGAGCGATCAATGAGAGTTGGCCCGATTGAATGCGTTTGACGATGGACCGAGCCTTCTCAGGCTGGATTTGGCCATTTTTGACATGTCCCCACCAGATCAGGACCTCGCACGCGTCCAGCACGGCCTGGGAAAGCCCTTGCTCCGGGTCGTCAAAATTGACCGAAGTGACGGTGAGCCCCGGTTGCGTGCGGAGATGGGCGGCGATGGCATTCCCGAGGAAGTTCGTGTAGGCCGGTTTTTGGGCGGGTTGTTGCTCATCCCAGACAACGACCCGAATCGGAGCCGCGTCTAGAAAAGCCGTGGTGCAAATCAAAGCAAACCAAGCAAAGAAACAAGGCATCCCCCAAGCTAAACCAGGATCCTAAAGTGATCAACCATTCTCGCGGAAGTTAAATAGTTCATCACGCCTGCCTAATGAAAAGAGTAAACCCGCGTGCAAACACCAACCGTTCGGCATCAGAGTGTTTGCGTTTGGGGTCCACGCTTTAGAGTGTCCGGGGGGTGTTGGAACGATTGGTGAGAAATGTTGGAATACTTTTTATTGGTCTTTTGAAAGGGGGAAAGAAGCCCCATAAAATAAAAATAAAAAAAACTATTGACTATTATTGTGGGTCGGCGTTAGTTGATTGCCTAGTGTAGTGTCCAAGAATTAACTGGACAGGGGTTTCTTGGTTCTTCTATTGCGCGGTTGGGTGCAGTTGGGCTGGATTTGCTCGAGAGTTTGGCGGCAACGGGTGAGTTTTTGTTGAATAGATTCGATCGTGGCGGTCCAGACAA
>CAMBHS010000135.1 GCA_945867235.1 Akkermansia muciniphila
GCGATGTGTTCTTTCGCATCCCTACTCTAATTGAGACTTAGTCTCAATAGTACAAGTCTATTCTTCAAAAAACTGCAGCTTTCTTTCACCCACTTTTAATCACACCCCCCGAGGCAGGTTCGCACGGGTTGACTTATAAGAGCAGAGTCATAACCTGACCAACGAGGCGAAAAACCTCCTTGTCATGAATAACCTCATCACTATTTTTCTCTGCATGTTGTGTACCGCTCGAGGACTCGCCGCCGCTCCTCCTCAATACCCCATTGCTAAAATCATTCCCAAAAGCGACGTGATTCATGGGGACCACCGAGTTGACAACTATCATTGGTTGCGCGGCAAAACCAATAGTGAGGTGGTTGCCTACCTCAAAGCTGAGGATTCCTATGCGGAAGCTGTGATGAAGCCCACCCGTCCGCTGCAAGGCAAACTTTACAAGGAAATGGTCTCGAGGATTAAAGAGTCTGATCTGACGGTTCCATATCGGAATGGCGATTGGTATTATTATAAGCGCACACAGAAAGGAAAACAGTATCCAGTCTTCTGTCGCAAATACCAAAACCTTGAAGCTCGAGAGGAGGTCATCTTGGATTTGAACAAGCTCGCTCGTGGTCTCAAATACTTAGGGCTTGGCACTCTGAGTGTAAGTGATGACGGACATTTCCTAGCCTATTCACTCGATACAACGGGCTACCGTCAATACACCCTTTACATCAAGAATTTGAAAACCGGTAAGTTAAGCATTGAAAAGATTGAAAAGACCGATTCGATCGCTTGGGCGGCGGATAATAAAACGTTGTTCTACACCGTCGAAGACGACGCCAAACGTCAATACAAACTGTTTCGCCATCAAATGGGTGTAAGGGATGCTGACACTCTCATTTATGAAGAAAAAGATGAAATGTTTGACCTTGGGGTCGGGCGTTCGCGTAGTCGTGATTATCTGTTCCTAGGTTCGACAAGTAAAACCTCGGCGGAATACCGCTACCTTCTCGCTCATCAACCGAAGGGGGAGTGGAAGGTCGTGTTACCACGTGAAAAGGATCATGAATACGATGTTGACCACCACGGGGATAATTTGTTTATTCGATCCAATAAAGCAGGACGTAACTTTCAACTGGTCTCTGCCCCAGTCGCTACTCCGCAATCTTCAAATTGGTCTGTCGTCATTCCGCATCGACCTAATGTCATGCTATCGGGCTTTGAGTTATTTGAGTCATTTTACGTTGCGATCGAGAGAGAGAATGGGTTGCCAAAATTACGAGTGATCGATTTTGGAACAGGTCGCATCCAGGTCATCCCATTCCCTGAATCAGTTTACGATGTTTCGCCTGCAGAAAACTCGGAGTGGAAAGTCTCTGCCTATCGTTATCATTACGAATCTTTGGTTACCCCAAATTCAACTTACGACTTCAATCTGAATTCAGGGACGAGCACATTGTTGAAACGACAGGAGGTGCCAGGGGGGTATACCCCATCTGAATATGTTACCCAGCGATTGCATGCAAAGGCCGCGGACGGGGTTCAAGTTCCGATCTCAATCGTATATAAAAAATCGGTTCAACTGGATGGACGAACTCCACTGCTTCTACAGGGTTACGGTTCCTACGGAATTTCGGAAGACGTGAACTTTTCAACTGCTCGCCTGAGCCTTTTGGATCGAGGTTTGGTCATCGCCTATGCGCACATTCGAGGCGGGGGTGAGCTTGGAAAACCGTGGCACGATGCGGGTCGGATGATGCAGAAAAAAACGACGTTCACCGATTTTATTGCGGTCGCTGAGTATTTGATCGCCAATAAATACACAAGTCAGGATAGACTAGTTATTATCGGCGGTAGTGCAGGGGGCTTGCTGATGGGCGCGGTCACGAATCTTCGCTCTGACCTTTTTAAGGGCGTCGTAGCCATGGTGCCTTTTGTTGACGTCATCAACACCATGTTGGACGAGACGCTTCCCTTAACTGTTTCTGAATTCGAGGAATGGGGTAATCCAAAGAAAAAGGAGGAATATGACTACATGAAAACATATTGTCCTTACACCAATATCGTTCCAAGGAATTACCCTTCTATACTTGTTAAAACTGGGTTCAATGACAGTCAGGTCATGTATTGGGAGCCCGCCAAGTATACAGCCAAACTAAGGGCAACTAAAACAGATTCTAACGAGTTGTTATTCAAAATTAACATGAACGCTGGACATGGCGGAGCCTCGGGTCGTTATGATCACCTTAAAGAATCTGCGTTTGTTTATGCTTGGATTCTTAAAACGATTTCATCGCCTTAAGCTTCAAAAACAGTTTTACAGCTAGGAAATCATTACCATTATGGCTCCCAAAATAACCGAGGTTAATCGATTCCTAACAACTTTATTCCGCTATCAGGAGGCAGGGTTGGTGGGGGTGATTATTTTTCTGGGATTGTTACTCACAGTTTTTGGAGGATCCGTCAAAGTCCCTGTTTTTCAAACCAACGCAGACGGATTGCGTGAACGAGTTTTTTTCACGAATGCCCAAGGAGAACAGGAACCGGTCACGGTTACACGGAACACGTTTTTAAACGCGAAAAATCTCACCCAACTCGCCAAAGACACCAGCTTTATCGCGATCATGGCGGTCGGTGCGACCATCGTTATTATATCAGGCGGAATTGATCTGTCCGTCGGAGCCATTTATGCCTTGGCATCCGTTGTTGGGGCGATGGTATTGCATCAAGTGAATCCTGATGGGATGCGCGGACAAACTTCAACTCTGTTGACGGTCGCCCTTGGCCTCACAGCCTGCGTGGGCACTGCTACTTTATGCGGACTACTTAATGGGGGCATGATCGTTGCGTTAAAGGTGCATCCATTCATTATTACCCTCGGGACAATGGCGATCTTTCGCGGGATTGCTTTCGTCCTGACCAACGGTCAATCGATTGGTGGATTTCCTGAAGTTTTTCGCAATTCGGTTCAATGGGAATTAGGTGAAGGACTCAGCATAGTCCCACTATTATTGACTGTAGCTGTGGGTGTTGTTGGAACTGTTTTTCTAGTCCAATTGGCTGTTGGTCGTCGTGTTTACGCCATCGGGGGTAATGAATTGGCCAGTCGTTTTAGCGGTATTCGAGTCGAACGCGTGAAACTTGCAGTATTTGTGATTTCGGGTTTTGTAGCTGGGTTATCTGCCGTCCTGTCGTTGGGCTACTACGGAGCAGCAACCTCAGGCGATGGACAGGGTTATGAACTAAATGTGATTGCTGCTGCGGTGATTGGTGGAGCAAGTTTGGCAGGAGGAAAAGGCACCGCACTCGGAGCGATTCTGGGTGCCTTAATCATTCAGATGATCAGTAGTGGCATTGTCATTTTGAGAATCGATCAAAACTACAGCCAAATCATTATCGGTGCCGTGGTTATTATCGCTGTTGTATTAGATCGAATCAATGCGTGGAGAGAAAGCAAACGGCTGTCTCATCACGCGAGAGGCCTAAGTTCAGAGCCGACCTAATTCTTTCATTCCACGGGTTGATCCCTTAGAATTCGTTCATGCCATCTTTTGACATCACCTCGGAAGTAAACTCGATGGAAGTCGAGAATGCCATCAACCAAGCAAAGAAGGAACTCGTCAATCGGTTCGACTTCAAAGGATCGAAGGCCGAAATTATCCTAGAGAAAAATGAAATCAAACTTACGGCTGAAAATAAGTTTAAGATGACCGCTTTGCACGAGATTGTGATCGGGAAATTAGCCAAGCGAAATATCAGTCTCAAGAATGTGGATAAAGGAGAGCCGGATTTTTCTCCATTGGGTCACGCACGCCAAGTGATTAAAATAAAGCAAGGGATCGAATCCGTGGTCGCGAAGGAAATCACGCAGTTTATTCGAGATTCAAAATCAAAAGTAACCACCCAAATTCTTGGTGATCAAATCAGGGTGACAGGCAAAAGCAGGGACGATCTTCAAGAAGTGATGACTGCGGTCCGCACCCACGAATTTCCAGTGGACGTCGGTTTCGGTAATTTCCGAGATTAACGATCCCCCCAACCGCCAGGTGATCGACATCAAGGCGATACGCGGTTTTTCGGAGGATATTTTTTCCCCCTTGGCAGTCATTGGAACCCCATTACACTTCACTTGCTTGGTCAATATTATCTGCATGAAGTGGGGCACGAAATTCGGGCCCGAGTATGTGAACCGCCTCCGATCCATGGTTGCGCGACATCTCAGTCTACAGCATCGTTTCGTCTGTTTCACTGATAATTCGGAGGGAATTGGCTCCGGTGTGGAAATCCTTCCTCTGCCAATAATGGATTTGGCGGATGATAAAAGAGGAGGGTGGCGCAAACTTTCCACGTTTACCTCTCCGTTGGAAAATCTTGTGGGTCCAACGCTTTTCTTGGATGTTGATTTGGTGATAGTCGATTCAATCGATTGCTTTTTTGATCACCCTGGGAAGTTTTGTATTATCCATGATTGGGCACGTCCGTGGAGAATCACCGGTAACTCATCTGTTTATCGCTTCCAGGCCAACGCCCATCCCGATATTTACGCCAAGTTTCTCGCGACCAGCCACAAAGTCATATCTTCGGACAGTAGCGATCAGGTTTTTTTAAGCCGCGAGATGCATCGACAGGGCCTTTTAACTTATTGGCCCAAGGATTGGTGTGTCAGCTTCAAACACAGTTGCCTCCCTATATTCCCGATGAATCTCCTCCGTGTGCCGCAAATTCCTAATGGCGCACGAATCATTGTTTTCCACGGCGTTCCCAATCCGGAAGAAGCGTTGGCAGGAAAGGGAAAGAACTGCTTTCGAAAAGCCAAGCCCACTCCTTGGGTCGCCATTCATTGGCAGTGAGAGTCACGGACGTCAGCTACATCTTCAATCCACGCAGACCAATGTTGGGGAGTCCGCATCCGTTTTAATCACAAAAACCCTGACTGGTTCCTAAATGCTCCAGTGTGGCGATTGAAACTTGCGTTGGACTACCTTCCTTCAGCGAGTCGATCGGCAAGTCGTTGTGGAAGTCCTGCAGCAATAATTTTTTTCTGGGCTGTTGCCATGTCGTAATCCAACCGACGTAGCTCAATAGAACCTTCGATCATATTAAAGATGACGTAGGTCGCTTTGGCCACTCCGTCCCGAGATTGTCCGACGCTCCCTACATTGACGAAATACTTCTTACCGGGTTCAGTTTTGAATTTGGAATACGTTCCACCTCTAACCGCTGTATCGCGAACAAAAGCGAGCGGAACATGGGTATGACCAAAAAAACAGACACTCGTGGTTTGGTAAGTAAAACTGGCTGCTGCGGCTAGCTTATCGAAAACGTAGCCCCAACGTTGCGGACCATCCAATGTGGCGTGAACTAGGGTGAAACTCGACACCATGCGGATGTATTTGAGATCCCGCAACCATTGGCGATCCACTTCGGTCAATTGTTCTCGCGTCCATTGAATCGCCTCTTCCGCCAGAGGATTAAATCCTTCCAAGCCTACTTCAGTTGAGCAGTACTCGTCATGGTTGCCTTTGACACAGGGAATGTTCAAATCCCTAATAATATCTAGGCATTCCTTTGGGTTTGCATTGTAACCGACAACATCACCTAGGCACGCGATATGCGTGCATTGCTGTGCCTTGATGTCATCAAGCACCACTTCTAAAGCCTCAAGATTGGCGTGGATATCTGCTATAATTGCGTACTTCATCGTCGTCCTGCAAAACCTTAACTACTTATCTCAAATCCCTTAAATTCATTTCTAGAAATCTCCCAAGAAATCTCCTCTTGTCGAATAAATCGACCTAATCCGCTTTCCCGTATCCCAATGAGGAATGCTTCCAATTCCTCTTTTACCCCTTCACAAACCAGTTCAACTTTTCCGTCCGACAAGTTACGGATGGAACCCCTTACTTCATAGCCTAAAGCAGTTTTTTTTGTTGTGTAACGAAAGCCAACATTCTGCACACGACCACTGTATAAAACATGTAAACGACTCTGGATCATACAATGCAGAGCTTATTAAGCATGCCTATTTCGCCTAATTGCAAACGACTCATTTCTGAATTATTTATGAACGATCTCAATTCCCAATCCTATCAAGCCATAATCGTGCCGATTGCACCAACAATTTTGTTTTTCTCCGCAATCGATCTTATTAGCGGGGAGGTTCCTTCAAAGAGGATGATCCGTTGAGTTGAAAAATTAAGTGGGACAAAGGGTGCATGACGAAAATCTTCGAAAATCTTCGAACGGGTTGGTTTCGGTTTTTTTTGTGGCTTTCATATATAGCATTCGATATACTTTGCTCATCATGAATGATTCCATCTCACCACAGTCCTTGCTTGAGCAGGCCGGCCAGATT
>CAMBHS010000136.1 GCA_945867235.1 Akkermansia muciniphila
CATTCCGTCAGCAAACTACCGCATTGCTTGGAGGAAGTGGATGAAACCAATCCCTCCTGCCCAAAAATCCAACCAAAAAACTCCAACACTCGAATTTAATCAAGGTGTGCGGGCGGAGCTTTACTTCCAATTGCCGGATTTAGGATGAATGCTCAATATCGGAGGCAGGATGACGGGCAAGGTAAATGTCTCGTTCTTTGTGCCGCCTGCATCGATGGTGGAGAACGTGATTGAGTAGATGCCTAGGGTTGTGGGAATGCCCGAGATAATGCCGGTTTCTGGATTGAGGCTTAAGCCCTCCGGCAGACCGACGGCAGCGAATCGCGCCGACGCATTGTTGGTCTCAGGGGGGTGCTCGAAGGGGTAACCACGGAAGGCAAAGCGGCTGAATTGGCGGGTGTCAACGATGCACTTTGCTTCCGCCGAGGCCTGGATGGGGCCGGTGTTAGAGCGGGCAACGCGGAATCCCCACTCCAGTCCGTGCCAATCCGAGGGGATGGGGTGGCGGACCGCGACACGGCAGTAAGGTGCGAAGGAGGTCCAACTGCTTCCCCGTTGCACCCGGGGCATCACACGATCTAGGACGGTAGGATCCACTGGAACCCCTCTAGGATCGAATGTAGTGCCTCCTGGGCTTAGCACATACGGTCCATAAGGATCCCAACACCACTGCCATAAATTCCCAACCATGTCGTAGAGTCCATATCCGTTCCGCGGTAAATCTCCCACCGGCGACGTGAATGGATATAGGGCAATACCAAGAGGGGTGTGGTCATCGTAGTCCGGATGATACCCAGGCGTCAAACTCAGGTCGTACCAATAGCTGCTGTCGCTGAAATAATTCGCCTGGCTGTGTCTAATGGTATCGCCCCACGGAAATCGTCTTCCAATGGAACCTCCTCGTGCCGCCTTCTCCCACTCCGCCTCCGTCGGCAGCCGATACCCGTTCGCTGTCCAGTTCACCGTCGGGGCCGTCTCCCCTGTCCTCATCACCACTCCTCCGACCTGGTAACACGGCGTCAACCCCTCCTGCTCGCTCCGTGCATTACACCACTTCACCGCATCAAACCACGTCACATCATACACCGGGTGGTTCGGCGGCTTCGGAGAACCTGACACACTACCTACAGACAAGTCCGTGTAGCCGCGCCCCCCACCTCCCCCCCACGACCTAACCGTATCCCATTCCCTTTTTGTCGTCAGGTTCTGCGCCATGTAGAAGGCACTAACAAACACCAAATGAACCGGGGCATCAAGGATCGGGTCTGGAGGAGTCCCAGGAGGAGGCGTCCCAAACACACTATCCCCCATGAAAAATCTTCCAGCAGGGATGTACCCAACACCACCGGCGGAAGGCCCAAGCACCGAGATCATGAAAGATATCTCTGATCTCCTTGCGGGCCAGGATGTCCCCGCGTCCCAAGTTATCATAAGACCAGGCCTCGGAAGACTTACAGTCCCAATAGCTCCACTCAGGCTAGTCGGCGGCATCGGCACCGTCCAAGTCACCCCACCATCATGCGAACCCCGGATTCGGACGTCCACTGCAACCGACACCCCCGTAATGTCATATTGAATTTCCACAAACCCAGTACCCGGTCGTTGCGCGGCACTGGTAATGGTCACCGCCATTACCCCCTCCGCCTCCGGACAGAAAACAAGACCCACCAATAAACAGAAAACAAGGTACGCAATGGCTTTTTTCATAGAATAATGGGTGGGAAATTTTGGCGTAACATTACTACCCCTACTGCATCTCCATGGGTGTGCAAGTAATTTTTAATTAAAACCTTATCACCAATACGGGGGACACCTGTTCACCTGCGTTTTCCATTTGCGTGCGAATTCTTTTTTCGCACAAACACCTGTGTGTCATACGTCATAGGAATGCGTTTTAGGACGATTATCCAATTGAATCCCGCACACCGGAAACCGAGGCGAGGTGGACACAGAAAGACCTTCCGCTACCGTGAGCCGACCGGACTCAAGATGCAATTGACTCAGTAAATACACCACCCCATCGAACCTAAGCCGTCGCCCGAGTTGCCTTATGTCCCCCCTTGAGGCTCGGGTCTTTGGCGATGGCTACCGTTTGATCGCTCGGTAGAAGCGGTAGGGGGTGTTCACCTCCGGTGGATTCTCTACATACAAGTCCGTTTCCCCGACACCCTTGGTTCCTAGCGGAGTCCACGTTTTGAAGTCGGTCGAGTATTCGATCACATTCTCATCGGTCTTATTGGCCTGAAAGTGCAAAGCAAACCCGTTCGCGGCAATGTCGTAACGAATCGTTAGTTTCGGTGGCGAGTTGACGGTCAAGGTCAGCGATTGATTTCCCTTGCCCCCTTCCTTGATAGCCGAGAGCGTGATCGTGGTGATGCCTAGGGTTGTGGGTGTGCCGGAGATCACGCCGGTGGTTGGATCGAGGCTCAAGCCCGGAGGCAGATTCGCGGTTCCAAAGGAGGTCGGCGATTCGGTGGCCGTAATGGTGTAGGTGAAGGATTGGGGCTTACTGGTCAACGACAATTATTCCTTCTTCTTGCTCACTTTTCACCCTGTTAGATTACCAAGACAAAGCGTTCCGAAATTTCCCACGGAGGGTTCTCCATGCCCGTGTCATCGCTGGTCGTGATGGTGACGACCCAAGATTGACGCACTTTGGCATTGGCTGTTTCGGCAAAATTGATGGGTCAAAATTTAATCCGTTCACAGCAACCAGTGGGTTGGTTGAGCTGATCCATTAGCCGTGAGTTCTGAGCGCGGGTTGGCTCCTTTCTGAGCTTGTTGTGTGGTTTTTAATATATTTCCAAAAAAGGTTTGCTTTATTTTTGGAAAACATGTTATGTGCGGGACAAATCCCAATCGAATTCCCATGAAGATACTTTTTAATGCTCGTAAGAGCCTGACAAGACGTGGATTCACCCTCATTGAACTTCTCGTCGTCATTGCCATCATCGCCATTCTCGCCGGGATGTTATTGCCTGCGCTAGCCAAGGCGAAAACCAAGGCTCAGGGCATTCTCTGCATGAGCAACACGAAACAGTTGGGGCTCGCGATTTTCCTGTATGCGGGGGATTGCAATGATTGGTATCCGCCGAATCTCAACGGTGGGACGAAGGATGTGCACGCGAGTTGGGTGGCGGGTTGGGTTGATTGGTCTCCGGCCAATACGGACAACACTAATTTGCTGTTCCTGAGGAATGCAAAACTGGGAAAATACTCAAAAGATGTCGGGATTTATCGTTGTCCCGCCGATACCCATCCGATCAAAAGAGCGGGGGGATCCCAATTGCGGGTGCGCAGTGTGGCGATGAACGGGTTTGTGGAGGGGGGAGCCTACAGCAAGGCGTCCACGGGATCGACATGGTATCCCGGGTATTTCAACTACAATAAGACGACGGACGTGATCCGCCCCAGCCCAAGCAATTTGTGGATCATGAATGATGAACATCCCGACAGCATCAATGACGGCTGGGAGATTATGAACGTGCAGGATCCCAACGCGTGGGTGGATCTACCGGCGAGTTATCATAACGGGGCGTGCGGATTTAGTTTTGCGGATGGTCATAGCGAAATCAAAAAATGGCAGGAGCCCTCCACCAAAGTCAAAGTGAAATACAGCCAATACAATGGATTTTCGGCTCCAAAAAGCCGTGATATTACGTGGATCAACGAACGGTCTTCGGCCAAGCGTTGAGCAGCGGAGCGGGCGGATTTTCCTGATGTATCAACGCGCGCTGCGTTGAAGGGTGTAACCCTTGGAGTTCACGGAGACCTTTTGTCCATCTGAAAACCGCACCGTGCTAGGGGTTGGGGTGGAGCTGTAAACGACGTAGGTATTTGTGGATCCATTGCGAAAAACGGTGGCTAAAGGTTGGCTTGCCGTGATGGCAGGATTGGGCAACCCAAGTTTTTTGAGGTTGTAAATCCAATGGCGTGCGTTGGTCCAACTATTGCCGTCCTCCAGTTTCAAGGTGGATGGGGCTTGGCTGAAAAGTCGGATGGCGTCGTCTGCATCCGAGAATACGCGATACATCCAAATAATATCGGGCCAGTTATTCCAGCGATCGCTCCCGAACTCTGACACAAGTGCTTGGTAATTCTTGGCGGCGTAAGCAGGAAAATGCCCGAGGTAAAGCGACCCCCCGTGGATAGGAAGCCAGTTGATGCCATGGACCAACTGGGGATCCGCAGTGAACCAGGTTTCATTGGCACTTTTGCCGCCCCAGATCATGGTCATGACGGAAGGAGTGTAGGTCGCGGGATGATTTTCTCCGGTCACGTCGAACCAGTATTCCTGAATGGCGTGCATTTCTGTCGTGTAAAGCCAGACCCCGAGATCTCGCAGCGACTTATTGCCGGTGGCTTCTGCCCAAAGGATTAAACCCGACCACGCGTTCATGGATTCGGAGGACGATTCGTTATTATTTCCATCCCCGAACTGGGCATGACCGCTGGCCCAAGTGTGCCCAGCAAAAATATCGAAATTGCGTAGAAGAGGAAATAGAGGATCGTTTCGGTCGGCACTCGCAAAATCCCGGATGATACGCTCAATCATGCCTCCCCAGCGGTCGGATCGGCCCCAAGCGGGATCATGTCGGGCAATTTCGGCGGCGGCTTTGATCAGGTAACCGTAGTGAAAATGGTGGTCGTTAAGTTCCTTGTCGGAACCGTAACTGGAGGGATACCCGATCAACGAACCCCAGTTGGTATTGTAACAAAACATGCCGCTGGTCTTGGGTAATCCGTTGGTGCCAACGGCAGAGAGCCACTGCTCCACGGTGGTCTGCACGGATTGACGAAGGACCTCGGTTTCGGGGAGTCCATAAATTTCGCTGATCGGGATCAGAGTGGATAGGCGCGCCAGTTTTTTATTGGCCCAATAGGTGTCCTTGGGATCCCCTTCGACGCGGGATAAATCTCTCCGCAAACTATCGGTGATGCTCGCGGCATCAGTTCCGCCCGCGTCGGGCAGCGCGGGTAATATCCCCGGAAAAAAACTCTGCGTCATGAACGAGGTGCCTGCCGATAATTTCATGGTTCCCCGCACGGAGTTGTATTGCAACGGCAGGAGGGGCGATGGGGAATGTCGCCAATGATGCGGATAAAGCGCGAAAAGCGTGCCGCGTTCGTTCCCTTCGCGAGGCACCGTTTTGATATTAAAATGGGTCGTTACCGTCGCGGTGGCGGGCTCGTATTTCCAATCGACCTTGCTGCCTGTGACGTGGGCATGAGCATACCGTTTGAACAGAGCGAAGGTCGCGGGTGTGTTGTCCGGCAAAATAGCGGCACTGAAAAAATCTTTGCCGTGGGTGTCGCATGTGAGGACGGTTGACCCGGATCCAGACCAAGACGATCCACTGGGGGCAAAAAGCCCGTAGTGCCGCCCTTGGATCGTCACGCCCAATGAAGACTCCCCCTTATTAGGAGTCCAAAGGTTTGGGATTTCAGCAAAGGTAAGTCGCGGATGTCCATTTTCATAGACCGCATAAACAAAGGGGGAACCATGACCGAAGGAAAGGCGCAACCGGTGTTGGTTCGTGGCGAATTGAAGATCAACAAACCAATCACTGTAACCATCGACCAGGGGTCTCGAAAAATTCGTCACGGCGGAATGTCCGAGAACGAAATCAACTTTAGTTTCCGGGATGGAACCGAAAATGGCTGTTTTGTTGGCATGGAGTGAGAACCCAGGGTAGTAAAGGCGCAGGCCGGCAGGTTCAACTTTGACCGCGAGAGGATGCGGGTATTGCACAAAAGTGCCGCCGACCCAAGCGAGTGAGGACCACCAATCATTCGAAGGCATCGGGCCAAGAACATTCGTCGTGCGCAGAATGTGCGAGGGGGGCAACTGCGCTGATGGTGGAAAATCGGTGGTGTAACTTCCCATGCCAACGTGGATTACTTCAGCGACAGCAGCGAAGGGCTGGGTGCTGAAAACCAAGAAAAACCACACACTACAATGCAAAAAGATTTTCATCAAAAACCAGTGTAACAACTCTGCTCCCGAACATCCGAACGGCCAACCCAGTCTCAGGAAAGTGTCGGATGAACAAGGAATCATCCTAGCTTCACCGTGAGGAAGGGTGAAACAACAATTTGATGCGGGATGGATTCAGGGACATTTATCCTGAGACGTTCGGATACAGGAAGGCGGGGTTCCGAGCATCCCGAAGTTGTTGGTGAGAAGGCTGGACTACCGGATCAAATCGGTTCAATGTTCTGGGATGGAAGTAAAACAACGATTGCAAGGACGGCTGATTGGATCCGAAGATATCGAGTGGTTGCGAGTGTGGATTCAGGAGAACT